>CP145880.1:0-364162 GCA_041945105.1 Candidatus Dasytiphilus stammeri
ATAAAGAACAATAATTCTTCGAACTTTATAATATACACCTTTTCAAACAATCTTACAATCTATTTATTCAATTTTTTTATTTATTAGTAAGATTAAAACGTCTATTGAATTTTTCAACTCGACCTTTCGTATCAATAAAACGTTGTTTTCCCGTATAAAATGGATGACATCTATAACATACATCTAAAAATAGATTAGATTTTAATGTAGATCTAATTTTTATTAAATTACCACAACTACATGTGGCAGTAATTAAAGTATAATTCGGATGAATATTTTTTTTCATATTTAACCTCTGGAATGGAATCTTAACATTTTATAAATAATTCATAGACAATCAATATATGCTCATTATTCAGGTTGTTTTACCTCTTAGTATTCAACAATACTTTGATTATCTTGTTCCTATCAATCTCAAACCTCTCATAGGTACTAGAGTTAATGTACCTTTTGGTAGAAATCGTAATAGTATTGGAATAATCGTAAATATTAAAAATAATAGTTCTATTCCTATACAAAAATTAAAAAATGTCAATTTTATTATTGATAATCGATCTTTATTTAATAAAGAATTATGGAGTCTTTTGTTTTGGGCTGCAGATTATTATCATTACCCTTTAGGTAAAGTATTATTTTTATCTATTCCATTGTTATTACGAAAAGGTCAAAAAATTACCCCTCTTGATTCAGAGTTTTTAAACGACCAAATGACTACTAATAATACTTTAATATTTACTGAAATTAAAACCACATTATCATTAAATAATGAACAAAAAATAGCTATTCAAAATATATGTAATATTTCCGATAATTTTACTGCTTGGTTATTAGCTGGTATTACTGGCTCAGGAAAAACTGAAGTATATCTTAACATCATTAGTCATATTCTTGTAAAAGGTCATCAAGCACTTATATTAGTACCGGAAATTAGTTTGATACCTCAAACCATTAGACGTTTTAAAGAACGTTTTAATATACCAATAGAAGTAATACATTCAGGTCTTAACAAAAATACACGTTTGAATATTTGGATGAAAGTTCGTACAGGACAAATTTCCATTATTATAGGTACAAGATCAGCTATTTTCACTCCCTTCTTATGTCTGGGAATAATTATAATTGATGAAGAACATGATAGTTCTTATAAACAACAAAAAGGATGGAAATATCAAGCAAGAGATTTAGCAGTATTATTAGCAAAAAAAATGAATATTCCTATAGTAATGGGTTCAGCTACTCCATCACTAGAAACCTTATATAATGTGAAATTAGGAAAATATAAAATTTTAGAACTGAAACAAAGAGCCGCTAAAGGACAATGGTATACGCAACATTTGATTGATTTAAAAAAAACCAAAGTATTACGAGGTCTATCTGATTTTTTAATAAAAAAAATCACTTGGCATTTACAAAAAAAAAATCAAGTATTAGTATTTTTAAATAGACGGGGTTTTTCAACCTCCATAGTTTGTAAAAATTGTGGATGGATTGCTAAATGTAATCCATGTGATCATAATTTTACATACCATAAAGAATATAAACAATTAAGTTGTCATTATTGTAATAGAACTAATCCAGTTCCAGAAATTTGTGAACAATGCGGAATACCCAATCTAATTAAATTAGGAATTGGTACTGAGCAAATAGAATCCACCCTAAAAAATATTTTTCCTAAGATACCAATATCACGTATTGATCGCGATACAATAAATTGTAACAAAATAAAAATCGAATACCATTTCGACGAAATTTTACAAGGAGGTACGAGAATTTTAATTGGTACACAAATGTTAGCTAAAGGACATCATTTCCCTAAGGTTACCTTAGTAGCTCTGTTAAATGTTGATGGAGCATTATTTTCAGGTGATTTTCGTTCATCTGAAAAGTTTGCGCAACTTTATACACAAGTAGCAGGCCGTGTAGGTCGTGGTAAACAATATGGCGAGGTATTATTACAAACCTATTATCCCAATCATCCTTTATTACAAAAATTGTTATATCAAGGTTATGAGTCTTTTGCTGATGAAGCATTAAAAGAACGAAGAATAGTATTATTACCACCTTATACTAGCCATGTAATAATTAGAGCTAAAGATAATGACAACCATCAAGCACAAATTTTTCTTAATCAAATACGTGATCTCTTTAATAATCATACTATTACTGATACACAATTTATGCTTATGGGTCCAATTCCTGCATTACAAAGTAAGTGTGATGGAAAATATCGATGGCAATTGCTTCTACAGCATCCTGTACGTAGGAAATTACAACAAATTATTAAATGTAATTTTAAAAAAATTGTTAAATTACCTATAATTAAAAAAATTCAATGGTCATTAGATGTAGATCCGATTGAAAACTAATCATTCAAAAACTTAAAAAAAGTATTTATTGAATAAAATTACAAATCATTGTATCTTTATTTATATAAAACACCGATGAATTATGATTTCTTAATCTTAATGACTAATTTTTTGTAGGAATTTATTGCATTGTACTCAAATAGAAATTAATCACATACATATGGAATTTTTAACCAGATTAGATATATACGGCGCGTTGGCAGAGTGGTAATGCAGCGGATTGCAAATCCGTACAGTTCGGTTCAATTCCGAGACGCGCCTAATCAAATCAATAGCCCGGATGGTGGAATTGGTAGACACAAGGGACTTAAAATCCCTCAGCAATATAATAGCTATGCGGGTTCGATTCCCGCTCTGGGCATAATAATTTTATTAATTGTCATCATATTCCGCATAATCTCACTGAACTCAATTAGATCAATTCAAAGATTCTTAATGAGCTTGTTCCCAATTATTACCTACCCCAATGTTTATACAAAGAGGGACTTCTAAAGTCATACTATTTTCCATAAATTCACGAATAATTTTTAGAACTTTTTCTAAGATTGATTCTTCTACTTCAAAGACTAATTCATCATGAACTTGTATAATCATCTTAACTTTTTCATGATAATAATTTTTATTAATCCAATGATCTAAAGAAATCATGGCTAATTTAATAATATCTGCAGCTGTTCCTTGTATAGGTGCATTAATAGCACTACGTAATGCAGCTTTTTGAAGAATTTTATTAGTTGAATATATTTGCGGAATATAAATTTTTCGCCCAGTAATTGTACTAACATATCCGTGTTTTTTAGCTATGTGTTTGATTTGATTAATATAACTTAAGATCCCATTATATCGTTGAAAATATCTATCAATATAATTTTGTGCCGCTTTAATAGAAATATTAAGCTGATCTGATAACCCAAAAGCACTAATACCATAAATTATCCCAAAATTCACTATTTTAGCCTGACGTCGTTGATTTAGACTAACTTTGCATTTTTTAATGCCAAAAAGTTCAGCTGCTGTAAAACAGTGAACATCTTCTTGATTAGAAAAGCAATTGATCAGGGTTTTATCATGAGATAAATGAGCAAGAATGCGTAATTCCATTTGTGAATAATCTGCTGATACTATCTTATAGTGTTTGGGAGCAATAAAAGCCTGACGTATTTTTCTTCCTTCTTCATTACGAATTGGGATATTTTGTAAATTGGGAGTACTAGAAGAAATACGACCAGTAGTAGTTAACGTTTGGTTATAAAAACTATGTACTCTTCTGGTATTTGGATTGGTCAAGTGTAGTAGTTTATCAGTATAAGAGTTTTTTAGTTTTGCTAAACTACGATACTCTAAAACTAGTTTTGCTAAAGGAGAATATTTAGCTAATTTACCTAATATTTTTTCATTAGTTGAGATACAAGCACCCGAAGTTTTTCTAAAACTTGAATGGGTTTTAAAAAAAATATTTTTTACTTGCTTATGCGAAGCAAGATTAAAATATTCACCGGCTATTTTATATGCAAGATTTTCTAATGATAGAAGACGAGAAGCTAATTGATATGAAAAAGATTCTAAAAAATCTGTATCTATCCTAACTCCATTAGATTCTATATGTGAAAGAACCATTAATAATGGCATTTCATAGTTATCAAAAAGATCTTTAAGAGCTAACTCACGATTCAATCTTTTCCAGATTTTAAAAAAAATTTTTAAAGTTATCTGAGCAGCATTTTGTAATTCTGAAGCATTGTTATCTTTAGGTAACCAATGTTCCATCAAAAAATTTATATTATTTTTAATAGCTAAAGAGTTTATTACATAGGATGCAACTTGAAGATCAAAATAACAACCCGATAATTCAATTTGATATAGTTTTAGTATTCTATAATAACCTTTAAGATCTTGCCCAATTTTGTGAATTTTATTATTTTCTAATATTGGTTTTAAATACAGTAATACTGTTTCTAAATTTAATTGTAATAACGTTTGAACATCCTTTTTTAATAAGGATAAATAAACGGCTTCTTCTATATTTATTGCTATAGATAATCCAATTATTTCACCGCCATTCTGAATATTTGCATTAAGATGAAAAGCAAATAAAGAACTGTTTTCGAGTTTTTTAATCCATAATAAAAAGGTGGTTTTATCTATTATAATATTTTTATACATTATCGATTACAAAAATCTTTTTTTATCTTATGGATCCAATTTGTAAATTCATAATGTTTGCACCATGTTAAAAATTCTTCAAGATTGGGTGGATTCACTATTAATTGATCATAATTGATTTTAATCGGAAGATTAGTTTTGATAGTAGCAAGAATACGATAAAGAAATACCAGGTTTTTAGATTGTTCTAACTTAAATGCTAAGTTTTTAACACCCGGAAAAGATAGTTTGGTTACTTTAGATAGATTAGAAAAAATTTGGTTAATATTACCTATATAATTTAATAACTTTTGTGCTGTTTTTACTCCTACACCAGGAACACCCGGAATATTATCTGAATGATCACCCATTAAAGCTATAAGATCAATAATTAAATTAGGAGGTACTCCATATTTATGCCATACTTCTGATGGTCCTATAAGTGTATTATCGCTTGTATTTATTACGAAAATTTTGGATGTAACTAATTGTGCTATATCTTTATCATTGCTATCTATATAAACGGTTCCTCCTTGACATGCTATAGATTCTGCTAAAGTACCAATAATATCATCAGCTTCTACTCCTCCAGACGCTAAGAATATAGGAATTCCCATAGACTTAATTATCTTATATAAAGGTTGGATTTGAAGCTGTAATGAGTAAGGCATAGATCGTCTATTAGATTTATATGGGGTAAATAATTTATGTCTAAAAGTTTTTTCTGCACTATCAAAAATTACTAGCATATATTTAGGATGATAATTTTTTAATAAATTATCAAGCATATTTAATACTCCATAAATTGCACCCGTGGGTTCTCCTATACTATTAGTTAAAGCTGGTAAACCATAATAAGCCTTATAAAAATAATAAGTCCCATCAATTAACAAAAAAGACTCTAAATTATTAAAATTAACCTTCATCAATTATAAACTGAAGTTAGTGTAAATTGTAAAGATAGGTAATAATTGTTTTATAATCATAAAATCCTCTTATCACATCATTTTTCAGAAGATATTTTCCATTTATAACTATGGTGGGAATAGTTTGCAGTCCTATCCGTTGAGCTAATTGTTCCTGTTTTAAACTCAATAATCTTATAGTATAACTATTCCATAAATAATTATAATCTTTTTTGGAAATTCCTAAATTAACAAAAATCTCAAGAATATCATTATAAGAAAAATTATTGTTAATAATTGTTTGAAATATTGGTAAAATAACACTATTTTCTATTCCTAAAGCTATTGCAACACTCCATGCTTGGGTTAAAAACAATTCATTTTCTGTAAAAGCAACATGATATTTTACCATTTTCATGTGTGATGAAATTTTTTTGTGATGGAATATAGATTCCAGTTGATAACAATGAGGACATAAAAAAGAGAAAAATTCTACTACCTGAGGAATACCCAGGATTGGTTTATTAAGTGCCACATACTGTTCTTCATTAATAAGTGGAGCAGCAATAACCATTTGATAGATTAAAAATAAAAAAATACTTAAAAAGCTTAATTGATTTTTTAGTTTCATATCAGTAGTAATTTATGGATAATAATAATTCATTTCCTATAATTATTACAAAATCTTTCAAAAGGGGTAGATAAGATCAAATAAATCCACCCCTACTTATAAGCCAATCAATGATTGGATTATTTAACTGCTTCTTTTAAAAGTTTTCCTGATACAAAAGCTGGAACATTAGTAGCAGCTATTTTAATTTCTTGCCCGGTTTGAGGATTGCGTCCTATTCGTTCAGCACGATAATTAACTTTAAAAGTTCCAAAACCAATAATTTGTACTATTTCTCCGGCTTTCAGACATTCTGTGATAGAAGCAAGAGTCGATTCTAAGGCAATTTTAGCTTTAGATTTAGATAAGTCGGATTTTTCCGCTATTTTCTCAATAAGTTGAGTTTTATTCATAATTTATCCTTACATAATATAAATAATTTTTATTAGTGTTTCTGTAAAATTAGCAATCAATAAAAATATCTTATAAAATGAGATTTTATTTATTGAATATTTGATTCTATTTACTTTAAAGAAAGTTATCGCTTTTTTATAACTTGATCAATATTTTTTTACATTCAAAAAAAACAGGAAAAAACTAGTAATAACCTTACCTTAATCATTCTTAATCGTTTTTTAAATTCAATCGAATGACATTCGGATTTTCAATTTCAGTATAATAATGAAATACTTTATATTGTATAATATGCTCCATCAATTTCAAAAGAACACTCTCATTATCGTAAAAACCGCAAAAAATTATTTATATAATAAGATTATTGGTTTATTAAAACCTCCTAAAAATATTTCAAATAATTGATAAAAAACCAACAAAATTTTTTTGCATTACAAAATAATCTTCAATTCGTTATGAAAATATATGATATATATTTATATGTTATTATTAACGATCATAACTTCTCGATTTTTAAAAGGGTTTATCTAAAAGACAAGCTCTAAGTGCACGTTTTTCAATTAATAATTAGAGCATATCTTAATTTATTAACTATTCAATAATTGTTTGTCTATATCTAGTAGTATAACTACTAGATAACTTACTAAATCTTTTAAGTACGTCCTGGTAACTTTTTCCATAATAAATCATTACGTATATAATACGGTTCAACACTACTACAATCAGCTGAAAAAATCTTACCTTCTTTATATTCAACTATAGCTAAAGGTAAAATGTTATTTGCTATAGGTATACTTACTGGAGTAGATACATATACTTTTTTGAGATCTTTTAGATATTGATATGTATACCATCCATTTCCAGCTACACACCAAATACCATTTAAGTTAGATATTTTAGATTTTACTTCTAATGGGTTAAGAATGGTCTCGGTTTCAACTCCTTTCCAACATGAATTTGACAAATTTATTCTTTGATATTCTGCCCAATAGATTTGTCCCATATACGCATTAAGTGCAACTAATACTCTTTTAATTCTCGTGAGATGCCAAGCATTTTCTGCTAATACTGCTAATGAAGATATTCCAATCAGAGGTAAATCTAATCCTAATCCAATTCCCTGAGCTATACTAATTCCAATACGCAATCCCGTAAAACTTCCCGGTCCACGATTATATGCTAAAGCATTAAGTTGATTTAAATAGATTTCTGATTCGCTGAGAAGATTTTGTATCATAGATAAAACTATTTCAGCAGGTTTTTTCGAAGAAGACCTGACTACTGATCGGATTTCTCCTTTATTAAATAATGCTACCGAACATACCTTAGTAGATGTATCAATTGCTAATATTCGCATGATTTTATTAATCCTAGATTTCATCCAAGATATTTTAAAGTCCGTAGTGCTTTAATACGTTGTTCTAGAGAAGGATGTGACTTAAAAAGTCTCCTCACTACATTATTATTCTTACCACCATTAATACAGAAAGGCCTTAGAGTACTGAGTGCTTTTGGAGGTTCAATACTACTAGTTTTTAAACGTTGCAACGCAGCAATCATTTTTTCACGTCCGGCCAATTTAGCTGCACCCGCATCCGCATAAAATTCGCGTTTACGTGAAAACCACATTATAATAATATTAGCAATAAAACCTACTGCTGATTGTAATATTGAAACCACAAAACCTCCTAAATAATTTGAAGAAGTAGGAGTAATAAGATTATTAGGAACACGATTCCCTGAAGAAACAAATAGATTTAATAAATGAGAAAGAAAAAATACAAAAGTATTAGCTATCCCTTGAAGTAAAGTCATAGTTACCATATCACCATTAGAAATATGAGTCATCTCATGAGCTAAAACTGCTTCTACTTCTTCCTTATTCATATCTTTTAATAAACCGGTAGATACTGCAATTAAGGAATTATTGTGATGAGCACCAGTAGTAAAAGCATTAAGATCTGCTGCCGGATAAATAGCGACTTGAGGCATTCTAATACGCATTTTTTTAGCTTGTGTTGAAATGGTTTTCATAAGCCATTGTTCAGTTTCATCAGAAGGTTTGGTAATAGTTTTTCCACCTACTGCCTTCAAAGCGATCTTTTTTGATAACACTAGAGAAATAAATGATCCTCCAAAACCCGTAACCGTAGCTAATGCTATAAGTTCTATAATATTACGAGAATGAATACCCATGATTAGTAGAAGCATTCCAATTATAAACATTACACTACAATTTGTAATCATAAAAAGACCAAAACGTTTCATCATAATTTTTCTCCTTACACATACATAATTATACTAATTAAATGTTATAATAATGCCATTTACATGAATCACAATACTTAATATTATTTATATTACAAAAATTTTTCTAAGAAAAAATTGATTATGTTCAAATCTGAATTACTTTCTCCGGCTGGCACCTTAAAAAATATGCGTTATTCTTTTGCTTATGGTGCAGATGCGGTGTATGCGGGATCTCCACGTTATAGTTTACGAGTACGTAATAATGAATTTAATTATAACAACTTACGAATAGGCATCAATGAAGCTCATATATTAAAAAAAAATTTTTATGTGGTAATAAATATTACTCCACACAATTCAAAAATAAACACCCTAATTCAGGATTTAAAAATTATCATTGATCTCAAACCAGATGCTCTAATTGTTTCAGATCCGGGGGTGGTAATGTTGATCCAAGATTCTTTTCCTACAATTCCTATTCATCTCTCAGTACAAGCTAATACAGTCAACTGGGCTGCAGTATCATTTTGGTATCGAATGGGTTTAAAAAGAGTAATCTTATCAAGAGAACTATCTATAGAAGAAATTGAAGAGATACATGACCGTGTTCCAGATATGGAACTAGAGGTGTTTATTCATGGTTCAATATGTATGGCATATTCCGGACGATGTTTATTATCTAGTTATCTTAATAAACGAGATTCTAATCAAGGAGCATGTACCAATAATTGTCGATGGAAATATAAAGTTGAAGAAGGAAAAGAAGATGATATAGGAAATATCGTTCTTCCTCATGCATCTAAAACCACAAACAAATTATTTTTGATAAAAAATCCTGAAGGATTAGAACAAGAAGAATATATGACATCTTTCGAAGATCAACATGGAACTTATATTTTTAATTCAAAAGATTTGCGAGGCATAACACATATAGAACGTTTAATGAAGATTGGTATACATTCACTTAAAATAGAAGGACGAACCAAATCATTTTATTATTGTGCTAGAACTACACAAATTTATCGGAATGCGATTGATGATGTTATATCGGGAAAATCTTTTAATAAGGTTTTATTAGACATGCTCGACGGATTATCGCATAGAGGTTATACCGAAGGATTTTTCTCTCGTCATAATTATGAAAATAGACAAAATTATTTGTACAGTTCTTCTATCTCTAAAACACAAAAGTTTGTAGGCGAATTTACTGGAAAACGTAAAGGAGAATTAGCACAAGTAGCAGTAAAAAATAAATTTTATAAAGGAGATAGTGTTGAAATTATCTCGCCACATAAAAATATTAAATTGCATGTAAATTTTATAGAAAATAATCAAGCGCAATCCATTAATATAGCACTTGGTGATGGTTATTTAGTTTGGATACCTGTTTCCACTAACATTGAACTAAATTTTGCCTTATTAATACTTAATATTCCTCAAACGGCAAAAGGAGAAATTTAGTTTCTCCGCCGGAGCTTGTTTTTTTTCAAGATGATTTACAATACATTTATTATCCTAATTTACATAAAAATTTATGAAAAGAGGTAAAAATGTTATATCATTGTTTTTATTAAAAGGTATGGAGAAGAAGCATTTAAAGTTTTTGCTATACATTAAACCTTTGGTTGTAGCATCATAATAATCCCGTTATGTATTGTACGCTTCTCCTAATTTAGAATTTATAATGAATATTAACAAAAAATTTTTAGTGACATGTGCATTACCTTATGCCAATGGTTCTCTTCATATAGGACACTTGCTTGAACATATTCAAGCTGATATTTGGGTTCGTTATCAAAAAATGCGTGAAAAGGAAATTTTTTTCATTTGTGCTGATGATGCACATGGAACTGCAATCTTATTAAAATCACAAGAATGTGGTTTAGATCCTGAAGAGATGATTTATAAAGTATATCAACAACATAAAAAAGATCTGGCAGAATTTAATATTAGTTATGATAACTATCATTCAACACATACTCAGGATAATCATAAACTGTTAAAAATTATTTATAATCAATTACAACAGCAAGGATTGATTAAAAAATCAATATTAAACCAATTATATGATCCAGAAAAAAAAATGTTTCTACCTGATCGTTTGGTTAAAGGTTCTTGTCCGATTTGTAAAGCCTCAGAACAGTATGGTGATAATTGTGAAATTTGTGGATCTATTTATAATCCTACTGATTTAATTAATGCTAAATCAGTAATAACTGGATGTATTCCAATTTTACGTACCTCTGAACATTTATTTTTTGATCTTCCATTATTTACTAAAATGTTAAAAAATTGGATTAGTTCGGGTTGTTTATCAAAACCAGTAGTTAACCAACTGCAAGAATGGTTTAAGGTTGGTCTTCAACCATGGAATATATCACGTGATGCTCCATATTTTGGTTTTAAAATTCCTGATATGATTGATAAATATTTTTATGTTTGGTTAGATGCACCTCTTGCGTATATAAGTACTTTTAAAAATTTATGCAATAAAAGAAAAAATATAGATTTTGATGAATTTTGGAAACCTAACTCGACAGTGAATTTATCTCATTTTATCGGAAAAGATATTATTTATTTTCATAGTCTCTTCTGGCCAGCCATATTAGAAGCCAGTGGTTTTCGTAAACCAACTAATATCTTTGTACACGGATATGTCACAGTGAATGGAATCAAAATGTCTAAGTCTAGAAATACTTTGATTAAAGCTAGTACTTGGTTAAAATTTTTAGACTCTGACAGTTTGCGTTATTATTATGCTACTAAACTCTCTTCTGGTATAGATGATATTGATTTAAATTTAGAAGATTTTATACAACGCATAAATACAGATCTTGTAAATAAAATAATAAATTTAGCAGCTAGAACTGCAAGTTTTATTAATAAATATTTTTCCGGTTGGTTGGGTAGTGAATTACAAAATCCTCAATTATATGAGATTTTTATTAACACCGCCAAAATAATAGAAGATGCTTTTGTCAACCGTGAATTTAGTCAAGTTATTCAACAAATCATGTTTCTAACTAATTTAGCTAACAGTTATATAACCGAACAAAAACCATGGTTATTAGTTAATAATAAAAACCATAGTGATTTACGACAATTGCAATCTATATGTACTCTGGGATTAAATCTATTTAGAGTATTAATGACTTTCCTAAAACCCATCATTCCTACTATTACTGAACGTTCAGAAAAATTTTTACTCTGTAATTTGGATTGGAATAAGATCAATTATCCATTGTTAAATCATAGAATTTCAGTGTTTCGTAATATTTATAATAGAATAAAAATTGAACAAATTAATTCCATGTTAGAATATTTACAACACGATAAGGAACAAATATAACCCCTAAGTGGGGTTATATTTGTTCCACTAATTATTTATTTTTCATTAATCCTTGCTGAGATTGCATAATTCTGTTGTTATTACCTTGACATTCGATACTTATCTTTTGTGGTTTATGTTCTTCAGGAATTTCATATTCTAATTCAAGCTTTAATAATCCATTTTCTAACTGAGCATTTTGTACTTTTACACGATTATGAAGATTAAAACTAAGACTAAATTCGTTTAAAGAAATTCCCTTATGTAACCACTTAACATTCTTTCTATCTTCTTTCATTTTTGCTTTATCTTTACACTGATGCTTACCACTAATAGTAAGTTGTCCGTTTTGTAAAGTAATATCTAAATCCGTTTCTTTATATCCCGGTACACTTACTGTAAGACTATAATGATTTTCATCCATCTGAATAAGATTATAACATGGAGAATCAGATAAAGGAACATCACCTGTTAATCGACTAAATAATCGATCCATACGATCAAAACGATCTGAAAAAAGATTATCAGTGATTCCAGGAATTAAGGAAAAAGAACGATAAGTCATGATAAACCTCCTGAGTTATTAAAATAATTATGATGCTTCTTTTTTCTCATAACTAACTAAGTATAGCGGCTAATTGTAGCTTTAGTAAACGAAGCCCCGTAAATATTTCAATATTTATTAAGGATTATCTCTAAAAATTCAAGAGAAATTAATTCTATTAATTATCATTAAGTGTTATTCAGAGATCGTAAGAGTTTTCTTTGGTTTCAATACATATTTATCAATTATAATCTTTATTAGGATTTTAAAAATAGAGTTTTTGACTATAGTTTTTATCATTTCGTCAAAAAAATATTTTATAGTTAGTGAACATACTATTTACTAATATGCCATAAACAGATGCCAGTTTTTACCATAAGATTTAAATAATCTTCATGAAGAATACTTTCCTCTTTGCTAGCTTTAATAACACGTAGTACAGGCATAACTTGATTTGAAAGCATTGTTTTTAAAGGTTTATTAATATTGTTACAAAAATTTAATGATATCTGTTCACCTGTCATAGCTAAATAAATATCAGCTAAAATTTCAGCATCTAATAGAGCACCATGTTTAATCCTTTTTTGTTTATAATTGATTTGATATCTACTACAAAGCGCATCAAGACTATTTCTTTTTCCTGGAAATAATTTTCGGGCTAATAAAAGTGTATCTGTAATAGAACATAATGATTCAATTTTTGGAAGATTACGAGACAACATCTTCAATTCATAATTAATAAAACCAATATCAAAAGCAGCATTATGTATAATTAATTCTGCTCCTTCGATATAATCTAAAAATTGATCTACAATTTGATGAAAAAAAGGTTTATCCAATAAAAATTCGTTAGTAATGCCATGAATAGAAGTTGCAAAAGAATCTATTAATTGATTAGGATTTAAATAAGTATGAAAATTATTGCCCGTAAAATTTCTATAAGATATTTCAACAGCACCTATCTCTATAATTCGGTGTCCTTCATGACATATACCAAATTTATTCATTCCTGTAGTTTCAATATCTAAAACAATTTTTCTTGTGATGGATTTTTTCATAAAATTAAATGTATAAAATAGTCAACATTTTTACAGATGGTTCTTGTTTAAGAAACCCCGGACCGGGAGGATATGGTATAATATTACATTATGGAGAATATAAAAAGTCACTCAGTGCAGGTTTTTATTTAACTACTAATAATCGTATGGAACTTATAGCTGTGATTGTAGCATTAGAATTATTAAAAAAAAGATGTATGGTACAAATCACTACTGATAGTAGATATGTACAACAAGGAATAAAATATTGGATCTACAATTGGAAAAAAACTCATTGGCTTACATATAATAAACATCCAGTAAAAAATATAGACTTATGGAAACGTCTTGATAAAACATTAAATAATCATGAGATCCAATGGCATTGGATCAAAGGACATTCCGGAAATGCTAATAATGAGCATTGTGATGAATTAGCTCGAAAAGCTGCTAAATCACCGACATTAAATGATGCTGGATATATCGATCGTTAAGAAGAATAATAAACTAATTTTCCCTGGATATAATCTATTTTTATACGTTTATCAATGGTAATTTTTCCGGATAAAATCTCTCTTGCTAAAAGATTTTCAAGAGTATTTTGTATCATTCTTTTTAAAGGTCTTGCTCCATATAAAGGATTGAAACCTTTTTTAACTAAAAATTCTAATACCTTATTAGAAATATCAATTTGATAACCTTGTTCTTTTAAGCGTTGATTTAGTTTGTGTACTTGAAGTTTTACTATTGCATTTAGATGGTTTTCATCTAAAGGATGAAATACTACTATTTCAGTAATACGATTAATAAATTCAGGACGAAAATGTTGATTCACTATATTAAAAATTACCTCTTTCATTTTTTCATGAGTTAATTCTTTAAAGTTTTCTTGAATCATGTCGGAACCTAAATTAGAGGTCATAATAATAATAGTATTTCGGAAATCTATTGTTCTACCTTTATTATCGGTTAAACGTCCATCATCTAATACTTGAAGTAAAATATTAAAAATATCTGGATGCGCCTTTTCTAGCTCATCTAGTAAAATGACTGAATAAGGACGGTGTCTAACTCTTTCCGTTAAGTAACCACCTTCTTCATAACCAATATAACCTGGAGGTGCTCCAATTAAACGAGATACACTATGTTTTTCCATAAATTCTGACATATCAATACGTATCATGGCATTATCACTATCAAACATAAAATTGGCTAGTGCTTTACAAAGTTCCGTTTTACCCACACCTGTGGGTCCAATAAATAAAAAAGAACCAATTGGTTGATTGCTCTCTGATAACCCAACACGATTTCGACGAAGTGCATTAGCTACTGCTTCTATAGCTTCGTGTTGTCCAATCACTTTTTCGTGCAATGCTTGCTCTATACGGATTAATTTTTCCCGTTCTCCTTTCATTATACGAGATACAGGAATACCTGTCCAACGTGATAATATATCAGCTATTTCTATATCAGTTACACGATTACGCAATAAATGCATAAAATCTTTATTAGATTTGGTAGCAATGATTAATTGTTTTTCTAGTTCTGGAATTATTCCATATTGCAGTTCCGACATTCGTGAAAGATCCACAGATCTGCGTGCTTGTTCTAATAAGGTTTTATTTTTTTCTAATTTACTTTTTATGGCTTGTGTTTCAGATAAGATTTTTTTTTCTTTCTTCCAATCTTCTGCTAATTTTGTATACTTTTGTTCGTATAATGCAATATCTGTATTAATAGCTTCAAGACGTTTAATACTTGCAGAATCAGTTTCTTTTTCCAAAGCTTGTTGTTCAACTTTGAGTTGTATAATACGACGCTCTAAACGATCTAATATTTCTGGTTTTGAGTCGATTTGTAATCTTATGCTCGCTGCTGCTTCATCAATTAAATCAATTGCCTTATCAGGTAATTTCCTATCAGGAATATAACGTTGAGATAATGTTACTGCGGCTATGATTGCAGGATCAGTAATATGAACATGATGATGTAATTCATAACGTTCTTTTAATCCTCGCAAAATAGCGATAGTATCTTCTACTGTTGGTTCAGTAATAAAGATTTTTTGAAATCTTCGTTCTAATGCTGCATCTTTTTCAATATATTGACGGTATTCATCTAAAGTAGTTGCGCCAACACAATGTAATTCCCCACGGGCTAAAGCGGGTTTTAGCATGTTACTAGCATCTATAGCTCCATCTGTTCTTCCCGCTCCCACCATTGTATGTAATTCATCAATAAATAAAATTACATTACCTTCCTGTTTTCTTAAATCTTTCAAAAATAATTTTAAACGTTCTTCGAATTCTCCTCTATATTTGGCACCGGCTAATAAAGTTCCTATATCTAATGCTAATACTCGTTTATTTTTTAATCCTTCTGGTACTTCATTATTTACAATTCTTTGAGCTAAGCCTTCAATAATTGCTGTTTTTCCAACTCCTGGTTCACCAATTAATACTGGATTATTTTTAGTACGACGTTGTAAAACTTGAATAGTACGACGGATTTCTTCATCACGTCCAATTACTGGATCTAATTGGCCTTTTTCAGCACGTTCGGTAAGATCTTGAGAATATTTTTTTAAAATTTCTATACTATTCACTGATTCGTTTTTACGGAATTTTTTTTTGATAACCTCAGTTAATTTATATTGGGTTATGCCGAAAGATTTTAATAAATCCGTTAAAAAATCGGAGGTATTAATTATAGCTAATAAAAAAGTTTCAGATAAAATTAAGGTCTCTTTGGTTTTTTGTGTAAATTTATCACAAAAATTCAGAATACGTATTAAATTATTAGAATATTGAATATTTCCATTATTACCATAAACTTTTGGAAGATTATGAATTGACTGTTCGATTTTTTTACGTAATGAATCAATTTTTACTTCCATGGCAGTTATTAACTGATATATAGATCCTTCTTCTTGATTTAAAAAAGCTAACATTACATGTAAGGGTTCAATAAATTGATTATCATGTCCTAAAGCTATAGATTGAGCCTCAGCTAAAGCTAATTGAAATTCATTTGTAAGACGATCTATGCGCACAGATTCTCCTTAACTCTTATTGTTTTTTGATTAGATTTATTGGGGTCTATCTGCACGTAATACAGAAATTAAATCTAACATATCTTCAGGTAATGGTACTTTATATTCCATATATATTTTGCGAATAGGATGATAAAAACCTAAACGTGAAGCATGTAAAGCCTGACGCTTAAAAGCTTTTAATTGAGATACTACATCTAAGGAAAGATTAGAAGGCAATTGGTGGAGTTTTTTATGTCCTGGGTAAAACTTATCACCTACAATAGGATGATTAATATATGCCATATGCACTCGTATTTGATGTGTTCTTCCTGTTTCTAATTGTAAAAAAATATGTGTATGTGCTTTAAAACGTTCTAATACACGATAATGAGTGATCGCAGATTTTCCGGTCAAAGAGTTAATTTTCATTATAGTACGTTTATTAGGATCACGACTAATGGACTGATTTATGAATCCTCCTGATCTTATCACTCCTATTGTAATAGCCTCATATTGACGAATAATATTACGTTTTTTTATAGATTCAACTAAATATTGTTGAACAAGAGGTGTTTTCGCTATAATCATTAAACCAGTGGTATTTTTATCTAAACGATGAACTATTCCTGCTCTAGGCACACTAATAATTTTTGGATAATAGTATAGTAAACCATTTAGCAAAGTTCGATCATTATTACCGGCTCCCGGGTGTACTACCAAATTCATAGGTTTATTTAAAATTAAAATCTCATGATCTTCGTAAATTACATTTAAATCTATTGGTTGAGCTTTCACCAGATTGTCTGAATCTATTGGTACATTAAGAATAATTTTAGCAAGATTTTTTATCTTAGTTTTTGGTTTATCAACAATCTTATTTTCTAACCATACTTGATTACCTAAAATCCATTTTTTTAAACAACAACGAGAGTATTTAGGAAATAATTCCACTAAAACTTTATCCAAACGTTGTCCTACTTGTCTTTCGGATATCATAGCAGTAACTTGTTTATAGTGCATGACTATTAATTAACCGTTGTAGTTAAAAATCTAACGGAATGATCCTTTAATATATTGAATTGCTATCTTATTAAGATAATATTATAGATTTTTTATTATTTAAATATATATTTATGTACCTAAAAATACTTCTACTTATTTTCACGTTCGTATTACGACATTGTTCTATGAATAATAATCATAATATGATTCTAAAACCTCAGCGTATAATTCAATCTTTGATAAACCATTGGCAAAATCCACGAAGAAATACAGAAACTTCTCTATTACAATCGGATTCTCAACAACATAAGCTAAATTTAATTTATGTATATTATAATAAAGGTGACTTAGTCAATGCACAAAAAATTATTCAAAAATTTATATTTTTTTATCCTAATCAATCCAATCTTGATTATGTTTTATATATGCGTGGTTTAATATATATTAAATTAGATCAATATTTTTGGAGGAAATTATTTAGATTAGATTTATCCAATTATAATTCTGAATATGCTCAATCTGCTTTACATGATTTTTATCAAATAATTCTAAGTTATCCTGAAAGTAAATATGCAATTAATAGTCGTAAACATATTTCTGCTTTAAAAGAACGGTTAGCACATTATGATTTACTAATAGTAAATTTTTATTTTCGCCATGGAGAGTATATATCAGTCATTCATCGAATTAAAAAAATGATACTATATTATCCTAATACCCAATCTACTAAAATTGCATTATCTCTCATAAAAAAAGGTTATAAAAATCTAATTTTCATGGAAGAATCATGATTCATTATATAAAAAAACTTAAGTGATTTACTAAAAACATTCCTATTTCATAGATTCTCTAAAAAATCTATGATTTTATTCTCTATACATATCATGGCAATGAACTAATAAACTATTATTAGCAGCAAGAAATTGTTGATTGTAAACACCTAACCATTCTTTTATTTTAATACAAGATTGAATAAATTTTTTTTTATCGCTAGATTCCAAAATTCTGATTGCTTCTCCAAAACGAACATAATAGCGTTTAATTATTTCTAAATTCAGTTTAGAATCCATAATAATATCTGCATAAAGATTATGATCTTGAGTAAAAAATCGTCCCATCATCATAAATAATTCACATCGATACATAGTAGTTCCAAAATCTAACAAATCTTCGATTTTTACATTTTCTTGTTGTAAATGTAATCCATAAACAAAATGAGTAAAATGTCGTAATGCTTGAATTATTGCCATATTTTGATCATGTTTAATAGTACTAATACAATGTATACTAATTCCCCAAATAGTTAGTTGTTTTAAAAACCATTGATATGCTTCTGGATTTCTACCATTACACCAGATTATTATTTGTTTGACAGGATTATCATTATTGCTATCAGGAGCAAATAGAGGATGTAATCCTAATACAGGACCATTATGAATAGATAACATTGCTTTTAAAGGCCTAGTTTTAATAGAGCATAAATCTACTAAAATACAATCATCTTGAAGTTTAGGTAATTGTCCTATAATGGTTTCAATAATTCGAATAGGTACACTAATGATGACCATTCCAGCAGTTGATAGGATTTGGTGTGAATTTTTCCAATCATCTTTATCAATAATTTTTACTTGATAATTCGACAAACAGAGCCAATGATGAAAAAACTGTCCCATTCTACCCTTACCTCCTATTATAACAATAGGACGTAATAAGGGATAAATTTTTTGAAAACCTTTTTTAGATTGTACTGAATAAGATTCGTATATTATACGACGTAAAATATCTTCAAAGAAATCAGGAGAAATACCAACCTTTTCGGCTTGATTACGATGCATAGCTAACATTGATTTTTCACGTTCCGGAACGTAAATAGGCAATCCATATCTATGTTTAATTTCTCCTATTTTGGATATCAATTTCATTCTTTTCATTATTATATTCAATAATGATTTATCTAACTGGTCTATTTGATGACGTAATACTTCTAATTTTTTTGCTAGCATTCGTTCATCCCTGAATTATTGTAAGGTTTTATAAATGTTTTCAAGAAGTATTTCAGTAGTTTTCCAACTGATACATGCATCAGTTAATGAAATACCCGAATGTATTTCTTTAAGTGGTAATTCAAATGATTGATTGCCTTCATATAAATTACTTTCTAACATTAATCCAGTAATAAAAGTATTACCCATTTGACGTTGTATTATTACTGATTTAGCAACCTCTGATTGACACCGATAATCTCGTTTGGAATTATCATGACTACAATCCACTATAATAGATGGATATAAACCAGCTGTTTTCATAGAGTCTACACATTCTAAAATAGATTCTGAATCATAATTTGGTTTATGATCTCCTCCACGTAATATTACATGTAAATTTTTATTGCCATACGTTTCTAATAAACTAATTTTTCCATCTTCATTAATACTTAGAAAAGTATGTGGAACAGTTGCAGTTTTTATTGCATTTATCGCTTTATGAAAATTACCATCAGTACTATTTTTAAAACCAACAGGCATTGATAATCCTGAAACCATCTCACGATGAGGTTGTGATTCTGTCGTTCTCGCTCCTATTGCCATCCAACTGAATAAATCTTCCAAATATGGTATAGTATGAAAACTTAATACTTCTGTAGCAAGCGGAATTCCTAATTTTGTGAGTTCTAATAGAAGTTTACGTGATATTTTTAATCCTGCTTCTATATCAAAAGAATTATCCAGATATGGATCATTAAGTAATCCTTTCCAACCGATTGACGTTCGGGGTTTTTCTAAATAAACTCGCATAATCATATATATGCTATCATGCAATTTATCCGATAGTTTTTTAAATTTTTTTGCATATTCAATTGCTGACTGTAGATTATGAATAGAACATGGACCACATATTATTAATAAACGATGATCAGATCCATTGATAATCTCAGATATACTTTTACGAAAATTAGATATTTGTAATTTTAATTTCTCATTACACGGATACGACTTTTTTAACTCTTTCGGTGTAAGAATAAGTTTCTTGTAAATCTTATTATAATGGTTTAATGCTGCATTGGGCATTTTAATCAATCCTTGATTTTTTATATAAAAGATTATTGAACTGAGAATGGTAAAATATTTCTATAAAGTATCTGATCTGGAAGACATATATTGAGTTTATTTCAATATATTTTTATGGTAGTGGTGGAGCTGGCGGGATTCGAACCCGCGTCCGCAAATTCTATATCCTTGGTACTACATGTTTAGTCTAGTCTATTTAATTCATTTATTTAATAGTGGACTGACACACTATCAATAAACTAGCCTATATCTATAATTTAATGCATCTCTATCAGGCTTAGATACACGAGCTCTTATTAAATGTGACCTCCATTTATTCTCTTCTTAAGAGCTAAGATTGAGAATCAGAGGGCTCTAAAACAGTTTTTACGCTGCTAAAGCATAATTGTCGTTATTTGCGACTATTTATTATTACGGTTTTTGACAAGGCCTACCGTACCTCGACATGCACCTAAGATTTCGCCATTTACGTCGAATCCAAAAACAGCCCCAATATTTATTACTATACTATATCTAAATAATCTTCTTCATAAGACGTTCTTTATGGATTTTCCATTCACGATTTTTAATATTAGCACGTTTATCATGTTGCATTTTACTTTTAACAATTCCAATAAGAGCTTTACACCAGATTCTTTTCCAATATAAAGATAAAACTACAACTGTATATCCTTTACGAGTGACTTTACCATATAGTATTTTTAATTCTCGTAGCTGAAGTAACAATTTCTTCTCACGCATTGGATTACAACTCATATGAGTAGATATATTTTTTGTTGGTTGAAAATTAGTACCTACTAAATAAGCGTTTCCTTTATGTAGTAAAACATAACTATCACTGATATGGACTTTTCCTAATCGAATAGATTTTACTTCCCAACCTTGTAATACAATCCCTGCTTCAAAGGTATCTTCAATTGAATATTCATAATAAGCACGTCTATTAGTAGTAATAACATGTAATTTTTTATCTATCATTATACTCCTACACAAACCATTATATATTAATAATCTCATAAAAAGCAATAAAAGTCTTAAAAAAGCTTTTTTGACCATCCTAATTTATTACTTAATAGATGAAAATAATTATATTTTATTGGATGAATCAAATTAAGATTATATAAACTTCGTCTTATCACAATATCTTCACCTTTATTGACAGAAAGCACAATCTGACTATCACAACTAATATAGATATGCATATCAGAAAAAAGTAAACGTATACGTATAATACTGCTACTATTAATAACTAATGGTCGTGAAGAAAGAGTATGAGGACACATGGGAACTAAAATAATTGCATCTAATGAGGGAGTTAAAATAGTTCCTCCAGCAGATAAAGAATAAGCTGTAGAACCTGTAGGAGTTGAAATAATTAACCCATCTGAACGTTGAGAAAACGCAAATATATCATCTATATATACTTCAAATTCAAACATATGTGCTACTTTTCCAGTATGAACAATGACTTCATTCATCGCTAAACTATAATTAGTTTGGTGATGTTGGTAATATATATGTGCTTCAAGTAAAAAACGTTTATCAATAAGGTAATTACCTTTTAAAACTTCATTCAAGTAGTATTTAGCATTTTTAGAAGTAAGATCGGTTAAAAAACCAAGATGACCACTATTAATACCAATTACATTAATATTATATTTAGCTAATACTCTCGCAGCCCGAAGCATATTACCATCTCCTCCAACAACTACTGCTAAATCGGCTTGTTGTCCGATATTGATTAGACTGTCTGTTTTAAAATTATCAAGATGTAATTGATGAGCTAAATTAGATTCAAGAACAACTTGATATCCTTCAACTTTTAACCATTGTAAAATTCTTTTAAGTATTTTTAATACATTTGGATGACGTGGACGTCCCACTACACTTATATTATTAAATGTTTTTTTCATTATTTATGCCATTTGCTTAACATAACACATACATGATTAATATATAACAAATCATAACTTTTCTTGAAACTACTTTGCTCATCCATATAATAATCGAATTAGCTAATGAATGTGCACATACGGAGAATTTCATGAGTAGTGAAGAAAAAGAACAACCTATAGAAAATGAAAATCAAAAGGTTCTATCTAAAAATGAAAATAATGAAATTATAAAAGATCACCAAGAAAGTGCGGTTGATAATCGTGACGAGAGGATTGCTATCCTAGAAATGCAACTGATTGAAGTACAAAAACATGAACGTGATCAGATTTTACGTGCTCAAGCAGAACTAAAAAATATCCGTCGTCGCGCAGATTTAGAAATTGAAAAAATCTATAAATTTTCCTTAGAGAAATTTATTGGAGAACTCTTACCCGTCATTGATAACTTAGAACGTGCACTCAAAATGGCAGATAAATATAATCAACAATTGTTTCCTATGATTGAAGGAGTTCAATTAACATTAAAATCTTTACTAGATACCATGTATAAATATGGAGTTAAAGTAATTAAAGAAACACAGATTCCTTTTAATCCTGATATACATCAAGCAATGTCTATAAAAGAAATAGAAGAACAGGAAGAAGGTATAAAACCCAATGTTGTATTAGAAATCATACAACCTGGTTATATGCTGAATGGAAGATTATTGCGTCCAGCAATGGTGAGTGTATCTAAAAAGTCTTAAGTCAAATCTTAAATTAACAATAACGAAAAGTTTATTTTATTTTGTTTGCTATAGGTTATTTTCAATGTGGTGTCCAGTCGATTGGCTGTATGCCACATTTTAGCAGCCACATATTTGTATGATAAAAATGATGAGAACCAAAAAAACTTCGATGTGCTGAAAAGGGAGAAGGATGAGATGCATATAAAATTAAATGACGTGTATTATCAATAAAAGAGGATTTTTTTTGAGCATTTTCACCCCATAGTAAAAAAACTACTTGTGTACAATATTTATTGATTATAGAGATAACCTGATCTGTAAATCTTTCCCAACCAATATTTATATGAGAACCAGGTCTATCTTTTTCTACAGTAAGAACTGTATTTAACAACAAAACTCCTTGTTTTGCCCAACTTTCTAAACATCCATGATTAGGAATCTTAAAATTGACCTGATTATTATTTAATTCTTTATATATATTCATTAAGGAGGGGGGAATTGTAATTCCTCTCTGAACAGAAAAAGCTAATCCATGCGCTTGATTATATTTATAGTATGGATCTTGTCCCAGTATGACTACTTTAATTGTATTAAGTTCTGTTAACTGAAAACAGTTCAAAATATTCTCTTGTACAGGATAGATAATTTTACCAGATGCTCTAGCATTAGCTAAAAACCTTAAAATTTTTAAAAAATAGCTTTTTTTTTTCTATAACCAAAAATTTTTGCCACCTTACATGATCAAAATATATTTTCATAATAACTTGTTTAAGTATTAAAAGAATGAAATCCGGCCGATTTTTTTTTGATTATACAGGGCTTAATATTACTAGAATGCTTTTTGCTTGGTACATTTTTATAAACTGAATTTCCAAGTAATTTGATTTTTAAGGGCTTATTTAAAATCCGAGTATGTATAAAATCCTGTAATATTGTGTCTGATATACCTTTAGGCAATTCTATTGTAGAATAATAGTTAAATAACTTTATATTTCCAATCTCATGTTTATTAAATTCTATTTGCTTGTAAAATACTCCTAAAATATCTCGTATTTTTAAACCATCATTACGTCCTAACTCAATCCGGTATAAATCCATATGATTACTTTTCCAGTCATTAGGGACATATTTTTTTCTCTTAAAGATTGGATCGTGTGTTAAAATTAATGGGCTATTTTCTTGTGCTATTTTTAGTAATACAGCTGCTAAAGTTGTAATATCAGAAACATCATCTTTCGGTTGAATTTTTGACAATAAGGTGCGATATTGATTTAAATCACTACTTTTAATTTGCTTTTCTACTTTGGCAGCAAATTTTAATAATCTGCGTTCACTTATCAATTCTGCACTTGGAAGATTAACTTCTGAAATTTCTATCTTCATACAACGTTCAATCTTATCTAATAATCTACGTTCACGAGTTTCTACAAAAGCTAGTGCTTTACCAGCACGACCGGCTCTTCCAGTTCTTCCGATACGATGGATATAAGAATCTACATCCATAGGAATATCATAATTTATTACTAAATTGATTCGATCAACATCTAATCCACGAGCTGCTATATCTGTAGCAATAAGAATATCGAGATTTCCAGTTTTTAAACGTTCTAAAGTTTGCTCACGTAAAATTTGATTCATATCACCATTTAATGCAGCTGTTTTATAACCACTATGTTCTAAAATTTTTGCTACTTCTAAAGTTGCATGTTTTGTACGTACAAATATTACAGCTGCATCAAAGTCTTCTATTTCTAAAAAACGGACTAACGCATTACTTTTATTATTACCTTGAACAGTCCAATAACTTTGAATGATATTAGGACGCGTTGTGATATTAGTATGAATACGTACTTCATACGGTTCTTTCATAAAATTTCGTGTAATACGACGAATAGGTTCAGGCATGGTTGCCGAAAACAGAGCAATTTGTTTACATTTTGGAAGTTTGTTCATAATTTTTTCTACATCTTCAATAAATCCCATGCGTAACATTTCATCTGCTTCATCTAATATCAAGCTGCGTAATTGAGATAAATTTAAGGTTTCCTTTTTCATATGATCTAATAAACGACCAGGTGTTGCTACTATAATTTGTGGACCTTTTCGTAAACCCTGTAATTGAACTTCATAACGCTGTCCTCCATATATAGTTAAGGCATTTATTTCAGGAATATATTTAGCTAAATTAACACAAGCTTCGGTTACTTGAATTGCTAATTCTCTAGTAGGCACTAGAATCAGAGCTTGAGTCTTTCTTAAATCACTATTAATATTATTTAATAATGGTAAAATGAATGCAGCAGTTTTTCCACTCCCAGTTTGAGCAATACCTAAGAGATCATATCCTTGAAGTAAGTATGGAATACATTTAGTTTGAATGGGAGAGGGTTTAATATAACCCATAACCTTTAATGATTTTAAAAGACATAATTTTAATCCTAATTCAGCAAAACTTTTTTCTACTAACTTTATCATGTAAATTACATACCCCTAGATATGCTAGTAAGTGATATATTTATTTATAAAAGTAATTTTCAAAATTATTTACTTACTTGTGCTTTATGTGTTTCATAGTAAGACGAATACGTCCTTGGTCATCAATATTAAGTACTTTTACTGTAACTATTTGACCAATTTTTAAATAATCCGTCACTTTTTCTACACGTTTTTCAGAAATTTGAGAAATATGTACTAATCCTTCTTTACCAGATTTATTATTACCAATTATAATAGTAATAAAAGCACCAAAATCAACAATCCGAGATACTTTTCCACTATAAAATCTACCTATTTCAATATCTGCGGTAATTTCTTGAATTCGATGAAGAGCTAATTCTGCTTTATTACTATCAACTGATGCTATTTTTATAGTACCGTCATCTTCAATCTGAATAATAGTACCTGTTTCTTCAGTGACAGATCTAATAACTGATCCACCTTTTCCTATAACGTCTTTAATTTTTTGTGGATCTATTTTAATTATATGTATCCTTGGTGCATATTTCGAAATATTCATGCGGGGTAAGCTCATAGCTTTTTCCATTATATTTAATATATGTAAACGAGCCTCTTTAGCTTGATTTAAAGCTATTTTTATAATGTTACTAGTAATTCCTTCAATTTTCATATCCATTTGTAATGCAGTAATACCTTGATTAGTCCCAGCTACTTTAAAATCCATGTCTCCAAAATGATCTTCATCACCTATAATATCAGAAAGTACTACCAAATGATTATCCTCTTTCACTAATCCCATCGCAATACCAGCCACTGCTGCTTTTATGGGAACTCCTGCATCCATTAATGCCAAAGAAGCACCACAAACAGAAGCCATAGAAGAAGAACCATTAGATTCAGTTATCTCAGATACTATACGTATTGTATAAGGAAAAAGGTCCTGACTGGGCATAATGGCTAAAATACCCCGCTTAGCTAAACGACCATGACCAATTTCACGTCGTTTTGGAGATCCTATCATTCCTATTTCTCCAATTGAATAAGGAGGAAAATTATAATGAAAGATAAAAGAATCTGTACGGTCTCCAGTTAATTCATCAAAATTTTGTGCATCTCGATCAGTACCTAAAGTAACTGTAACTAAAGCTTGAGTTTCACCTCGTGTAAATAAAGATGATCCATGTACTCTCGGTAAAATACCAGTTTGTACATCTATATTACGAATAGTATGTTGATCACGACCATCAATTCTAGTACTTGTTTGTAATAATAAACTTCGCACAATTTTTTTTTCAATTCTATATAACAAGCTCTTTATTAAATTTTCATCTAAAATAGAATCTTCTTTTTGTAATATAGCTAATACATCGGATTTAATTAAATCTATTTGTGCATAACGTGCGTTTTTATCTAAAATGCGATATGCATTACTTAAAGATTTTTCGGACAGTGTAGCAACTTTTATATACAGTTCGTTATTGATAGGATTAGATATCCAATTAACCGATGATTTACCTACTTCTTCAACTAATAACTTAATATTTTTAATTACGATTTGTTGTTGTTCATGTCCATAAATCACTGCATCTAGCATTTGATCTTCACTAAGAAATTTGGATTCAGCTTCTACCATTAATACTGCATTTTCGGTTCCAGAAACCATCAAATCTAAATTGCTGTATTTCAATTCCTCTATCGTTGGATTTAAAAGATACTTATTATCAATATATCCTACCCGTGCTGCAGCAATAGGACCTTTAAAAGGAATTCCAGAAATGCTAAGTGCTGCAGAAGTTCCAATTAATGCTACAATATCTGGATTAATTCTAGGATCTAGAGAAAGAACTGTAGCAATAATTTGAATTTCATAAGAAGAAAAATATTCAGATTCTGGTAATAATGGACGAATTGGACGATCAATTAGACGTGCTATGATAATTTCATTTTCACTTGGACGACCCTCACGTCTAAAAAAACTTCCTGGAATACGACCGGCTGCATACGAACGTTCTTGATATGTAACAGTAAGAGGAAAAAAATTATGAATAGAGGTTTTTTTTTTACTCCCTACTACAGTAACTAAAACTACAGTATCATCCATACGAGTTATGACACTGGACGTAGCTTGTCGAGCAATCACTCCAGTTTCAAAAGAAACTGTATGTTGTCCATATTTAAATTTACGTATAATTTGATTAAACAAAATAATATCCTTAACTTTCTGATAGTTTAAGTTATAATCTCAGTATAATTTTAAATTAAGATGGGTTATCTGCGCAATTCAAGATTTTCAATTAAAGTTGTATAACGATCAATATTTTTACGTTTTAAATAATTCAATAAACTTCTTCGTTTGGAAATTATGCGTAATAAACCCTGACGACTATGATAATCTTTTTTATGCTGAGCAAAATGTTTGTGTAAAAGATCAATTCTTTTACCTAATAAAGCAACTTGAACTTCAGTAGATCCAGTATCCCTAATACTCTTACCATATTTAACAATAATTTCAGATTTAGTACAATATCTTGACATAAAATTACTCCATTATAATGAAAAAAATTATAGATCAATACCAATATCTTAATTTAATGAGTGAAATATTGATTCATAATAAATTAAATGATGAAGAATTAGAACTATTTAATCATTATTTATCTTCTTAGGTAACCTAGACATCAAACTATTTATCGGTATCAAACCAGAAATTAGTATTTTATTCACTTCTTCACTAATCAGATTAGTAGTTATTAAGGTGCTCAATTTTTTGAGAGTAACCATAAAGTGAATAGGATATGATGCTACTTGTAACCTTCGTAATTCTATAACATGAGCTCCACAACCTAATTGTTCTCCTAAATCATCAATAAGAGTTCGAATATATGTTCCTTTAGAACAGTGTACTTCAAGTGACAGTTGATTGTGTGTTAAATTTATCAATAGTAAATTATGAATAGTAATCTCACGTGGTTTACGTGAGACAATAATACCTTGACGAGCATATTTATATAATGGACGATTATGGAATTTTATTGCTGAATACATAGGAGGTATTTGTTGGATTTTTCCTAAAAAACCCTTAAGAAGATTTTTTACTTTTGAAACACTAATTTTTACCATCTTTTCACTAATTACTTTCCCCTGACAGTCTAAAGTATCAGTACGTTGTCCTAATTTTGCTATTACATAATAACGTTTATCTGTATTCACTAAATATTGTGCAAACTTAGTGGCTTTACCTAAACAAATTGGTAGCATACCAGTAGCTATAGGATCTAAGGTTCCTATATATCCTGCTTTTTTAACCTGAAGAATTTTTTTGACTTTTTGAAGTGCACAATTAGAAGAAATTCCCTTAGGTTTATCTAATAATAAAATTCCATTGATTGTTGTATTATTCATGGTAGTTATTTTTTTAATACCTTCGTAATAAAATTATACAGATAGAATGCCTTATTAATTGAGGTATCATGAAAAAACATCAGTTTAGGTATTATACGTAAGTACATTGCTTTGGCTAGTAAGATTCTTATATATCCAGATGCATGTTGTAAGGCTTGGATTTTTTTACAAATCTCTAGATCAGATTCAATTTCTAAAAAAGTAACGAAAACTTTCGCATACAAACTATCTCGTGATAAATCTATATGGGTTACAGTTATTAAAGATCTCAAACGAGGATCTTTGATCTTTCTTTGTAAAATTATTGTAATCTCTTTTTTTAATGCTTGAGCTAATTTAGGTAAACGTATTATTTCATTCATTTCATTAATAATAATTTTATTCTACTTTCATCATTTCAAATACTTCAATGAAATCTCCAACTCGAATATCATTATAGTTTTTAATTCCAATTCCACACTCTACTCCAGTGTGAACTTCATTAATATCCTGTTTAAAATGGCGTAACGATTCTAATTCTCCTTCGTAAATAACAATATTGTCACGTAAAACTTTAATGAGTTTATGACGTTTAATAATACCATTTTTTACCATACAACCCGCTATAGATCCAAATTTAGGAGATTTAAATATACTTTTGACTTCTGCTAAACCAATAATTTTATATTGATATTCGGGGGTTAATCTGCCAAATATTGCTTGTTTAACGTCATCAATTAAATTGTAAATCACAGAATAGTAGCGTAAATCTACATTTTCTTTTTCAATTATTCTACGGGCTGAAGTATCAGCACGAACATTAAATCCTATAATAATAGCTTTTGAAGGGACAGCTAATGCAGCATCGGTCTCACTAATAGTACCTACTCCAGAACTTAAAATCTTTATTTCCATTTTATTAGTAGATAGTTTTTTTAAGGCTTCTACAATAGCTTCTACTGATCCTTGAGTATCGGATTTAAGAATTAAATTAAATTCAGACATCTTATCTTTAGTAAGATCATCAAACATCTGTTGAAAAACCACTTTTTTTAGATGAGAGAACTTTACTTCACGATATTTGCCTTGACGATAGAATGCAACTTCTCGGGCTTTTTTCTCATCACGTACTACATTTAATACATCACCGACTGCTGGAAGACCAGATAAACCCAAAATTTCCACTGGTAGAGAAGGAATCGCTTTACTAATATTATCACCGTCTTCATCTAACATAGCTCTTACATGTCCATATTCTAAACCACATAGAACAATGTCTCCTTTATTAAGTGTTCCTTCACGTATTAATACAGTTGCTACTGGACCACGTCCCTTATCAATAAAAGATTCTATAACTATACCAGTTGCCATCCCTTTATGAATTGCTTTTAATTCTAACATTTCAGCTTGTAATAAAATAGCCTGTAAAAGATCATCGATTCCTATACCCATTTTTGCTGAAATACTAATAAACTGATTATCCCCCCCCCATTCTTCAGGATTAATTCCATATTGGGATAATTCCTTCTTAATTCTATCGGTATTTGATTGTATTTTATCAATTTTATTAATAGCTACTATTATAGGTACATGAGCTGCTTGAGCATGTTGAATGGCTTCTATTGTTTGCGGCATTACCCCATCATCTGCTGCTACAACTAAAACAACAATATCTGTTAACTTAACCCCTCTAATACGCATAGCACTAAAAGCTGCATGTCCTGGGGTATCAATAAAAGTAATCATCCTCCCTCTAATTTCTACATGATAAGCACCAATGCGTTGAGTAATTCCTCCTGCTTCACGTTTTGCGATTTTTGTTGATCTAATATAGTCTAATAATGAAGTTTTACCATGATCCACATGTCCCATAATCGTTACTACAGGTGCTCGAGGTTCAGAAATTAATCCCATATCTCTATCAAATAAAATTGCTTCTTCTAAATCGTTGTCACGACGTAAAATGACTTTATGTCCTAATTCTTCAGCTACTAATTGCGCTGTTTCCTGATCTATAACTTGATTAATAGTAACTATAGCACCCATATTCATCATGACTTTTATAATTTCTGAGCTTTTCATTGCCATTTTATTAGCAAGATCGGCCACTGTGATAGTCTCACCAATAGTAATATTTCTAGTAATATTTTGTTGTATAGGCTTATTAAACGTTTGTTGCAAAACACTGGATTTACGTTTATTGTTTTTACTGCTACGAGCAAGCAATCGGGCTTCTTCACGATTAACTTTAGATTCTAAATGTTTAGAATTTTTTATTGAACGTGAGAATTTTGATTTTCCTAGGCGAATGCGACTATCAATTTTGAGTTTTTTCTTCTCCTCTTCGACGAGAGGTGGAGTACATTTTAATTGAGTTAGAAGATACTCTTCTTCTTTTAGATTGTCATCTCCTGCCACATCTACGTTCCAATCCTTATTTATATCTGATGCCATTTTACAAGCTTCTTCTGCAAATCTACGTGCTTCTTTTTCAATTTTTTCATGTACTACAGCTTCCACTTTGCGCTGAAATTCAGCATTTTCTTCTTTTTTAAGAATTTTATCTTGACGAGCTTTTTTATTACCATTAGAGATATTGAGAATTTTAGAATTCAAACTTAAATCATCTGAACTTTTTTGGGATATTTCATCACCGTCTGGTTCTTGATTATGGTGAATGTTTTCTATTGGTTTTTCTTTCAAATAAGTTTTTTTTTTGCGGATTTCTACTTTTATCTTTTGATTTTTACCTCCTATACCAGAAATATTTAGTGTGCTATGTATTTTGCGTTGTAAAGTACAAGATAATTCTTTGTTCTCTGCTCTTTCTTTTTCATGAAATTGAAGTTGATTTAAGAGGATTGTTTTTTCTTTCGGAGTAACCAAATCGTTCTCGGATTTATATATTCCTAAAGATGCAAATTTTTTTATAATTGTCTCTACTGACATCTTGATTTCTATTGCCAAAGATTTTATCTTGATATCGTTCATCATGAGATTACTTCCTTTTCTCATCAAGTTTTATTAAACCAACAGATATTACGAGCGGCCATAATTAATTTACCTGCTTTTTCATTATTTAAACCTTCAATCTCTGAAAGATCATCAATTCCTTGTTCGGCTAAGTCTTCTAATGAAGAAATACCTTTGTCTACTAATTTATATGCTAAAGTTGGACTTAAATCACTAATTTTTAGCAATCCATAGGCTAAAGTAAATTTATTATTAATTTTTTTCGATATTGTTAATATCTCTTTCGCTCTATTTCGCAATTTTTTTAAAATTTCTTTCTCCAAATATCCTAATTCTAATAATTCACTCATTGGAATATAAGCTAATTCTTCTAACGAAGATAATCCAGCTTTTTTTACTAACAAATTAGCTGTTTTTACATCAATGTTCAGATACTGAGTAAATAGTTCGATTGCAGTATCGTCTTCTGCTTCATGTTTTTCTTGTAAATCTGAAACACTCATTACGTTTAATTGCCATCCACTGAGTTGAGATGCTAATTTGACATTTTGGCCATTTTTACCAATAGCTATAGCTAAAGAATTATCATCTATTGCTACATCCATAGTATGTTGATCTTCATCAACTACAATGGTGTTAACTTCTGCAGGAGCCATGGCATTAATTACAAACTGTACCGGATTTTCATCCCATAATAACACATCAATACGTTCACCTCCTAATTCATTAGATATAGCTTGTACACGAGAACCTCGTATGCCTATACAAGCACCTATAGGATCAATTCTTTTATCGTTAGTTTTTACGGCTATTTTGGCACGTGATCCTGGATCACGGGCGATAGCTTTGATTTCAATTATTTCTTCGGCGATTTCTGGAACCTCAATACGAAATAACTCTAATAACATTTCAGGACGAGAACGACTAAGAAATAATTGCGAACGCTCATGATTTATCGAGTATAATACTCCTCGAAGGCGATCTCCCAAATGAACATGTTCTTGTGGTAGCATATCTTGAGATAAGATAATTGCTTCAGTATTATTGCCAACATCAATTTTAATAAAATCACGATTAAATTGTTTTACGACTCCAATAATAATTTCACCTTTTCTATCTATAAATTGCTCAACCCTAAGACTTCGTTCAGCATCACGAACTTTTTGTACAATAACTTGTTTGGCGATTTGACTAGTAATACGATCAAAAATTATTGGATCGATTTTTTCTTCAATATAATCACCTATGGTTAATAACCTATTTTCAAATTGTGCCGCTTCAAGTGTAATTTCATAAGTTGGATGCATAACTTTTTCAACAATTAGCCATCGACGATATACACTAAAATCACCTGTATTTCGATTAATACTGATGCGAACATTAATATCTGCCTCATATCTTTTTTTGGTTGCAGTAGCTAATGCACTCTCTAATGCTTCAAATACTTTTTCACAAGGAAGGGATTTTTCATTGGAAACTGCTTCCACTACAGCCAAAATATCTTTATTCATCTTCATTGCCTCAATCAATAATTTTAATATATAACCTAATAAAACTTAGTAGCAATTTCGGTAAATATTATTGAATAGACATAAATTTTATACATAATAAAAAACCCCGAACAATCGGGGTTTTTTAGCAATCATATATATAAATTAATTGTCAGATTAAAAATCTTACTTACCATCAAAAGATGGTATGCGAGGTTGCGGGGATTGGATTTGAACCAATGACCTTCGGGTTATGAGCCCGACGAGCTACCTAACTGCTCCACCCCGCGTCATTATTTATATAGTAATAAATATATACGGATTATACATAAAATTCAACTATTATCAATAATGCATAATAATCATTCTTGGTACCGAGGACGGGATTTGAACCCGTAAGCCTAATCAGGCACCACCACCTCAAGGTAGCGTGTCTACCAATTTCACCACCTCGGTAATTTTATTAATAAAATAAGGTGAATAAAAAAGGTTAAATAATATTACTTATTTGGACTGTTCATATCCAATGGAGGTTTAATATTAGACCAATGATTTTCACTATTGTACACAATATTATCTAGTATTAATGTAGTAATTATAAAAATAAAAGCGAATAATGTAATAATTCGATTCAAAAAGTTTTTAGAACCGTAATAACCAAAAAATGTAGTTGATGCATTAGTAAAAGTACTAGTAGTACTTATTCCAATGCCATAACCATGATGAATTAAAATTAAACCAATTAATATTATTGCTACTATAAGAAAAATAGTTAAAATGATATAATGCATATTATCTTAGATATAATCCGATTATTCCATTGCTTTATGTTGTTAACATTAACATATAATAAAGTATAGCACCACATATGTTTGATTACAATTGAGGAATTATGACGATTAATTATGATTCTCATCATCATTTAACCAACATTCCGGTACCCTAACTTTTTTTCTAGCCATTAAATCATCAATTTGTAATGCATCCAAAGTTTCATATTTTATTAATGCATTTTTCATGGCATGTAAAATATCTAGATTTTCATGTAAAATTTTACGTGCACGTTGATAATTTTTCTCAATTAGAGACTTTATTTCTTGATCAATAATGCTAGCAGTATCATCTGACATATGTTTAGCTTTAGCAACTGAGCGTCCTAAAAAAATTTCTTCTGGTTCATCCGCATATAATAACGGACCTAATTTGTCCGAAAATCCCCATTGGGTAACCATATTACGTGCTAAAGAAGTAGCAATTTTTATATCATTAGATGCACCTGTCGAAACCTGATCTATTCCATAAATTATTTCTTCAGCTAATCTTCCTCCATATAAGGTAGAAATTTGACTTTCTAATTTTTGTTTGCTTATACTGACTGTATCTGCTTCAGGTAGAAAAAAAGTTACACCTAATGCTCGACCTCGAGGAATAATTGTAACTTTATGCACCGGATCATGTTCAGGAACCAAACGTCCAATAATAGCATGTCCCGCTTCATGATAAGCAGTAGCTTCTTTTTCAGCTTCAGTCATTACAAAAGACCGACGTTCAGCACCCATTAGAATCTTATCTTTAGCTTTTTCAAATTCTATCATAGAAACTACTTGACGATTGTTACGAGCAGCAAATAATGCAGCTTCATTAACTAAATTAGCTAAATCTGCACCTGAAAATCCAGGAGTCCCACGTGCGATCACTAAAGCATCAATATCTGTAGCTAAGGGAACCCGGCGCATATGAACTTTTAAAATTTTTTCTCGTCCTCGTATATCGGGTAATCCAACTATTACTTGCCTATCAAATCTACCAGGTCTTAATAATGCTGGATCAAGAACATCAGGACGATTAGTTGCAGCAATTACAATAATGCTTTCATTATCTTCAAAACCATCCATTTCTACCAACATCTGATTTAAGGTCTGTTCACGTTCATCATGACCACCACCTAATCCTGCACCTCTTTGACGTCCTACCGCATCTATTTCATCAATAAAAATAATACACGGGGCGGTTTTCTTAGCTTGTTCAAACATATCACGTACCCGTGATGCACCTACACCCACAAACATTTCTACAAAATCTGAACCCGAAATTGTGAAAAATGGTACTTTAGCTTCTCCTGCAATAGCTTTAGCTAACAAAGTTTTACCTGTTCCAGGAGGACCTACCATTAATATACCTTTAGGAATTTTTCCTCCTAATTTTTGATATCTACTTGGTTGACGTAAATATTCTACTAATTCTTCTACTTCTTCTTTAGCTTCATCACATCCTGCAACATCAGCAAAAGTAGTTTTAATTTCATCTTCAGTTAACATACGGGCTTTACTTTTACCAAAAGACATTGCGCCTCTACCACTACCTCCTTGCATTTGACGCATAAAGAATATCCAAATTCCAATTAATACAAACATAGGGAACCATGAGATAAATATTGATGTAAGTAAACTAGGTTCTGCTGGAGGTTCACCAAAAACTTTTACATTTTTTGTTAATAAATTATCAAGCAACTTAGGATCACTCATTGGGATCCACGTTAGATATTTTTTATGATCTTTTTTAATTACATAAATTTCTCTTCCATTAATACGAGCTTCTTTAATTTTACCTTGATCAACTTCTGATATAAAAGTAGAATAATCCACTTTATTTGTCTTAGTGTTATTAAAACTAAAGTTATGAAAAAATGACATCATAACAATTGCTAAAATCATCCAAAGAACGAAATTTTTACCCATATCATTCAAAGAATTAGCCTCTTATATTATTTTTATTTAGTAGATTATAATAAACATACTAATTACTAGTAGTTAGTATATGTGTGAGTGTTTTTTAAAACCAGTAGCAACAATATATACTTCACTCGACCGTGTACGCGAAGCTTCTGGTTTTCTAGTTCTAACTTTTTTGAATAAGGTACGAATATTTTGTAAGTATTCATCAAATCCTTCTCCATAAAACATTTTTACTAAAAAACCTCCATTAAAATCCAAAGCTATATTACATATTTTTAATGCCATTTTTGCTAAAAAAATCATTCTATGAACATCAGCTATATAAATACCACTAATATTGGGTGACATGTCAGACATAATTAACTGAACCTTATTTTGATTTTTGATCATCCTAAATAATTGTTGACGTACATATTCATTAGTGCAATCTCCTTGCACAAAGTTAACATCCTTAATAGGAGTAATAGGTAAAATATCACAAGCAATTACTTGTCCTTTCAATCCAATATGTTGAATAGCATATTGTGACCAGCTTCCAGGAGCTGCACCTAAATCAATAACACTCATATTAGGTTGTAATAACTTATCGCATTTTTGGATTTCATCCAGTTTAAACCATGCACGTGATCGTACACCAAGTGTTTTAGCTTGCTTTACATATTTATCATTTAAATGTTCTTGTAACCACCATGATCGGGAACTAAAAAATTTTTTAGGGTACATTGGAATTTAAAACAACTTAATGAAGTTAGTATTTATTATATGCTAAATATATTCCACATTTAATATTTCATACTTAATATTTCCACTAGGGGTCTTAATTAAAACCACCTCATTTTTGGTTTTTCCTATTAATCCTCTTGCTAATGGAGAATTAATAGAAATTAGCTGTTTTTTATGATCTGATTCATCATCACCTACTATACGGTAAGTAGATTTTTTTGAATTCTCAAGATTTAGTATGGTGACAGTTGATCCGAATATAATTCGATTACTAAAAGGAATTTTAGTAATATCAATAATTTCTGCATGAGAAAGTTTTCTTTCAATTTCTTTTATACGGCCTTCATAAAATGCCTGCTGTTCACGAGCTGCATGATATTCAGCATTTTCTTTTAGATCCCCATATTGACGAGCTTCTACTATAGAAGCAATGATTCTAGGACGATGAATTATTTTTAATTCATTTAGTTCTTTACGTAGTTTTTCTGCACCTAATAAAGTCATTGGAATTTTTTTCATTGATAATAACTTAATTCTCCTAATATTTTTTATCTTTACTTAATTATTTATTTTATCTCATATTTGCAAGGTTTTATAGTTTATCTATTTATTTTTAGAAATCGATAAATCATTTAGAACAAATAATATTTGTTATTTTATTGTCAATAAGGATGTAATAAAATAGTTTAATTAATTTCTACAAATAGAATGGTGTATTAATGAATTATGAGGTATTAGCACGAAAATGGAGGCCACAATCTTTTTCGAATATGATTGGTCAAGATATTCCTATCACTGCTTTAATTAATACTCTTAAATCAAAAAAAATTCATCATGCTTATTTATTTTCTGGGACTCGTGGCATTGGAAAAACAACTATCGCACGCTTATTTGCCAAAGGAATGAATTGCGAAGTGAATATTACTGCTGAACCATGTGGAAAATGTATAACTTGTCAAGAAATTATGAATGGAAATTTTATTGATGTTATTGAAGTAGATGCTGCCTCGCGTACTAAAGTTGAAGACATTCGAGAATTAATAGATAACATTCAATATGTACCAGTTAAAGGTCGTTACAAAGTATACTTAATTGATGAAATTCATATGCTGTCAAAGCATAGTTTTAATGCTTTATTAAAAACTCTCGAAGAACCGCCTAACTATGTCAAATTTTTACTAGCAACTACTGATCTTGATAAGATACCTCTAACGATTTTATCACGTTGTTTACATTTTCATTTAAGAACATTAGATGAAAGTCTAATCTTATTGCAATTAAAATCTATTTTAGAAAAAGAAAAGGTGGTTTTTAAATTAGATGCATTAGAATTAATTGCTAAAATTGCTAATGGTAGCATGAGAGATGCTTTGACAATGGCAGAACAAGCAATGGTTTTAGGAAATGGAAACATTTCTTTAACTTTAATTAACACTATGCTTGGAAGTTTGAATGAAGAACAAGTATTAGAGTTATTAGAATCAATAATATATATTAATTCTAATCAAGTTATTGAATTATTAGATCATTTTTCCATGATAAGTACTATCGATTGGGAAATACTATTAATAGATATGTTAAAACTACTATATTATATTGCCAGGCTGCAATGGTTACAAAACCAACCGCATAAATATATTCAAATAAAAACAAATACTTTAGAACGTTTAAAAAAATTAGCACTTACAATATCATCAGAAAAGGTTCAAAACTATTATCAAATAATAATAAGAGGACGAAAAGAATTACTAATAGCACCTACGCCAAAAATAGCTGTAGAAATGACAATATTTAGAGCTCTAACTTTTAGTTGTCAAAAAAAAAAAGATATTTGAATAATCGTTCAGAACCGAATATTACTACTCAATTGATTTATGCAAAAAATCAAATTATAAAAAAAATCCAACCAAAAACCAAGGTTTTATTGACACCACTCTCCAAGCATACAATGTTGAACAACCATCCAAAATATAAAGATTTTTTATCATTTATAAATATTAAAAATAATACCTCTCAAGTTTTATTTATAAAATTTAAAAATCAATTACTTCATAATTCTTGGGCAACAGAAATTTTTAACCTTTCACTGCCTCCATTAGTACTAGAATTAGCATTAAACTGTTGTAAAAAACAGAATGAACAACAAATCCAATTTTATTTTAGATCCAATAAAAAACATTTAAACACTGTATCATCACAAAAAATTTTATCTGAAACATTAAGGATGTTTTTCGGAAAAAAACTTGACATTAAGTTTATTGAACATAATGATTTAACAATAAAAACTCCATTAGAATTAATAAATGATTTTTATCAACAAGAAATAGAGATTGCCCATAATTTAATGGTTTCTGATAGTTATTTAGAAATGTTATGTGATTTTTTTAATGCGAGTATTGATAAACAAAGTATTGTTATAATGTAATCAATAATTTGACCATTTAGAGAGAATTTTATGCTCAAAACAACTGAATTAGAAAATTTAATCAAACAAGCGCAACATATGCAAGAAAAAATGCAAGAAATTCAGACTGAAATATCTAAACAACAATTTCAAGGAGAATCAGGTGCAGGTTTAGTTACTATAATTATTGATGGAAAATATAATTGTAATCGTGTAACACTAGATCCTAGTTTAACAAAAGAGAAACTGGAAATTTTAGAAGATCTAATCGCAGCAGCTTTGAATGATGCTGTAAGTCGTGTACATAAAGTTTATCAAGATAAAATGTACAATTTTTCTAATTTTACAGTACCTTATTTATAATTTTTACTTGTTAACAGGTACTGTTCTCATCAGATTTATTATTATAGAATAATTAATAATCTTTTTAAAATCTTCAAGATGATTGAGTAGGTAGATTATGAAAGCACAAGAAACACGCAACTTTCAATCAGAAGTTAAACAACTTTTAAAGTTAATGATTCATTCTCTTTATTCCAAGAAAGAAATTTTTTTAAGAGAATTAATCTCTAACGCTTCAGATGCAGCTGAGAAATTACGTTTTAAGGCATTATCTACACCCAATATGTATGAAAAAGATAAAGATATACATGTAAGAATTTCTATTGATAAAGAAAAACGTATATTAATAGTCGATGATAATGCTATTGGTATGCGTAAAAATGAATTAATTGAAAATTTAGGAACACTTGCAAAATCTGGAACTAAATCATTTATTCAATCCATTGAACCTAAACAAGTTTCTAAAATTAGTGAGCTAATTGGACAATTTGGAGTGGGATTTTACTCCACTTTCATGATAGCTGATAAAGTAACTGTACGTACTCGTGCTGCAGGAGCTGCTATTGAGGAAGCAGTTTTATGGGAATCAACTGGGGAAGGAAGTTATACTGTTGCTGATATTACAAAAAATCATCGAGGAACTGAAATTACACTTCATTTACGTGATGGTGAAGATGAATTTCTAAATCCGTGGCACTTGCGTGAAATTATTAGAAAATATTCGGATTATATTGATTTACCCATAGAGATGAAATCTCTTAACCACAAAGATAATTGGGAAAAAGTCAACCAAGCACAAGCGTTATGGATAAGAAATAAATCAGACCTTAGCGAAACCGAGTATAAAGATTTTTATAAACATATTACTCATGATGTTCATGATCCTCTTATCTGGAGTCACAATCAAGTAGAAGGTAAACACGAATACACGAGTTTACTTTATATTCCTTCACATGCTGCATTAAATTTATGGAATAGAGATAATAAACATCGGTTAAAATTGTATGTACAACGTATTTTTATAACAGATGAGATAAACACCTTAATACCTAATTATTTGAGATTTGTGGAAGGGTTAATAGATTGTAAGAATCTTTCTTTAAATATTTCTCGTGAAATTTTACAAAATAATAGCGTTGTACAAAAATTCCGTGCTGCACTAACTAAACGAGTATTTCAAATGCTACAAAAACTTATGGAGGATCCGGAAAAATATCATAAATTTTGGCAAACATTTGGATTATTACTAAAAGAAGGTCCTGCAGAAGATAATAATAATATTAAAAATATTATGCCATTACTACGTTTTGCATCTACTTATAGTAAAGATTCAACTCAAACGGTATCATTACAAGAATATGTAAACCGTATGATTCCGAATCAAGAAAAAATTTATTTTATTACTGCTGATAGTTATGTAGCCGCATCTAATAGTCCTCACCTTGAAGGATTACGAAAAAAAGGAATTGAAATATTATTACTATATGATCGTATAGATGAATGGATGATGAGTTATTTAACTGCTTTTGAAGGAAAATCTTTCCATTCTGTTAGTAAAATTGATGAATCTCTCAATCAACTTATAAATGATAAAGATTCCCAACCAAATACTGATAATACATCTCTTAAATCTTTTATAGCACGAGTAAAGAAAATTTTGAGTAATAGAGTAAAAGATGTACGATTTACTAATCGTCTTATCGAAACTCCAGCTATTTTAACTACAGAAGCAAATGAGATGAGTACTCAGATGGCAAAAATATTTGCCGCTGCTGGACAAAAAGTTGCGAAAATAAAATATATTCTTGAATTAAATCCTAAGCATCCATTGATAAAAAAAGCTATAGAAACTATAGATGATACATTATTGGTAGATTTAATAGAATTATTATTAGATCAAGCTTTCCTTACTGAAATTGGTTCTTTAGAAGATCCAAATAAGTTTATTCGTCGAATGAATAATTTCATTATAAAATACAATATTCTTTAAAAGAGTAATATATTTATGAGATACGGAATTTCGAAGCATCAAGAAAGGAAAAAACGTATAATTTTAATGGGTGCTCCAGGAAGTGGAAAAGGTACTCAATCACAATTTATTAGTAAAAAATACTGTATTCCCACAATTTCTACTGGGAATATTTTACGTAGTTATGTTAATTGCAATCAATTTGATGTATTAGATATCTCTAATTGTATGTCTAGAGGTTTATTAGTTAATGATGAAATTGTGATTAATTTAGTTATAAAACGTTTATTTGATAAAGATTGTTATCATGGATTTTTATTAGATGGTTTTCCAAGAACTATCTCGCAAGCCAAAGCTCTAAAACGAGCTGATATTAAGTTAGATTATATTGTAGAATTAGTTGTATCCGATGACATTTTAGTAGAACGTCTTATTGGACGGAGAATACATTTATCTTCAGGAAGAATTTATCATACTAAATTTTGTCCTCCAAAAATAGAAGGGAAGGATGATATAACTGGAGATGATCTTTATCATCGATTGGATGATCATGAAAATATAATACGCACACGTTTAAGAGAATATCATAAACAAATGATTCCTTTAATTTCTTTTTATAAAAAAGAAGCACAAATGGGCAACATCCATTATATTAAAATCAATGGTAGTGAAGAATCATCAGTAGTTCATACAGGATTAACAAATATACTAATTTGAGATTATCTTATTCATTAAATAGTTTACAATTATTGATCTTAAAAAGTATTAAAATATCATGTTGAAAATATATAATTCTTTAAGTCATAAAAAAGAAGCATTCCAACCCATTAATTTAAATGAAATAGGCATGTATGTATGTGGGGTGACTGTTTATGATTTATGTCATGTAGGTCATGCTCGTACTTTTATTATTTTTGATATTATTGTACGTTATTTGCGGTATTGCGGTTATAAAGTTAAATATATACGCAATATCACGGATATTGATGATAAAATTATTCAACGTGCCATTGGAAATAAAGAGTCCATAGATCAACTAACTAATAGAATGATACTAAAAATGCATACAGATTTTTCTGCATTGAATATTTTGTCACCTGATATTGAACCTCGTGCAACTTATCATATTGCAGAGATGATAAATTTTATTCAAAATCTTTTAATACAAAAATTTGCTTATATTTCATCTTATGGTGATATTTTTTTTGATATTAATAGCTATCCATCTTATGGACATCTATCACGTCAAAATATAAATCAACTAAAGTTTAAACAAAGTACAACAATCAAAAAGCACAATCCAATGGATTTTATCTTATGGAAAAAATCTACTGATAATCAAATGGGTTGGAATTCTCCGTGGGGAAAAGGTCGTCCTGGATGGCATATTGAATGTTCAGCTATGAATAATAAATATTTAGGAAAAAAATTTGATATTCATGGTGGAGGAATAGATCTAATTTTTCCTCATCATGAAAATGAAATGGCACAATCAACATGTATTAATAAAAATACGTTTGTTAATTATTGGATACATTCTGGCATGGTTTTTATTGAAGATGAAAAAATGTCTAAATCTTCAACTAAGGTTATAACTATCCGAGAAATACTAAAATATCATAATTCAGAAACACTTCGTTATTTTATGATTGCTAGTCATTATCGGAGTCCATTAATATATAGTGATATAGGGATAAAACAGGCACACGTAGCTTTAACTCGTCTTTATAAAGCATTAAGTGTTGTTGAATATTCTCAAGAAGAAGAATCACTGTTTGAGATTGATGATTTTGAACGAAAATTTCAATCGGCCATGGATGATGATTTTAATACTCCAAAAGCATTTGCGGTTTTATTTGATTTAGCACGAGAAATAGATTTTTTCAAAAAAAAACACATGTTAAATCTTGTCAAAAAATTATCTCTACGTTTACGTAAACTAGCAGGAATTTTAGGTTTATTACAACAAGATCCTAATAATTTTTTACAATTCAACAACCAATCTGATAAGGTTGATATTGATCTTATAAAAAAGTTGATTATAGAACGTAATAATTATCGTAAAAACAAGAATTGGAAAAAGGCGGATTTGGTACGTAATCAATTAAAAAGCATAGGAATTATTATTGAAGATGGTCCAAATGGAACTAGTTGGCGATATAACACCTCCTATGAAAATTAAATATCAATCTTAAAAAATATTTCTGGAAAATACGATGAATAGAATTCAATATGGTTCTATATGAAATCATCAAAACATTTCTTAAAATCATTAGTATGTGTTAGTACTATAACGTGTCTTTCATCACGCATTTTGGCATTAGTTAGAGATAGCATTATCGCTGCAGTATTCGGGGTTGGAATTGAAACGGATGCTTTTTTTGTAGCTTTTAATTTACCGAATTTATTACGTAGGATATTTGCCGAAGGAGCTTTTTCACAAGCTTTTATTCCTATATTAGCAGAATATAAAAATAAACGTAGTAAGACTGCTACCCAGCTACTTATAGCTGGGGTTTCTGGAATGTTAATTCTGGTTTTAACCATAATCAGTATATGTGGAGTCTTTATGACACCATGGTTTATTTTAGTAACTGCTCCGGGTTTTACTCATTTATATGATAAGTTTGCATTAACTTCATCTTTGTTAAAAATTACAGTTTCTTATATATTTTTAATATCATTAACTTCTATGGCAAGTGCAATTCTTAAGATGTGGAACTTTTTTGCTATTCCAGCATTTGCACCTACTTTACTGAATCTTAGTATGATTATATCAGCATTATATATTTCTCCTTATTTTAATCGTCCTATATTAGCTTTAGCTGGGTCGGTATTAATTGGTGGTATATTACAATTAAGTTACCAACTGCCTTTTTTAAAAAAAATTGCAATGTTAGTTATTCCTCGTATTAATTTACATGATATAGGAGTATGGAGAGTTGTAAAAAACATGGGACCTGCATTGATTAGGATTTCTGCTAACCCATTATCGGTTATTATTAATACAATTTTTGCTTCATTTATGGTTTCGGGATCTATTTCCTGGATTTATTATGCTGATAGAATAATGGAATTTCCATCAGCAATATTAGGGATAACATTAAGTACTATTTTATTACCATACTTAACTAAGAAATATAATACTTATGATTGTCCGAATGAATATTCAATCCTTTTAGATCGTGGATTAAGAATATGTCTACTTATGGCAGTTCCTAGTGCAGTAGCGTTAGGAGTATTAGCACAACCCTTAATCATAGTACTTTTTCAATATAGAAAATTTACTGCTTTTGATACTTTTATGACACAACAAATACTAGTATGTTATGCAGCAGGATTAATTGGTATAATGTTAGTAAAAGTATTAGTTACAGCATTTTATTCTCATCAAGATATAAAAACTCCAGTACAAATTGCTTTGCTGACACTTATCATAAGTCAATTAGTTAACTTTTTATTTTTAGGTTCATTAAAACAGATTGGATTATCTCTTTCGGTTAGTATTTCAGTATTTTTAAATGCCATTCTGCTTTATTGGAAATTGAGGCAAAAAAACTATTATATTCCCCAACCAGGTTGGGGAATATTTTTACTACGATTAATTATTGCAGTAATAATACTGGGGATGGTCTTATTAGTTCTAATTAATATTATGCCACCTTGGCAAAATAGTCGAATGATTATTCGTCTGTTAGATATGATAATAGTTATTTTAACAGGTGCTATAATTTATTTTATAACCTTATTATTACTTGGTTTCCGGTTAAAAGATTTATCTTTATTATATAAATAATAATCATTTAATAAAATAACTAATAGATATTTACTCAATTTATTCAAAAAATTTCCATAGACATAGAACTACTGATAGTTTTAAAAACTTGAATTATTCCTAATAAAAAAAAAGTTTTTAACATTTTTTTCAAAAAGCTCCAAATACCTATTTTATCAATAAAATTGACTAACAAAAATTTTGACTTAATTTTTAAACCCTGCATAACAGATTTTTTATTTATATTTTTTATGCACTTATAAGAAGTGATAGATTGTATGGCAGTTGGACTATTTAACTGATGTAATTTTGGTAAAACATAATTTTTGACGGTTGCCATTTCTTCACCCGTTCGAATTCTTGAAATAGAATAGTTGGGTGTTTTCATCTTTTCATTCGGTACAATAATAATACGAACTTTTCTGGGTGATTGTTGTTCTATAGCATTCACTACACTACGTTTTTCATTTAAAAGGTAAGAAGCAATTGCTACCGGTACAATAGCATGTACTTCTTTAGTATTATCTTTTATAGCTTGCTCTTCAAGAATACGTAAAATAGAAAGACAAAGAGATTGATTATCACGAACAATGCCTGTTCCTCTACATCTAGGACAGATATGATGAGTAGATTCTCTAAGAGAAGGACTTAATCTTTGACGAGACATTTCTAGTAATCCTAATCTCGAAATATTACCTATTTGAATACGTGCACGATCTTGACTAATGGCATCACGTAAACGAGATTGTACTGCACCTTGATGAGAACTGCTTATCATATCAATAAAATCAATTACTATTAATCCTCCTAAGTCACGCAAACGTAATTGACGAGCAATTTCATCAGCGGCTTCTAAATTGGTATGAAATGCAGTTTCTTCAAGATCATTACAACTAGTAGATTTAGCTGAGTTAATATCAATGGCAGTTAAAGCTTCAGTAGTATCAATTATAATAGAACCTCCTGAAGGAAGATTTACTTCTCTCTGAAAAGCAGATTCAATCTGTGATTCTATTTGATAATAACTAAAAAGTGGTATTTCTCCAGAGTATAACTTGATTTGTTTAAGGAAATCCCATCTTCCTAATGCAATAATTTGATGTTTTGCTAATTCAACTATTTGAGGATTATCAATTAATATCTCCCCAATGTCTTGACATAAATAGTCACGAAATGCTCGTAGGATTACATTGCTATCTTGATAAATAAGAAAGGGTGCGGGCTTAGTAGCAGCTATATTTTTAATTTCTTGCCAATTTTTTAATTTTGAACTTAAATCAGATTGTAATATTTCAAGAGATTTTCCAATACCTGCTGTTCGTATTATAATCCCCATACTATTAGGTAAGATAAGAGAAGATATTATTTCTTTAATTTCAATCCGTTGTTCTCCTTCAATCCTACGAGAAATCCCCCCAGCTTTCGGATTATTAGGCATTAACACCAAAAAACTGCCAGCTAAACTTATTAAAGTTGTTAAAGCAGCTCCTTTATTACCACGTTCTTCTTTATTAATTTGTACAATCAGTTCTTGTCCCTCACATAGAATATCTTTTATATTTAAACGTTTTGGTTGTAATGATGATAAATGATTTTCAGGAAAATATTCTGGAGAAACTTCTTTTAAAGGCAAAAAACCATGTTTTTCCATACCATAATCAATAAAAGCAGCTTGTAAACTCGGTTCTATATGAATAATTTTTCCTTTATAAATATTAGCTTTTTTATGTTCATGTCCTAGATTTTCAATATCTAGATCGTATAATCGTTGACCATCAACAATTGCAATCCGCAATTCTTCTTTTTGAGTTGCATTTATTAACATTCTTTTCATTTTTATTTACTCATGTTTAATAAAAGACTACCTTTTAAATAATATGTGTAAAAATAATTTTATTTATTACACAAAATTTTTATTTTAAATAACGATTTTTTGGGTTTTTTTAAGGATTTGATTAAGGAATATTTGTGAATAATTGAACAAATAGATGACTGATCAAACCAAATAATATTATACTATTATTATTTTTATAATTCATACTTATGACAACTAATCTAACATCAACTAAATTGAATAATTGTGTTATTACAGTAGATGACAATGGAAGTGGCAGACGTATCGATAATTTTTTACAGAGTCAATTGAAAGGTATACCAAAAAATTTAATTTATAAATTACTACGTCACCGTAAAATTCGAGTAAATAACAAACGTGTTAATCATACTTATAAGTTGGCTTTAACAGATGAAGTATATGTTCCTAAACTTATTTATCCAGATAAAGCCAATCTTCGCTTTTCAATTAGTCAACAACAAATTAATTTGTTAATTAATGCCATTTTATATAATGATGATTATATTATAGCCCTTAACAAACCTTCTGGTATAGCGGTGCATGGAGGTAGTAAATTAAAATTTAGTATAATTGATGTATTAAGAACTTTCCTACCCAATCTATCTTTTTTAGAACTTGTTCATCGCTTGGACCGTGAAACTTCGGGAATATTGCTTTTGGCTAAAAAAAAATCGGTCTTGCGCTTATTACATGAACAATTTCGTACTAATCAGGTAAAAAAATCTTATTGTGCTCTCGTAGGTGGAAAATGGCCATCTAAACAAAAAATTATACAGGTTCCACTAAAAAAACATATTATTCATAGTGGAGCACACATAGTACGTGTAAATATAGAAGGTAAAATGTCTAAAACTATTTTCACTACAAAGGAATATTTCCCTAACAAAGAAGCTTCTTTAGTTCAAGTCAATCCTATAACTGGTCGTACACATCAAATACGTGTTCATGCACAATATGCAGGCCATCCTATTGCTTTGGATAAAATTTATGGAGATTCTAATTTCAATCAACAAATAGCTCAAACAGGTTTAAATCGTCTCTTTTTGCATGCTTCATCAATAGTTTTTATTCATCCCATTTTAAAAACAACCATATGTCTTACAGCTCCATTAAGCCAAGAACTCAAACACTCTTTATCACAACTACGTAGTTGAAATTAAGTTTACAGATGATTTTGAATTTCTTTCTTTTTCTGATATTTTATATTTTTATGATAATTATTTTTGGATAATAACATTATGGCTGTACAAAAACATAAATCTTCTCGTTCCAAACGAGGTATGCGACGTTCTCATGATAAAATAACTATAAAAATTCAATTATCTACAGATAAGAAAACTGGTAAGATTCATTTACGTCATCATGTTACATCTGATGGTTACTATAGAGGTCATAAAATCATTAATTCCGGATAATTTAAATGTATAGCATAATAATTGGGACGGGTAGTTACCTACCAAAAACAATAGTGACCAATGCAGATTTAGAGGAAACACTTCATACTAATAACGAATGGATTGTTTCAAGAACAGGAATTAGTAAACGTCATATAGCGGGTAAAAAAGATTCGGTAACCACAATGGCTTTTTGTGCTGCACAAAAAGCTATTGTTAGGGCAGGAATTGATAAAAATGCTATAGGATTAATTATTGTTGCTACAACTACTTCTCAGTATGTATTTCCAAGTTCAGCTTGTATGGTTCAGAATATGCTTGGAATTAATCATCACTGTATTGCTGCTTTTGACGTAGCTGCTGCTTGTACAGGTTTTATCTATGCTCTCAGCATAGCCGATCAATATATTAAAAATGGAACAGTAAAATATGCTTTAGTTATTGGTTCGGATATACTTACTAAGACATTAGATCCTAATGATTACAAAACAAGAATTTTGTTTGGTGATGCGGCAGGTGCGGTAGTTTTAGGATTTAGCAAAACCGCAGGGATTTTATCTACACATTTACATGCAGATGGAAGTTATAATGATTTACTAAAACTTAAAAGTTCATCAGGTTATTTAACTATGAAAGGTAAACAATTATTTAAAATCGCTGTTCATAAATTAACCGATCTAATTAATGAAACTTTAAATATTAATAAAATCAACCTTCATACTTTAGATTGGATCATACTCCATCAAGCTAATTTACGAATTATTCATGCAACCGTTAAAAAATTAGGATTAAATCTAAAAAAAATGATTATTACCCTTGATCGATATGGAAATACTTCTTCTGCTTCTATCCCAACGGCGCTTGATGAAGCAGTACGAGATGGACGTATTCAACCTAAACAATTGATATTGTTAGAAGCTTTTGGAGCCGGATTAACCTGGGGATCTGCATTAATTATTTTTTGATTAATAAATATGATGCCATTTGCAATGATGTTTCCTGGACATGGATCACACTCGCTTAGTATGTTGATCAATATAGCAAAAAATTCTCCTATCATTAAGGAAACTTTCTCTGAAGCTTCAGATATTTTGAAATATGATCTATGGAAATTAATCCTCAAAGGTCCTCTAAAAGAACTAAATCAACCAAGAACAATCCAACCACTTTTATTAACAAGTTCAGTAGCAATTTTTAGATTATGGAAAAAATTAGGAGGACCTACACCTACAATACTAGTAGGTCATAGTTTAGGAGAATATTCAGCATTAGTATGTGGTGAAACAATCAAATTCAGTGAAGCACTTTCTTTAGTAGAACTACGTGGAAAAATGATGGAAGAAATAGCCTTAAAAGAGAAAGGAGCAATGTTAATAATTTTAGGATTGAATAAACAAACTATTATGGACATTTGTAAAGTTCAAGCTTTAGGTCAAATAGTTACTCCTGCAATTTTTAATTCACCAAAACAAATTGTTATATCGGGGCATAAAAATGCAGTAAGACGGGTAGGTTGGTTGTGTAAAGCCGCTGGAGCTAAAATAATACCCTTCCCTATTAATATTTGTTCACACTGTGATGTACTAAAGCCAATGATAAATCCATTTGCAAAAAAATTAGAAAAAATTCCTCTCAACATTCCAAAAATACCTATTTTAAATGATGTAGATGTAAAATGCGAAAAATTACCGATAAAAATCCGTAGTGTTTTAGTGCGTCAATTATATAGTCCAGTTCAATGGATTGAATGCGTAAAATATATTATAAACAAACAATCTTTAAATCTTGCAGTAGAGGTTGGACCAGGACATATATTAAGGGACTTAACCAAACGTATTACTTCAGCTTTGACAATTATAAGTATTGAAAATTATGATAAGTTATTATTAGCAATTAACACCTTACAATCAACAATCTGATGAAAGAAAAAGTCGCATTAGTTACTGGTGCTAATAGAGGTATTGGACGTGCCATAGCAGAAACTTTAGCTATCCGTGGAATAATAGTTGCTGGTACTGCTAAGGATGTAAAAGGGGTTAATATAATTAATACTTTTTTAATAAAACATGGTGGCAAAGGATTTTTTTTAGATATTACTAATCTAACTGGTATTAATACGATTTTAAACAGTATTACCTCTGAACTAGGAGAAATAGATATTTTAATTAATAATGTAGGTATTACACAAGATAATATTCTTATCAAAATGCAACCTAATGAATGGCAACAGGTTATAGATATAAATCTATCTTCTATATTTTATTTGTCTAAAGCAGTAATAAAAACTATGATCAAAAAACATGCGGGCAGGATTATTAATATAGGTTCAATGATAGGAAGTAGTGGTAATAAAGGACAAACTAATTATGCAGCTGCAAAATCAGGTATAATTGGTTTTAGTAAATCTCTAGCACTTGAAGTAGCATCACGTGGAATTACAGTTAATGTTATAGCGCCTGGTTTTATTGAAACTAATATGACAAAACTATTAAACGCAGAAATACGTGCAGAAATATTAAGTAAAATTCCTATGGGTCGCTTTGGTACTGTTCAGGATATTGCAAATGCAGTAGCTTTTTTAGCTTCAGATGAAGCTGCATATATTACTGGTGAGACTTTACATATTAATGGTGGAATGTATATGGGTTAATATTTCAGATATTTATAATATGCTAAAATTATATAATATTTACTAATAATCGAATTCTTTTGATAGTAGGAAAATTGCACGTATGAGTATAAGTACTCTAGAAGAACGAGTTAAGCAAATAATTGGTGATCAACTAGGAGTAACTCAGGATGAAGTAATAAATACCGCTTCTTTTGTAGAAGATTTAGGTGCTGACTCTCTTGATACAGTTGAATTACTTATGGCTTTAGAAGAAGAATTTAATAAAGAAATTCCAGATGAAGATGCTGAAAAAATCACCACTGTTCAAGCTGCTATTGATTATATAGCCAATCATTAATTCTCATTAAATTAGAGTAGAGTGATTATATGGACATTGTTTTAATATCTAATCAGCTAGTTGACTAATGAAGAAAAATAGTTTCATTGTTATTGAAGGTATAGAAGGTTCAGGAAAAACCACGATTTGTAATCTGGTAATAGATTTTTTAAAAAAAAAATCTATTAATGATATTATATTGACTCATGATCCTGGAGGAACTCCATTAGCTGAAAAATTACGTGGTTTAATTAAAAATGGAGTTGAAGGGGAAAAAATTACTAATAAAGCTGAACTATTAATGTTATATGCGGCTCGTACTCAACTAATTGAAATGAAAATTAAACCCGCTTTAGCACAAGGAGCATGGGTAATTAGTGATCGTTATGATTTATCAACAGAAGCTTATCAAGGTTATGGTAGAAAATTTAATAGTCAAATATTAACGATTTTACGGAACCTAGTAGTAGAAAATACTATACCTGATATAACCTTATATCTTGATGTAACACCAGAATTAGGGTTAAAAAGAGCTCAAAAAAGAGGACAATTAGATCGCATTGAACAAGAATCCTTATCATTTTTTTATCAGGTTAGAAGATGCTATCTTACACGAGCCAAACAAGATAATAGGATTAAGATTATTGATGCTACACAACCTCTCAGTTTAGTGAAATTATCCTTATATATAATATTGGAAAAATGGTGGATAACCAAATAAAAAACTACTGGTATCCGTGGCTTAACTACCCTTATCAACAAATCATTAAACAATATCACATAAAACGCGGACATCATACGCTTTTATTATATGCACCATATGGATTAGGCATAGAAGTATTATTATGGAAAATAAGTTGCTTATTAATGTGTTCATTTACTACTACGAATTTTCAATCTTGTGGAAAGTGTCATAGTTGTCAACTTATGAACTCTATGAATCATCCAGATTTGTATGTTCTTGACATCCTAAAAAAAGAAAAAAGTAGTGTAGGAATTGAAGATATTAGAGAAATTTATGATGATCTATATCAGAAGTCAAAATTAGGAACCGCAAAAATACTTTGGATATTACAACCAGAAAAATTGACCGAATCAGCGGTAAATCTACTATTAAAAATAGTAGAAGATCCACCAACAAACACCTGGTTTTTTTTCTATAGTTTTGAAAAGACTAATATTCCAATAATATTACGTAGTCGTTGTCAAGCATGGCATATTATTTCTCCAAGCGAAATTGAGGGATTAAAGTGGTTAAAAAATAATAATGGTATTAATAAATGTCCACCAATTACATTAATTGCAGCCTTAAGATTGAGTTATGGAGCTCCTATTGCTGCTTTAAACTTATTAAAATCCCAAGATTGGCCAAATAGAAAGAAAATATATGATGAAATCATGAAAAATTTATTTCAATTAGAAATCATTAAACTATTACCATTAATGAATAATGAAAATGTTGCTAAACAAATTGAGTGGTTATGTACTTTATTATTAGATGCTTTAAAATTGAAATATAGTGATAAAAAACATATAATTAATATCGATTATTATGAACTAGTTCAAAGATTATCAAATAATCTTTCCAATGAAATATTATTGAAAATTTTGAGACAATGGTGTATTTGTCGAGATCATATCTTACATATTACATCAATTTCTCGAGAATTATTATTAATAAAGCATTTGATTATATGGAATCAATTAATGCAACTAAATGTAAATAGATCATAAATAAGGAGAACATTAATTATGTTCTTAGTCGATTCTCATTGCCATCTTAATCAATTAAAACATCTAAATATTGATGATGTGTTAAACAAAGCCTCTGAAAAAAACGTGAAATTTATATTAACCGTTGCAACTACTATATCGGAATATGTAGATATGGTCAAAATCCTAGGAAACAAACCTCAAGTAGCTTATTCTTGTGGATTACATCCGTTATATGTTAATCAATATGATATTGATATATTTTGTCAAGAGTTACACTATCTAGTGAACAGTAATAATAAAGTAATTGCATTAGGTGAAACTGGACTAGATTACTGTTATCAGTCCTTTAATCAAGAGAAACAGCAAAATTTTTTTCGAGAACATATTAAAATGGCGTGTAATCTAAATAAACCCTTAATAGTTCATACACGGTGTGCAAAAAAAGACACTATTAATATTTTATATGAAGAACATGCTGAAATATGTGGAGGAGTACTACATTGTTTTACTGATGATATAACTATGGCTAAAAAATTACTAGATATAGGATTTTATATATCATTTTCTGGGATTGTTACCTTTAAAAATGTTTCACATCTACATGAAATAGTCCGTTATATTCCATTAGATAGGATACTTCTAGAAACTGATTCACCTTATTTAGCTCCAGTTCCATATCGTGGAAAAGAAAATCATCCGGCCTTATTATATGAAATAGCAGAAGTTATTGCCACTATAAAAAATATTTCTGTAGAAGAACTGGCTAAATTTACTACTAATAATTTTAGTCGTTTATTTCGAATCTCATTAATTTAATGAATAATAGATCAGACCAAACAATTTTTAGTAAAATTATTGATCATACAATTCCTTCGGATATAATTTATCAAGATAAATTAATTACTGCTTTTCAAGATATTCATCCAAAAGCACCTGTTCATATTATTATAGTTCCTAATATTTGTATCCCAACCCTAAATGATCTTGACATTGAAGATGAATCTCTTATAGGAAGATTGATTATTGTTGCTACAAAAATTGCTAAAAATCTAAAAATTGCTGATAAAGGATATCGTTTAATAATGAACTGTAATGAAGATGGAGGTCAAGAAATATATCATATTCATTTACATCTCTTAGGTGGGTGTATGTTAGGACCTATTATTTAGGATCTTAAATAATTAATCATAGTTATAAAATTTGCTGTTAATACTAGTAAAATGGTCTACTAATTCGATAGCTAATCCTAAATAATTAAATGGGGTTAGATTTTTTAATCGAGATTTTTCTATCTCAGGTAAGGGAAGCGCATTTATAAAAGAACGTATAGCACTCTTATTCATACTTTTTCTTTCAGTAAAAAATTCTCTAACTTTTTCATATGACTTTGGAATTCTATATTTACGCATTACAGTTTGAATAGACTCTGTAAGAATTTCCCAATTATGATCTAATTGAATTAATAATTGATTATAATTTAATTCTAATTGGTTTATTCCCTGTAAAGTTTTTTTCCAAGCGATCAAAGCATAACTAAAACTCACTCCTAAATTACGTAATAGAGTCGAATCGGTTAAATCTCGCTGCCAACGTGAGATAGGTAATTGATTAGCTATATAGGTTAAAATTGCATTAGATAATCCTAAATTCGATTCAGCATTTTCAAAATAAATAGGATTGATTTTATGTGGCATGGTAGAAGACCCAACCTCTTCTTTGACTATTTTTTGTTTGAAGTAATTTAATGCCAAATAACCCCATATATCTCTATTAAAATCAATTAAAATTGTATTAAAACGACTAATACAATTTACAATTTCAGCAATATAATCATGAGGTTCAATTTGTGTAGTATATGGATTCCACGAAATTCCAAAAGAAGTTACGAATGTTTTACTAATTTGTTGCCAATCCACGGTAGGATAAGCTATATAATGTGCATTATAATTTCCTACAGCACCATTTATTTTTGCCAAAATTTTGATAGTTTTTAACTGTTGAAATTGACGTATCATTCTACTAGCAATGTTAGCCATTTCTTTACCAACAGTAGTAGTAGTTGCTGGTTGTCCATGAGTATGAGATAACATAGGTGTGGCACGATATTTATGAGCCCACGCAGTTATAATTGTAATAATCTTATTCCATTGAGGTAATATGACATCAATAACAGAAGATTTTATCATTACAGCATAACATAAATTGTTAATATCTTCAGAAGTACAAGCAAAATGAATAAATTCAGTAACTGATTGTAAGTTTTTATTTGAAGATTGAATGAGTTTTTCTTTGATAAAATATTCTATTGACTTTACGTCATGATGAGTAATAGTTTCAATATTTTTAATGTGTTTGGCATCATCTTCTGAAAAAGAAGTGATAATATACTCCAAATCCTCGTTATCTTCATAATTAAACGGAGCAATTTCTTTGATATCAGAACAATTAGCTAAAATTTGTAACCAACGTATTTCAATTTTAACCCGTAATTTTATAAAATTATATTCTGTAAAAATATTTCGTAAAGAACTCACAAGATTAGCATAACGACCATCAATAGGTGAAATTGCAGTTAAAAAGGATAGTTCCATTAATAAATACTCCTAATTTAAAATTATTCATGTCATGTAAAACTTTTTTCAATAATTCCACCTCCTAAACAAATATCTCCATGATAAAAAACGGCTGACTGACCCGGAGTAATAGCACTTACAGGTATTATAAATTTTACAGTAATTCTAGTTAGATCCTTTTGAGGAGTAATAATACATGGAATATCTGTTTGACGATAACGAGTTTTTACTGTACAAAATATTTCTTGATTTAATAATTTAAAATCATACCAATGAACTTGGTCTACAATCATTTTTTTTGACATCAGATAGGGATTGTCTTGTCCTTGTGCTACAATCAAGGTATTTTTTATTATATCTTTATCTACTACATACCATGGATCATTTGTTCCATTTTTTATTCCACCAATTCCTAACCCTTTACGTTGTCCTATAGTATGATACATCAGTCCTTGATGTCTACCAATAATATTCCCATTAGTACTCATAATATTTCCTGGTTGATTAGGTAAATAACGAACAATAAAATCTCTAAATTTTCTTTTTCCAATAAAACAAATTCCTGTAGAATCCTTTTTATTAGATGTAATTAAATTATATTGATTAGCTATACGTCGAACTTCTTGTTTAGTAAGATCACCTAAAGGAAAAATACTATTATTTAACTGTTTGTGACTTAAAGAATATAGAAAATAACTTTGATCTTTATTTTTATCTATTGCACGTAATAATCTATTCTGATCATTAATATTTAATTTACGTACATAATGCCCGGTAGCAATATAGTCAGCATTAAGATCTTCCAAACAAAAATCTCTAAAAAGATGAAATTTGATTTTTTTATTACATAAAACGTCTGGATTGGGTGTACGTCCTATCTGGTATTCTTTTAAAAAATACTGAAACACATTATCCCAGTACTCTGCTGAAAAATTAATTTTATGTAATTTTATATCTAACTTATCACATACTGCCTGAGCATCGGCTAAATCTTGTGAAGATTGACAATAAGATTCATTATCATCATCCTCCCAATTTTTCATAAATAATCCTTCAACATGATACTGTTTTTTTTTTAATAATAATGCTGCCACACTTGAATCAACACCACCAGACATTCCTATTACAACTTTTTTCTTTTTTTTTAAAAACATAGTAAGTATACTCATGAATAAAATACATTTTTAATATTAAAAGCATGATAGAATTATTATATTATTTTAACTTTTATGTCATAAAATAACCAGATTTATTATTGCCATAGATATTTACATCATGCTATTTTATTTATTAATAGCTTCGTAATAGGTAGGTGAAAACAATCGAAATTAGATTTTCATCTAAATGAAATCATCACTAAGGTAAGTAGGAGATAATCATGGGAATTTTATCTTGGATCTTCTTGGGATTAATTGTTGGTATGCTAGCAAAATGGGTTATGCCCGGTAAAGATAAGGGAGGTATTATAGTTACTACCATTCTAGGTATAACAGGTGCAGCATTAGGAGGTTGGATTAGTATCTTATTAGGTTTTGGAAAGATAGATGGTTGTAATGTTGGAAGTTTGTTAGTAGCAATAATAGGTGCTATTATTACTTTATGGATATATCGAAAAATTAGAAGTTAATATCTTAAGATATTTCAACAATCTAGAAGTTGGTATTGAATTATATAAAGTAAAATGAACTAAAAGATAAATATCAATTCAATTTGAAGAATTAAATCTTAAATAAAAAATTGATGATATCTCCATCTTTTACTAAGTAATCTTTTCCTTCTATATGTACTTTACCAGCTTCTTTCGCCGCTTGTACTCCTTGATTTTTAATAAAATCTTCATAGCTAATGATTTGAGCTCGAATAAAACCTTTTTGAATATCCGAGTGAATTTTTTTAGCCGCTTGATAAGCAGTTGTACCTTCTGTAATGGTCCAGGCGCGAACTTCTTTTTTTCCAACTGTGAAGTAAGTATTTAAGTTTAATAATTTATAACTCTCACGAATGAGATGATTAAGTGCGGACTCTTTTAATCCTAGTTCAATCATAAAATCATTAGATTCATTATCTTTTAATTGAGCTAATTCTGATTCAATTAGAGCACAAATAGTTATTACACTAGCTCCTTCTTGTTCAGCAATTTTTTTAACCTGTTCTACATAAATTTTATTATGATAATTTTCATTCACGTTAGCAATATATAAGATTGGTTTCAATGTTAAAAAATTTAGATTGCAGATAGTAAGGGTTTCTTCAGAAGAAAACTGTAATGCTCTTAATGTACCTTCTTTTTCCAAATGAATTCTACAATGTTCTAAAGTTTTTAATGTTAATTGTTTTTTATCTAATCTTAACGAGGTTTTATCAAGACGTATGCGTAAGATAGCTTGTTCGCAAACTTCTAAATCTGCAAGAGCAAGCTCAGTATTAATTAAATTAATATCCTCAATAGGATTGAGTTCTCCAGAACAATGAACGATTTTTTCATCTTGAAAACATCGAATCACATGAACTAAAGCTTCTGTATCACGAATTTTTGCAAGAAATTGATTTCCTAATCCTTCGCCTTTGGATGCTCCTTTAATAAGACCGGCAATATCAATAAAGGTAATTGTGGTAGGAATGACACGTTTTGGTTGAACCATTTCCGAAATAATTTTTAACCGTTTATCTGGCACTGGTACTACCCCTATATGGGGTTCAATAGTACAAAATGGAAAATTTGCAACTTCAACACAACCTTTAGTAAGAGCATTAAAAATTGTAGATTTACCTACATTTGGCAATCCAATTATACCACATTTTAATCCCATTATTTATAGCCTTATCTTACTTATTTATAATGTTTATAGGAATGCAATCTAGTCATAGCTTTCATTATTCCATCTGTTAACCAGATTTCGGTACAATATATAGCTTCATCAATAGCATCAGTAATAAGTTTTTTCTCTGCTTTTGACGGTTCATCCAAAACAAATTTTGTCACATCTTGAGAATTTAAAGGACGACCAATACCAATGCGCAATCTACTAAAATTGACATTAATTCCACTAAATGAACTAATAATATTTTTTAGTCCATTGTGACCCTCATGGCCTCCTCCCATTTTAATTTTTACTCTTCCTGGGATTAAATTCAGTTCATCATGTGCAATAAGTATTTGTTCGGGTAAAATGTGATATAAATTAGCTATTGCTACTATTGAGTTTCCACAAATATTCATATAGGTATCAGGAATAAAAAGCTGTATTAGATGATTGGCAAAAAATAAACGTGTAGTATATCCACAAATACCAATGTCTTTTTTTAAACGACTATTATAATTTTCTGCTAATCTTCTAACGTACCAAGATCCAACATTATGACGAGTAGTAACATATTTTGATCCAGGATTAGCTAATCCAACTATTAGTTTTATTACCTTCATATTATTTATTATATCAACATTAATCTTCAAATATTGCTGAAATAGATTCTTCATTACTAATTCTACGTATGCATTCTGATAACATACCAGCTAAACTTAATGTACGTATATTACAGATGGTTTTTATGTCAGTAGTTAGTGGTATTGTATCGCATACTACTATTTCATTAATATTAGAATTGATTAAATTTTTTACTGCATTCCCAGAAAAAATCGGATGGGTAGCATAAGCAAATATGCGCTTTGCACCGTGTTTTTTAAGAGCTCCGGCAGCTTGGCATAGTGTACCAGCAGTATCGATAATATCATCTACAATTACACAATCATGACCTGTTACATCACCTATTATATGCATAATCTCGGCAGAATTAGCACGAGGACGTCGTTTATCAATTATAGCCATATCAGTATCATTTAATAATTTTGCAATGGCTCTAGCACGTACAACGCCACCAATATCTGGTGATACTACCATTGGATTTTCCAATCCAATTTTCAACATATCTTCAATAAGAATAAGACTAGCAAAAACATTATCTACAGGAATATCAAAAAATCCTTGAATTTGATCAGCATGTAAATCTACAGTTAAGATTCTATCTACACCAACACTGAATAAACAATCTGCTACCACTTTTGCTGTAATAGGCACTCTTGCTGAACGTATGCGTCGATCTTGTCGTGCATAACCAAAATAAGGAATTACAGCAGTAATCCTACCTGCAGAAGCCCGTCGAAAGGCATCTATTAGAACTATTAACTCCATAAAATTATCATTAGTAGGAGCACAAGTTGATTGAATAAGAAATATATCTTCCCCTCGTACATTTTCATTAATTTGCACACTAATCTCACCATCACTAAATCGTCCTACACAAACATCTCCTAAGTTGACATATAAACGACTTGCAATTTCTTGTGCTAGTTCTGGTATGGAATTACCAGTAAAAATTTTCATCTAATTCTATCCAATAATCATTAATGATATTATTATAAATATTTTCTTCTTAATTACCTAATTTTTGCATAGAAGCTATGTAAAGGAGAAATATTTAAACTTTGTGCAATAAATGCAGGTATCCCTTTTGATATTCGTTCAAGAATATTATAAGCGGTTGATTTATTATCAAATTCGCAGAATATACAACTCCCTGTTCCTGTAAGACGTGATGTTAGCGCGTATTTTGATAAATACTTAAATAATTCTTCAATTTCTTGATAACGTTTTCTAACTACCAATTCACAGTCATTAGAGAAAGGTGTTGCATATAATTCTTGTAATGTACGTATAGGAGTGTTTCTTTTTAATTCGGTATCGTTAAAAATTAAGGCAGTAGAAATTTTTATTTTTGGTTTCACAATTAGATACCATTTTTCTGATAATTGAACTGGATGTAATTTCTGTCCTAATTCTTCAGCAAAAGCTGCATAACCTTTAACAAATACAGGAACATCACATCCTAATTGCAAACCTAACTTAGTTAAATCATCTAAACTTAAATGAGTATTCCATAGATAATTTAGTGCAATTAAGGTAGTTGCAGCATTCGATGATCCTCCTCCTAATCCACCACCGATGGGTAATCTTTTAATTAATGTAATGTCTGCACCTATATTTTGGGATACTAATTTGTTTTCTACAACATATTGCTGTAATAATTTACCCGCATGAACAATAAGATTGTTTTCTATTGGTATGTCTTTCATCGAGGAAAATAATTTAATTTGACCTCTATTATTTGGGATAATAGTTATTGTATCCCAATATGATAAAAAGCCAATTAATGTTTGTAAATGATGATATCCATTCGAATATTGACCATTAATATAAAGAAAAAGATTTAATTTGGCTGGTGATGGCCAAGTAATCATTGCAATCTCCAATTTTTATATAAATTGCTCTATAGATTTAGATATCTTATAATTTTACTTATTATATATAAAATATTTTTTGTTATTACTGTAATCATGTTAATGATATGAAAAGTTATTTAATTGGTAAATTAGAATTATTAAAAAAACGTTATCAAGAAATTGAATTACTACTCAATCAATCAACCACGGACTATTCCAACTTTCAGAAGTTATCTCGTGAATATATTAAATTATCCGAAATAGTCAAATATTTTACTCAATGGCAAAATATACAGAATAATCTCCAAGAGATTACTCTCTTACTCGAAGATTCTGAAATAAGAGATTTAGCACATGATGAATTAAATAAAATATCTGCTCAAAAGAATCTAATTGAGGACAAATTACAATTTTTATTATCTAAAGATCCTAAAGATGAAAATAATTGTTATATTGAGATACGTGCTGGAACTGGTGGAAATGAAGCGGCTCTTTTTGTTAGTGACTTATTTAAAATGTATAGTAATTATGCTATGATACGTGGATGGCATATACAAATTATAAGTTATAGTGAAGCAGAATATGGTGGTTATAAAACCCTTGTAACTAAGGTTACTGGTAAAAAAGCTTATGGACGTTTAAAATTTGAATCGGGGGGTCATCGAGTACAACGAATTCCCAAAACTGAATCACAAGGACGTATACATACTTCTACATGTACGGTAGCTGTTATGCCTGAACTACCACCCACAGAATTAGTTCAACTCAAAATGGAAGATTTAAAAATAGATACTTTCAGATCTTCTGGAGCTGGTGGACAACATGTGAATACTACTGATTCTGCTATACGCATTACTCATTTACCTACAGGTATTGTAGTAGAATGTCAAGATGAACGTTCACAGCATAAAAATAAAGCCAAAGCCTTAGGTGTACTCAAAGCACGTATTTATGCAGCAGAAATGACAAAAATTCATCAGGAAGAAACTCAAAAACGTCGGGACTTATTAGGAACTGGTGATCGTTCTGATCGAAGTCGTACTTATAATTTTCCACAAAGTCGTGTGACTGATCATAGAATTAATTTGACCATTTATTCTCTAGAAAATTTCATGGCGGGAAATTTAGATATTATTATTGATCCATTATTACAAGAACATCAAACTAATCAACTAATTAAAATTATTCCTAATCAATAAAATCTTCTATGAATATTAAAAATTGGGTTCATTTTGCTCACTCAAGTCTTACACCTTATAGTGAGACTCCTAAACGTGACGCGGAAATTTTGCTAGAATTTATTACAGGTAAATCTTTCACTTGGTTAAGAACTTTTGATGATATATATATACTTAATCCAACTGATTTGCAAAAATTACAATCCGTTTTGAAAAGAAGAATGAATGGAGAACCTATTGCATATATTACAGAAACACAAGAATTTTGGTCTTTGTCTCTTAGTGTATCTCCAAGGGTTTTGATTCCTCGTCCTGATACTGAGATCTTAGTATCACAAACACTCTTACATCTAACAAATCAAGTGGCATCAGTTTTAGATTTAGGAACCGGTACAGGAGCTGTTGCATTAGCTCTAGCTGTTGAACGTCCGTATAGTTTTATATTAGGAGTTGATAATAATCAAGACGCTTTATTATTAGCACAGCAAAATGCCAAAAAATTAAATATAGAGAACGTATCTTTCATTTATAGCAATTGGTTTACAGAAATTCATGATCAAACTTTTCATGTTATTGTTAGTAATCCCCCATACATTGCTCCTTTTGATGAACATTTACAACAGGGAGATTTACGTTTTGAACCTGCAACAGCTTTAATCTCAAAAGAACAGGGTTTATGTGATCTAAAAATAATTATTTCTCATGCTGCTAATTATTTAAAATACTCTGGATGGTTGCTAGTAGAACATAGTTGGTTACAGGGAAAAAATGTACGTAACCTCATGGTCAATAATAAATTTAAAAATATTTTAACTTATCTTGACTATAGCAAAAATGAAAGAGTTACTCGGGGACAAAAAAAGGATTAATATTGACTTATAAATATAAGTCCTTATTTAAAACTAGCGCTAATATTGCTTGACGAGTATATAATCCATTAGATGCTTGCTGAAAATACCAAGCATAGTCAGTTTTATCTACGTCAACCGATATTTCTCTTAAACGGGGTAAAGGATGTAAAATTTTTAGATTGCTACGTACATTAATAAGATCCTTAGCACATAAAGTATACGGTACCTTGTTGTAAAACTGAACTTCTAACGGATTTAATCTTTCTTTTTGTATTCTAGTCATATAAAGAATATCTAATTTATGAAGTACTTCTTTTAGATGAGTATGGTAACTCCATTTGATTTGTTTTTCATTAAACCAATCAATAATATGATGAGGCATTTTTAATGAAGGTGTAGATAAAAGAAAAAATTTATTTTCCTTATATTGTGATAGAGCTTGTGCTAAAGAATGTATAGTACGTCCATATTTAAGATCACCAACCATTCCAATATTAAGATTGCATAATCTGTTTTGGGTTTCAAAAATAGTAAAGAGATCTAATAAAGTTTGTGTAGGATGTTGATTAGAACCATCACCAGCATTTATAATAGGCACAACACCTGAAAACTTACTGGCAAATAATGCAGCGCCCTCTTTAGGATGACGAATAATAATAGCATTAACATATGAACTAATAACTTTAATAGTATCAGCAAAACTTTCTTCTTTTCCCAATGAAGTATTACTACTATCTGAAAATCCTATTACAGATCCTCCTAAACGATGCATAGCACTTTCAAAAGATAGACGCGTTCGTGTAGAAGGTTCAAAAAAACAAACCGCAATACTTTTACTTCTTAATAGATCACATGGATTATTATCTAATTTAAAAGACGCGGTAATTTCAAGCACTAACTGAATTTTTTCAATATCAAGATCTTGCATAGAAATAATATTTTTGAGATATAAAGAATTTTTCATTTTATTTATAATAAATTTTTAATTGAAAAAAAATAATTATCGTTGATTGCAGTAGTTATTCCTGTAATAATATCTATCATTGTGTCATGATATAAGTATACTATTATTCCATCTTAATTTATTATGGCAACAAATTATATTTTTATTACTGGGGGAGTAATTTCTTCTCTTGGAAAAGGTATAGCTGCAGCTTCTGTAGCGGCGATTCTTGAAGCTCGTGGTTTGAATGTAACATTGATTAAACTAGATCCATATATTAATGTCGATACTGGAACAATTAGTCCTCTTGAACATGGAGAAGTATTCGTTACTGAAGATGGAGCTGAAACGGATTTAGATTTGGGTCATTATGAAAGATTTATTCGTACTCGTATGACACATCTAAATAATATTACTACAGGAAAAATTTATGCAGATCTTTTAAGAAAAGAACGACTGGGTGACTATTTAGGATCTACTATACAAGTTATACCTCACATAACTAATGCTATTAAACAACGTATTAATGATGCTGCAAGGGGCTACGATATCATTTTAGTAGAAATTGGTGGTACAGTCGGTGATATAGAATCCTTGCCATTTATTGAAGCTATTCGTCAAATAGCAACTGAAGTGGGACGAATACATACTATTTATATGCATCTCACTTTAGTTCCTTATATTACTTATGCTTCTGAAGTAAAAACTAAACCTACTCAACATTCAGTACAAAAATTGCTTTCTCTTGGAATACAGCCAGACATTTTGATTTGTAGATGTGAAGATGATCTTCATGATAATGCACTTACAAAAATTGCTTTATTTTGTAATGTTCCAAGAAATGCTGTGATAACATTAAAAAATGTGGATTCAATTTATAAAATTCCTTTTTTATTACAATCACAAGGTTTAGATGAATATATTTGTAAAAAATTACGTTTATTCTCAAGATCAGCTGATATGTCAGAATGGGAACAAATTATTTATAAAGAATCTCATCCTAAAGGATCAGTAAAAATAGGTATGGTGGGAAAATATGTCAATTTTCCGGATGCCTATAAATCAGTTATTGAAGCGCTAAAACATGGAGGAATTCAAAATAGAATAACAGTTGAGATTAAACTTATTAGCTCTCAGGATGTTGAAAAATATGGCTTAATAATTTTTAAAAATATTGATGCTCTTATAGTACCAGGTGGTTTTGGTTATAGAGGTATAGATGGAAAATTAATAACAGTCCAATATGCTCGGGAAAATAATATTCCATATCTAGGAATATGTTTAGGAATGCAAGTAGCACTGATGGAATTTGCACGTAATGTAGTTGGAATAAAAGAGGCTAATTCTACGGAATTTATACCAAATTGTAAATATCCAATTGTTGCTCTGATTAGTGAATGGAAGGATTATGAAGGAAAAATTCAATTGCGTTCAAAAACCAAGATTTTGGGAGGAAGTATGCGTCTTGGAAGTCAAAGGTGTTACCTAAAAAAAAATAGCTTAGCGAGAAAATTATATAACACATCAGTTATTATTGAACGTCATCGTCATCGATATGAAGCTAATAATATTTTAATTAAGCCCCTTGAAAAAGCTGGGTTACGTATAACTGGAAGATCATCAGATTTAAGGTTAGTAGAAATTATAGAAATGCCCAATCATCCTTGGTTTATTGCATGTCAATTTCATCCTGAATTCACATCTAATCCTAGAGAAGGACACCCTTTATTTGAAGGTTTTGTTAAAGCTGCAAGTAAATATAGATCACAAATTATCAACTAAATCTTATTATCATATTCTAGAGATATTTAAATGTCTAAAATAATCCAAGTCATTAGTCGTGAAATCATAGATTCTCGGGGTTATCCAACTATTGAAGCCGAAATTCATTTAGCATCTGGATTAATTGGAATAGCTTCTGTTCCATCAGGATCATCTCGAGGTTCTTATGAAGCATTAGAACTTCGTGATAGAGATCCATCACGTTTTTTTGGTCAAGGAGTAAAAAAAGCTATCTTTAACATTAATAATAACATTGCTAACGCAATAATAGGCCAAGATGCTCTTGATCAAAAAAATCTTGATAAGATTCTTATTAATTTAGATGGTACTAAAAATAAATCTAAATTAGGAGGAAATGCTATTTTAGCCGTTTCATTAGCTAATGCAAGAGCAGCAGCATCAGTAAAAAAAATGGCACTATATGAATATATTTCAGAATTACATGGAACATCAGGAAAATATTTACTGCCACTTCCTATGATAAATATTATTAATGGGGGAAAACACGCTAATAATAATCTTGATATTCAAGAATTTATGATTCTACCGATTGCAGCAACTAATATGAAAGAAGCAGTGCAGATGGGTTGTGAGGTATTTTATCATTTAGGAAAAGTACTTATAAAATCAGGTATGAATACTGCTGTGGGTTATGAAGGTGGCTATGCTCCTAATATTGGATCGCATATCGAGGTATTTGATTATATTACTGATGCCATAAAAACCTCCGGTTATATAGTAGGAAAAGATATTATCTTTGCAATAGATTGTGCGGCTTCTGAATTTTTTGATTCTCAATCAGGAAAATATATATTAGCTAGTGAAAAAAAAATTTTTTCTTCAAAAGAACTAACACATTATCTGGAACGATTATCAAAAAAATATCCAATAGTATCTATTGAAGATGGACTCAATGAATCCGATTGGAAAGGTTTTGCATACCAAACTCTAATATTAGGTAACAAAATACAAATTGTTGGAGATGATCTATTTGTTACTAATAAACAAAGACTCCAACAAGGTATTCAAAATAATATTGCTAATTCTATAATTATTAAATTAAATCAAATTGGAACCTTAAGTGAAACTTTAGATACGATAAAAATGGCTCAATTAGCAGGTTATGAAGTTATTATATCTCACCGTTCGGGCGAAACAGAAGATACAATAATTGCAGATTTGGCTGTAGGAACGGCAGCCTCTCAAATCAAAACTGGTTCTTTAAGTAGATCTGAAAGAGTGGCTAAATATAATCGGCTTCTTCGTATCGAAGAAATATTAGAAAATAATATTTCATTTAGCAAAGTAATGAGATTTAAAAAATGAAATTCAGACAATTAATTATTAAATAAATTATCTTTAATGGAAATAATAATATGAGAAATATTGTTGCTATTGTTCCTGCAGCAGGAATCGGGAAAAGGATGCAATCATCTTCTCCTAAACAATACTTGACTATTCATGGTAAAACTATCATAGAATATACACTAGCAGTATTACTAGAACATCCACTTATTAATCGCATTATTATAGCTTTAAATTATCATGATAAATGGTTTAATTCATTACCTATACCAACAGATCATAAAAAACGTATTACAACTATTATCGGTGATAATACTAGAGCAGGTTCAGTGATGGCAGGATTACAAGCGATTAAAAATGATTCGCCCGAAAGATGGATTCTTATTCACGATGCAGTACGTCCTTGTTTGTGTCGAAAAGATTTAGATCGGTTATTATCTATCATAAGTATTAATTCTATTGGTGGCATCTTAGTATCCCCAGTTCGTGATACTATAAAAAGAAGTCAATTAAACAAACCAATAATCTCTTATACTATTCAACGTAATAATTTATGGCATGCTTTAACACCACAATTATTTCCTATAACTTTATTTCGTAAATGTTTACAGCAGGTTTTAGAAAATAGTATAGAAATTACTGATGATTGTTGTGCATTAGAATATTGTGGTTATTATCCATCATTGATCGTTGGAAGTAGTGAGAATATTAAAATTACATACCCTGAAGATATATATTTAGCTAATTTTTATATACATAAAAACAATCAAAATAGAGAGAACAATACATAATGCGAATTGGTCATGGCTTTGATATTCATGCTTTTTCTCAACAAGAAAACAACCTTATTCTTGGAGGAGTAAAAATACCTAATCTACCAGGAGTTATTTCTCACTCTGATGGTGATGTTGTACTTCATGCAGTTATGGATGCCTTGTTAGGTGCTGCTGCTCTCGGAGATATTGGAAAATTATTTCCTGATGATAATCAAGATTATAAATCTGCGAATAGTCGGATTCTACTACGTACGTGTTGGCAGCAAATTAGAGATATGTGTTATATAATAGGTAATATTGATGTTACAATTATCACTCAAATACCTTTAATTCGTCCATATGTCACACCCATGTGCCTTAATCTATCAAAAGATCTTGAATGTAAATTAAACCAAGTAAATATTAAAGCAACAACTACCGAAAAATTAGGATTTATTGGACGTAAAGAAGGAATTGCTTGTAATGCGATTATCTTATTAGTTCCCGAGAAAAATTAAAAAATTTTATTTTAATCCAGCAAACTAAATATCCAAAGACTATAATTTAATTTATGATATTTTTTTATCTCATATAACAGGTAATAAATATTATTGATTTTATTATCTTATTCAAAAATTATTCAATTACAAATAATCTTCATATAAACATCTAATCTCATTAGTGAAATATCAGAAGTGTAGTATAGAAAACACTAAATCAAATACTTAAAGAAATCATTTGTTTTTCAACACAAACAAGCAAACATTCCTCGAAAAATAAATCATTCACAATAATCAAGAGGAAATTAGCCTAAATCAACACTAATTTTTCTTAGTGTTATATAAGGAGCTATTTATTATGAGCCAAACCCTACTGGAACTAAATGAGTTACAGTTAGATGAAGACAACCATGAAGAATTAGAAGGAATCTTCACTAATTTTTTTGATGACAATAAATTTCCTGATAACAATGAGTTTCTAGATGAAGCAGATACTACACGTGTATTAGATGCTACACAGCTTTATTTAGGAGAAATAGGATTTTCCCCCTTATTAACTCCCGAAGAAGAGGTATTTTTTTCAAAACGTGCCTCTTTAGGTGATATTACTTCGCGTCAACGCATGATAGAAAGTAATTTACGTCTAGTAGTAAAAATTGCACGTCGTTATAGAAATCGAGGTTTAGCATTACTAGACTTAATAGAAGAGGGAAATGTAGGTTTAATAAGAGCAGTAGAAAAGTTTGATCCAGAAAGAGGATTTCGTTTTTCAACTTATGCTACATGGTGGATTCGTCAAACTATAGAACGAGCCATTATGAATCAAACACGTACTATTAGACTACCTATTCATATTGTAAAAGAACTAAATGTTTATTTACGTACTTCTCGTGAGTTATTACACAAACGAGATCATGAACCTAGTGCAGAGGAAATTGCCAAACAGCTTGATAAACCTATTGCTAATGTCAATCGTATGCTTCGACTTAATGAGCGTATATCTTCAGTAGATACCCCTTGTTATAGTGAATCCGAGAAAGTTTTACTAGATATTTTAGCTGATGAAAAATACTTAGGACCTGAAGATACGACTCAATATGAAAATATGAAAGAAAGTATTATTAAATGGTTATATGAACTTACTGTCAAGCAACGAGAAGTATTAGCACGGAGATTTGGATTATTAGGTTATGAAGCTTCAACACTTGAAGATGTGGGTCGCGAAATTGGATTAACAAGAGAACGAGTGCGTCAAATTCAGGTTGAAGCATTACGAAGATTACGTGAAATTTTACATTCACACGGATTGAATACAGAAGCTCTTTTTTGCTAATAAATACTATCTATGGCTGGCTATGGCGGTGGAAGTGAGTTATTCCATCGCCAAATGATTTTTTAATTCATAAATTAATTCTAGTGCTTGACGTGGAGTTATAATGTCCGGATTTAAAGTTTCCAATCGACTTATAACTTGATTTAATCTAAATTGTGAATAATCACAATTACAACCTGATGTTGGTGGAATGTCATTAGACTTAAATAAGTTTTCTAACTCTTGGAGTTTTTGTTGTGCTTTAATTATAACGGATCTGGGTACTCCAGCTAAAGCTGCAACAGCTAAACCATAACTTTTACTTGCTGCTCCTTCATGTACAGTATATAAAAATGCAATATTTGTATCATATTCAATTGCATCAAAATATAAATTTAATACTCCTTCTATTTTGTCTTGTAAAGTGGTCAGTTCAAAATAATGTGTAGCAAACATTGTCAAAGATTTTATACTACTAGCCAAGGTTTCAGCACTAGCCCATGCTAATGATAAACCATCATAGGTAGATGTACCTCTTCCAATTTCATCTATAAGAACTAGACTATTTTCTGTAGCATTATGCAATATATTAGCTATTTCGGTCATTTCAACCATAAAAGTAGAACGACTAGATGCTAAATCATCTGCAGATCCTATACGTGTAAAAATTCTATCAACACTACCAATTTGTGCGTATTCTGCCGGTACATAACTACCAATATATGTCATTAATACAATGAGTGCCGTTTGACGCATATAAGTACTTTTTCCACCCATATTAGGGCCTGTAATAATAACCAAACGATGTGGTGATGTTAGTGACAATGAATTAGCAATAAAGGGTTCATTTATAACCTTTTCTACTACAGGATGACGAGCATTTTTTAAGATTATACCTGATTCAGTACTGCTTAAAATAGGTTTGGTGTAATTTAATAAACATGCACGTTCTGCAAGATTCATTAACACATCAAGTTCAGCAATAGCTCTAGCACTTAATTGTAATTTTGCAATATATGGTAAGGTCACTTCAAATAGTTCATCATAAAGTTTTTTTTCAAGTGCTAAGATTTTCTCTTTAGCAGTTAACACTTTATCTTCATATTTTTTTAATTCTGGAATAATGTAACGTTCCTTGTTTTTGAGGGTTTGACGTCGTATATAGTTTATAGGAACCCGATTACTTTGACTACGACTGACTTGAATATAATAACCATGAATAGCATTAAATCCAATTTTTAGGGAATCTAATCCAGATTGTTCACGTTCTCTAATTTCTAATTGTGCTAAATAATCGCTAGCACCATTAGATAGTGCACGTAATTCATCTAATTCAAGATGATATCCACTAGCAATTACCCCTCCATCTCTTATTAAATTAGGCGGATTTTCAACAATAGCACGTTCTAATAATTTCAGTAAATTATCAAAATTTCCAATTTTACTTCTTATGTCTTGAAAAAAATCAGATGTAATTGTGATAAGTAAGTCATCTATTTGGGGTAGCTGTTGAAAAATATTACGTATACGTGCAAAATCACGAGGTTTAGCTGTTCGCAAAGCTAAACGTGCTATAATGCGTTCAAAATCTCCTATATTACGCAAAAGGGGTTTCATAGTAGTACAGAGATTGTTGTGGAGTAGTAATATCTCTATACTATCTTGACGGTTATGAATGGTTTGTATAACCCGTGTAGGTTTATGCAACCAACGTTTTAACATTCTACTTCCCATAGCAGTTGCTGTATGATCTATTATGGATAATAAGGTGTTATTATGACCTCCAGAAAGATTTTGTGTAATTTCTAAATTACGAAGAGTTGCTACATCCATAATGATATAATCTTGTTGATTATCACATTTTATAGATCTAATGTGAGGAAGAGCTGTTTGCTGAGTATTTTTAACATATTGCAGTAAACATCCTGCACATCGTAAAGCGCTCTCAGCATGGTTAACACCAAATCCATTCAGTTCACGAGTACCAAATTGAAGATTTAATTCTTGACGTGCAGTATCTAATTCAAATTCCCATAGCGGGCGCCTGCGTATCGCTCGACAATTTTTGATGATTTCATAAGCGTCAAAGTCTTCAGGATACAAAAGTTCTGCCGGATTAGTTCTATAAAGCTCGGAGATCATACTTTCTTTATCAGGTGGTTCTACTAATCTCAAATCACCTGAACTAAGATCAAGAGTAGCATAACCGAATCCTTGTCCCTGGGGGTCCAATAAAATGGCTGCTAAGATATTGTCTACAGATTCTTGCAAGAGTGCTTCATCACTTATTGTTCCAGGAGTAACAATACGTACAACTTTGCGTTCTACAGGTCCTTGACCTTTGTTTAATGTAGGATCATTAATTTGTTCACAAATAGCAACTGATTCTCCCAAATGTACTAATTTAGCTAAGTAATTTTCGAGTGCATGATGGGGTATACCTGCCATAGGTATGGGCTTATTATTCGAGACTCCGCGTTGAGTTAGAGCAATATTTAATAATTGTGATGCACGTGTTGCATCTTCAAAAAATAGTTCATAAAAATCTCCCATCCGATAAAAAAGTAGACTATCTTTATGTTTAGCCTTAATGCGTAAATATTGTTGCATCATTGGGGTATGATTAGAAATATCCATGATGAAGATTCCTATGATATAATATTGTATAAATAAACCTGAATTTATATCAGATAACCAATCATTACTAGATATCAATTATATATCTACTTACTTTTACTAAAGTATTTATTTTGGGATAAGCTTTCGGTGAATCAAGAAAATAATAAAAACCAGGCTCTTTTAGCTGCACTGGGACAAATTGAGAAGCAATTTGGTAAAGGCTCTATTATGCGTTTAGGAGAAAATAGAGCAATGGATGTGGAAACCATATCCACAGGTTCGTTAACTTTAGATCTGGCTTTAGGTGTAGGTGGCTTACCATTAGGTAGAATTGTCGAAATTTATGGTCCTGAGTCCTCGGGTAAGACTACTTTAACACTTCAAGTTATTGCTGCTGCACAGAGACAAAATAAAACTTGTGCTTTTATAGATGCCGAACATGCTTTAGATCCAGGATATGCAAAAGTCTTAGGTGTAGATATAGATAACTTGTTATGTTCACAACCAGATACGGGTGAACAAGCTTTAGATATTTGTGATGTTCTTGCTCGTTCAGGAGCTGTAGATGTAATTATTGTAGATTCTGTGGCCGCACTTACACCAAAAGCAGAAATTGAAGGCGATATTGGTGAATTGCATATAGGACTTGCAGCCCGTATGATGAGTCAAGCAATGCGTAAATTAGCAGGTACTTTAAAACAATCTAATACACTTTTAATTTTTATTAATCAAATTCGTATGAAAATTGGACTGATGTTTGGTAATCCTGAAACTACAACTGGTGGTAATGCATTAAAATTTTATGCGTCAATACGTCTTGATATTCGTCGCATTGGTTCTATTAAAAATGGTGATAATGTAATAGGTAGTGAAACACGTGTCAAGATTGTTAAAAATAAAGTAGCAGTTCCATTTAAACAAGCAGATTTTCAAATAATATACGGTGAAGGCATTAATATTTATGGTGAAATTTTAGATTTAGGGGTCAAAAATAATTTGATAGAAAAATCCGGTATCTGGTATAGCTATAATGGTGTTACAATAGGACAAGGTAAAACTAATGCTAGTAACTATTTAAAAGAACATCTGGCCATAGCTAACGAACTGGAACAAAAACTGCGACAAATATTATTAATCTCGGAAAAATAAAAATAACAATTAAAGTATTTACTAACTAGCTGGCTTTAGGAAAAATAACATTTATGAAGTATAAAAATACTGCAAAAATTCGTCAAACATTTTTAGATTTTTTCCAAAACCAAGGTCACCAAGTAAGAGGTAGCAGCTCTTTAATACCTAAGAATGATACTTCATTGCTATTTACCAATGCTGGTATGAATCAGTTTAAAAATGTTTTTTTGGGAAAAGAAAAACTTGGTTTTTCAAGGGCTACAACATCTCAACGTTGTATGCGAGCGGGGGGTAAACATAATGATCTAGAAAATGTTGGTTATACTCCTAGTCATCATACTTTTTTTGAGATGCTAGGTAATTTCAGTTTTGGAGATTATTTTAAGAAAAAAGCTATTAATTTAGCTTGGGAATTATTAACGAGTTCACATGGCTTTAATATACCTAAAGATCAATTCTGGATTACAGTCCATAATACCGATCATGAAGCTTATGATATTTGGGCCAACGAAATAGGAATCCCTCATGAACGCCTAATTCGCATGGGAGTAAAAACCAACCTACCGAGCTCAAAACCAATAAATTTTTCTGGTGATAATTTTTGGAAAATGGCAGATACTGGACCTTGTGGACCTAGTACAGAAATTTTTTATGATCGAGGAGATCATTTTTTTGGATCTCATCCAGGAAGTTTAGAACCGGTAGGAAATCGCTATGTTGAGATTTGGAATCTCGTTTTTATGGAATATAATCGACAAGAAGATGGTTCTATAATTCCATTACCTTCACCATCAATAGATACTGGAATGGGATTAGAACGTATTGCAGCTATATTACAAAAAGCAGAAACTAATTATGATATCGATATATTTCGAACCTTAATTAAACATATTACGACTTTAATAAAATTCATACCGGAAGATAATTCTCCATCATTAAGAGTTATTGCTGATCATATACGTTCTTGTGCTTTTCTAATTGCTGATGGTCTTTTACCTTCTAATGAAGGACGAGGATATGTATTACGTCATATTATACGACGAGCAGTGCGTCATGGATATATGTTGGGAATAAAAGAAACCTTTTTTTATAAGTTAGTAATGCCTCTTATAAAAGTAATGGGAACAATAGCAGAAGATATTAAAAATCATAAATTAATTATAGAAAATATATTAAAAGTCGAAGAAGAAAAATTTGCACAAACTTTAGAACGAGGTAATTTATTGTTAAACGAAGCATTATCCCAGCTACATGGAGATATACTCGATGGTGAAACCGCCTTTCGTTTATATGATACTTATGGATTTCCTTTAGAATTAATTACTGAAATCTGTCGTGAGCATCAAGTCAAAGTAGATAAGGATGGTTTTAATTTAGCAATGGAATTACAGCAGCAACGTAGTCGTAAACACAATAATTTTATTAATAATAGTAAAATCATAAAGACTGATCATTTTACTACTATATTTCAAGGACATGATTTTCATCAGTTACAAACTACTATCGTTGGGATAATTGTATCACATAAACTAAAAGACATGATATCTGAAGAAGAAGAGGGAATGATTATTTTAGATAATACTCCTTTCTACAGTGAATCCGGTGGTCAAGTGGGAGATACTGGAAAGCTTCTTACTACAACAAATAATTTAGAATTTATAGTTAGTGATACTCAAAAAATCGGTAATGCGATTTTTCATATAGGAAAAATGACTAGAGGTTGTTTTCATATAGGAAATAGGATTATCGCATGTATAGATATTAATCGTCGTAATAAAATATGTAGAAATCATTCTGCTACACATTTGTTACATGCTACATTACGTAAAATTTTAGGAAATCACGTAATACAAAAAGGATCATTAATAAATGAAAAATATTTAAGGTTCGACTTGGTTCATTTTGCTCAAATTCAACCACAAGAACTTCGTACTATTGAATGCATGGTAAACAGAAAAATCATTCAAAATCTACCAGTTACATCTAACATTATGAAATATGAAGTAGCAAAAAAAGAAAAAGATATCATCGCCTTATTTGATGATAAATATGATAAACAGGTTAGAGTATTAACAATAGGCGATTTTTCAACCGAATTATGTAATGGAACTCATGTTAAGTATACTGGAGAAATTGGTTTATTTCGTATTAATACTGAATCTAGTATAGCTGCAGGTATTCGACGTATAGAAGCTAGTACAGGAGAAATCGCTTTACAACAAATACAAAGCAATCAGGAAGTTTTACAACAAATCCGTTTGATCCTTAAAACTAATGAAGATAATATCATCAAAAAAATACATTCGCTTAAGCAAGAAATAAGTATTTTAAAAAAAAATCTCGCGCAGTTAACAGCTGAAAAAAATATTAGGGATCGTACGTTGATTCTCAAACAAGTTATTCCGATTAATAAAACTCATGTAGTTATTAATCAGTTAAGTAATACTGAAGAAAACCACCTTAGATCTATCGTTAAAAGTATAAAAAAGGAACTAAAATCAGTAGTTATTATTTTAGCTACCGTGACTAATAAACGTCAACTATTATTAATAGCTGCAGTAACCCCAGATCTAATTAGTAAATTGACAGCCAATGATTTAATTAATCAAATTATTCCGAAAATTAATGGAAAGGGTGGAGGTTGTCAATATCTTGCTCAAGCATATGGAACATCGGTAACAATTTTGCCCACTATCTTGAGCGACATTAAAAAATTTATAACTAATAAATTATTATAAAATTAGTATAAACAATAAATGAATTACATTCATTAACATAACAGTTAAGTTCAAGGAGAGAAGAACAGAATGCTTATTCTAACTCGCAGAATTGGTGAAACCCTTATGATAGGTAATGAAATCACTATAACAGTCTTAGGAGTAAAAGGTAATCAGGTACGTATTGGTATAAAAGCTCCCAAACATATTTCAGTTCATCGTGAAGAAATCTATAAACGGATTCAAGCAGAAGATGATATTCTCTAGTGTTACGCTTCTCATTCTTAAAAAGATTATTCATCAATTTTTTATTTGACATATAAATTAATAAAAGTAAAAATGACCTAACTACAAAAAGTGAGGTGGCCGAGTGGTTGAAGGCGCTCCCCTGCTAAGGGAGCATGTGGTAAGACTGCATCGTGGGTTCGAATCCCACTCTCACTGCCCTTGTTGAAATTATTGATCTAATATAATAAATAATATCGATAGATACTAACTCTATCGTAGTAGATATTTCTTGCACCCGTAGCTCAGTTGGATAGAGCACTCGGCTACGAACTGAGAGGTCGTAGGTTCGAATCCTTCCGGGTGCGCAGTATGATTAAGAGTAATTTGAGAGATTTAGCTAATTGATACCTAATATAAAACATATACTCCCATTACTTGAATCACATCCAGAGATTCTCCAAGGAATCAATCGTGGAATAGAAAGAGAAACCCTACGTGTTCAACTTGATGGAAATCTAGTAACAACTACACATCCTTCATCTCTTGGATCTGCATTAACAAATAAGTGGGTCACCACTGATTATGCGGAAGCTCTTTTAGAATTTATTACTCCTGTCAGTAATAATATAACCTATCTTATAAATTTTTTGAGAGATCTTCATTGTCATGTAGTCCATAAATTAGATAAAGAACATGAACGGATGTGGTCATTGAGTATGCCAAGTTTAGTTAGTTGTGAAGAGAATATAAAATTAGCTCAATATGGAAATTCCAATATTGGAAGACTAAAAACACTATATCGTTCAGGATTGAAATATCGTTATGGTAGTAAGATGCAAATAATTTCAGGAGTACACTATAATTTTTCTTTACCTTTAAATTTTTGGCAACCATGCTATGGAAAAAGCAGTAAAGAATTTATTTCAGATAGTTATTTAAGCTTAATACGTAATTATTATCGTTTTGGATGGGTAATACCATATCTATTTGGTGCATCCCCAGCCATTTCTCCATCATTTTTACAGGGGAAAATATCTGGGTTAGATCTTAAATCTCATAACCATGAGATGCTCTATTTACCATTTGCAACCTCTTTACGTCTTAGTCCCCTTGGATATACTAGTGAATTCCAAAAAAATTTAGATATTAATCTAAATAGTTTGATAAGTTATGTAAATAGCTTACAAAAAGCTATTACAACCCCTTATGATAAATATAAACGTATAGGTTTGAAAAAAGAGGGTGAATTTATTCAAATAAATACCAACCTTTTGCAAAAAGAAAATGAATTCTATGCTCCAATACGTCCAAAATGTGTAATTCATGATGAAGGAGAATCTATCTCTCAAGCACTAATACGTAAAGGAATCGAATATGTTGAAGTACGTTCCTTAGATATTAATCCATTTAGTCCAATTGGAATAGATCTCACACAAATTAGATTTCTAGATTTATTCTTATTATGGTGTTTGTTCACTGATCATGTAGAAATGAATAGGACAGAACTAATTAATATTCGTAAAAATTGGGAGCGAGTAGCTTTATATGGTCGTAACCCAGGACAGACGATCTCTATAAACAATTCTAGGTTACCATTAGCTAAAATAGGAAAAAGTATTTTACAGGACTTAAAGTTTTTAGCAAATATATTAGATTATAATAATTGTAATGATTATAAAGATACATGTGACTATATAATAAATTTATTTGATGATCCCAAATTAACTTATTCTTCACGTATTCTCAATTTAATGAGAAAAAACGGTTTAATAAAAACTGGAATTATGTTATCTGATAAGTATCATCGAATTTTACTTCAAGAAGATTGTAAGATTTTGAGTCAAGAACAATTCGATCAAGAAGTAAAAACCTCATTTTTACTTCAATCCTATTTAGAAGCGACTGATAAAATGAGTTTTGTTGCTTTCTTATCAAATTCTCATAGTTCTCACTAACTAGATAATTTTATGTTTGAAATTTTAACTAATAGACTATCTAATATACTACAAAAAATTAGGGGTTATGGACGGATAACTGAAAAGAATATCAATGATACATTGCGTGAAGTTCGTATTGCATTATTAGAAGCCGATGTTGCTCTTCCGACAGTAAAGGATTTTATAAATCGTGTAAAAATTAATGCAATAGGACATTCTGTCAGTAAAAGTTTTACACCTGGGCAAGAATTAATCAAAATAGTTAAACAAGAACTAATAACAGCAATGGGAGCAAAATATAATCAAATTAATCTATCAACTTCCCCTCCAGCTGTAGTTTTACTAGTAGGATTACAAGGAACTGGTAAAACGACTAGTGTTATAAAGATTGGAAAATTATTACAAGATCAATATAAAAAACACATCCTGACAGTCTCAGTCGATGTTTATCGTCCAGCAGCAATCACTCAGCTAGAAATGCTTGCTAACCAAGCAGGTATAGATTGTTATGTTAGCGAGAAGCATCTAAAAAATCCCCTTGATATTGTAAATATGGCGCTTAAACAAGCACATCAAAAATTTTATGATGTTTTATTAGTAGATACTGCTGGTCGTCTCCATGTAGATATAAAAATGATGGATGAGATAAAACAAATTCATAGGATTACAAATCCTATAGAAACGATCTATGTGGTTGATGCTATGACAGGTCAAGATGCAATAAATTCAGCCCAAGCATTTAATGAAATGCTTTCCATAACTGGTATTATGTTAACTAAGTTAGATGGAGATGCACGTGGTGGAGTTACATTATCTATTTGTCAGATTACTGGAAAACCAATAAAATTTATTGGTTTAGGTGAAAAGATAGATGCAATAGAATCATTTGATCCAGAACGTATGGCTTCTAGAATCTTAGGAATGAATAATGTAATATCTATTATTGACAAAATCGAAAGCAATATCAATGTTGATAACAATCAACAATTGGTTCAAAAATTAAAAAAAGGACACCTATTTGACTTAAATGATTTTTTGCTTCATATTAAACAAATGCGTAAACTGGATAAAAATGAAATAGCAATAATGATCAGTAGATTATTGCATAAAGATATTTCATCTATTTATAACATAAGTAATACAACCTTAATACATATGGAAGCTATTATTAATTCAATGACACCTGAAGAACGTAAAAACATCGAAATAATAAAAGGTTCACGAAAACGTCGCATCGCTTCTGGTTGTGGTTTGCAAGTACAAGAAGTTAATAAGTTATTAAAACAGTTTAGAAATATGCAAAAATTACTTAAAACAATGAAACCATGGGGAGTATCGAAATGGATTAGTAATTTAATGAAATTAAATTAAAAAGTTACTTTATCAATTTGATACTTTTAAAAATATTAAAATTTTAATAGAATATATATAACAATGATAATTATTCGTTTAGCACGTCATGGATCTAAAAATAGGCCATTTTACAAAATAGTTGTTGCTGATAATCGCAGTCCCCGTGATGGAAGATTTATTGAGCGGGTAGGTTTTTTTCAACCGATTATGATGAAAAATAACTCACTTGATTTAAATTTAGACCGTATTAAGTATTGGATAAGTCAAGGTGCTAGAGTGTCATCTAGAGTAAGATTTTTGATGAAGAAGATAAAAAATAATAATTTATGATTATTAAAAATCCATTGAGTTTGGGCAAAATAGGATCGGCGTATGGTGTACGTGGATGGATAAAATTAATATCTTTTACACAAAATAAAAAAAATATTTTTTTTTATCAACCATGGTTTATTAATCAACATCATAGTAATCAATGGATAAAAATAGAACTAGAAAAATGGTATGATAAACCTCCTGGTTTTATTATTAAGATTAAAGGTATTAATGACAGGGAAACAGCTAAAAAATATAATAACTCTGATATCATAATTGAATCTAGTCAATTACCAATTTTGGAAGAAGGAGAGTATTATTGGAAAGATATTATAGGTTGTATGGTTATAACGGTAGACGGAGATCAATTAGGAAAAGTAGTCCGTTTATTGTCAACCATCTCACATGATATTCTTGTAGTAAAAGTTGATAGATATAAAATAAAAGAAATCTTAATTCCTTTTATTGAAAATAAAGTCATTAGTCAAATAAATTTAAAAAGAAAATTAATTTCCATCAGTTGGAAAATAAGCATCTTGATTCAATAAATCAATCACTAAGAGAAAATACATATGATGTGGATTGGAGTTATTAGTTTATTTCCACAAATGTTTCAGGCTATTAGTAATTATGGTATAACTAGTAGAGCTATAAAAAATGGTTTGCTGAGTATTCAGTATTGGAATCCTCGAGATTTTACTTTCAATAAGCATAAAACGGTTGATGATCGTCCTTATGGAGGAGGATCGGGTATGTTAATGATGGTACAACCATTACAGGATGCTATTCATGCCGCAAAAAACAGTGCAGGAAATTTAGTGAAAGTTATTTATTTATCTCCTCAAGGACGAAAACTTGACCAAAAAGGTGTGAATGAATTAGCATATTTAAATAAAATTATTTTAGTATGTGGACGATACGAAGGAATAGATGAAAGAATAATTAATATGGAAATTGATGAAGAATGGTCGGTAGGAGATTATATAGTCACAGGTGGTGAATTACCTGCTATGATATTAATAGATGCAATTACTCGATTAATACCAGGTGCAGTAGGAAAAGATCTTCAATCTGTAAAAGAAGATTCTTTTTTTCAAGGTTTATTAGAATATCCACATTTTACTAGACCAAAAATATTACATGGAAAATCTATTCCACCCGTTTTATTATCAGGCAATCATTATAAAATTAAGCAATGGCGAATGAAACAATCATTGGGACGAACATGGATCCGAAGACCTGATCTTCTAAAGAAATTTACTTTTAATCAAGAACATATCGATTTATTAACGGAATTTCAAACCCAAGATTTTTTAAAATCTTAATTTTCATCAAAAAACCTATGAATATATTAAAATTAATAGAAGAAGAACAAATTAGAAAAGACATACCTTCCTTTCGTACAGGAGATTCTGTTGAAGTAAAAGTTTGGGTAGTTGAGGGTTTAAAAAAAAGGCTACAATCCTTTTATGGTGTAATTATTGCAATCCGTAATCGTGGATTAAATTCATCTTTTACTGTACGTAAATGGTATTCAAATGGAGAAGGGATTGAACGAGTATTTCAAAAACATTCACATCTAATTGAAAGTGTCGTAATTAAACGTAGAGGTTTGGTAAGAAAGGCTAAATTGTATTATTTACGCGATAGAACTGGTAAAGGTGCTCGGATAAAAGAACGTCTTACTTAATTAATTAGATTGGTTAAAATGCATTATGGGTAATAACCAAGCTTCAGCATTTCTAATAACTTCTTTTATATGAAACTCATCCATAATCCGGAATAAACGTTGTAAATATGGATCATTAATTTCTCCCGTTTTATCACATATCCATGTCATTAGTAATCGTTGACGTGCTTTAAGTTGTGTTCTTCCATCATGAGATAAGATAGATTTTTTTTTATCATAACTAGCTTTTAACCATGCTCCTCCGGTTTTTGGTAATAATAATATAGGTGAACTCATACCACATTGATAACCCTCGATAAAATGAATCAGATGATCTGTTGCTTCTTGAGAGTCCAAGGCACCAAAAGACCATTTAGTATTTTCTTGACCAAACATTCTACTGTTACCATTTCTCTTCATCATACAATATATCAGATGTTCCAACCAGAGCAATAAACCATCTCTAAAATTGAGACGAGTACATTTCCATCTCACTAATCCATCAAATTGCACATGTGATAAATAACCTGTTAAACGCAAACGCATCCTTCTAATAGTTAAATCAATTTGGAGATTTTTTGCACTAGAACAATAATATTTTTTGATAATTTGTGCTAATTTATTCATAGAATTATGTTGTTTCTGCAAAAAAATTTCTCCAAAAACTCCATCAGGAAGGAACCCTTTGGTGCGATAGAATGCAAATAAATCACTAGGATTATTATCTTGAATTAATATTTTTAATAATTCTGTATTAAATTCATAATTCAGCTTATCTAAAACACAAGATTGATTTGAATATTTTATTATTTTTGGATAGAAAAATTTCACACCCAAACGATTATTAAAAAAAGCACGTACTGGATGTTGCCAAAAATATAAAAATTCTTGGATATTCAATTCATTGATTATTGGTTTTGGTAAAACCATATTGTTAATACTAGGATTGATTATGCAATCATTTTGTTTTAGCATTACATCAGTATATTTATCATGAAAACATTGTAAATGTTTGGTAATTTTCTTAGCACTATTATCAAAATCTAAAACGTTATTAGGCCAATAATAACTGTGTACAATGTAATTTAAAATTTCATTTATAAATATTGAAGGTAATTTCTTTATATTTCCTGGAATAGATGTACCAATATAACTAAGATAAAACATTTCTCGAACTGATAATAAAGTTTCAAGAAATAAGTAACGATCATTATCACGTTGACTAATATCACCTATCTTAGGATGCTGTAGCATAAGATTATAGCTTATTGATGATGAGATGCGTGGATATATACCATCATTCATACCTAATAGACATACTATTTTAAATGGTATTAAACGTATACTGATCAAAGAACAGAAATTAATACAATTTTTCATAAAATCTATGTGAGATTTTATTTCATTTAATTGCATAATTAGTTCATCGTATAATAACTGTATGGAAAGTATTTCATGATGAGAAGGTATAGCATCTTCTAATATTACATACCACTTGTGTTTAATAAATGTTAATACTGCTACTACTTCTTGATCGGTATGATCATCAATAAAAAAAAAATCCTTAATCATTTCACTAAATAGGTCTTTCCATTCAGTCAATATACATGGTTGTAAAATAACGTTACGCCATTGAGACAATTTTATACATATTTTACTTATTCCTTCTACTAATTTAGCACCTAATTGGTTTTTATTCGATTCAAGAAACAGTTTTATTTGATTCTCATTATCATCATATTTATTAATACTATTTTCGTATTCAGATAAAAATTGATGTAAATATGCCAAATTTTCTTGACTAATTTCAAAATTAGTGGCTAAGGCGGGAATGTCAAGTAACGAAACAATTTTGTCTAAAGATAATTTATCTTCTTCTATAATCCGTAAAAAGCTAATAAATGAGCGTACTAATGGATATATTTGATTAAGACTTTGATCACAAATATGAAAAGGTAAATAATATTGAGATTGAGTATTTCCAAAAACTGCTTGAATAAAGGGTGCATAAAGATTAATATCAGGAACCATTATAATGATGTCATTAAGTGTTAATGAGGAATCATTTATAATCAAATCATATAATCGATCTTGCAAAACTTCCAATTCACGTTGTAAACTATATGAAATATGAATTTGAATGGAATTATCATTAAGATTAAATAAGCGCTTTTTTTTCAGTGGATTTTCTGTAAAAGACATTGTGGTGTAATCTTCTAGTTCAAGAAGGTCATGTTGAAGAGAATGTAACATGTTATCATTTTTAATGTCAACAAATGCCTCAATTTCATTGATTTGTTCAAATTGAGACAAGATATAAAAATTATCTCGTCCTAACTTACCCCACGATTTAAGAATTGGATGGGTTACAGTTTCTTGTTTATATTCATTGATATCACCCCAATAATGACGACAAGGATTAATCAAAAAAAAATGAATATCTATATGCTTACTGAGCGCATCTAAAATTTTTAAATATAAAGGTGGTAATCTTGAAATATTAAAAATGAAAATTCGTTTGGGTAAGTTAGTCGGTTTTTTCAAATATCGCATTTTTTTCAAAAAACCATGATAAAGATTAGCTATATGATATAGTGATTGATCTAATTTATTAGTATTACTCATAATTTCATACCATAAATATACTTGCCAAATTTGTGATTGATCTATTTCTGTAAATTTATTTTTTTCCCATTGCATCAACCATTCTGGACGATAAATCAAATATTGGTAATAAAGTTCTGCAAGATAAGTAGCTAATATAAAAAGGTGATCATGATCAGTATTTATTGAAAGGTATTGTTTGAAGATCTTAAATTCGGTTTGATGTAACAATGTAGGAATGATTGCCATTATCTTCCACTTAATTTTTTCTTTAGTAAACATATTTTCTTGTGGAAAATCATGCAACATACAACAAACAAGCATATTCCATATAAATGTCTCAGGAAGAGTAAATTTTATATTAGCTGTAATACCAATTTGTTCTGTAATTGACATTTCTAGCCATGGAATTATATTCGTACTTGGTACCAAGATTTCTTCTGAATAAAACGGATCATCAAAATCCAGTTTTTTAAGATGATGGGACATTAAAAGATTCAGAATTTCTAATTGATTAGAATGATAAATTATAAACATAATATTAGACTGAAACTGGCGCTTTAATATGAGGATATGGATGGTATCCAATAACCTCAAAATCAGTAAAACAATAATCAAATAAAGATAATGGCTTTCGTTTAATCACTAATTCGGGGAGGGGAAGGGGTTTTCTAGTCAATTGTAATTTAGCCTGTTCAACATGGTTGCAATAAAGATGTATATCTCCTCCTGTCCATATCAAATTTCCTACTTTAAGATTAGATTGCTGAGCAATTAAATGTACTAATAGTGCGTAACTAGCCAGGTTAAAAGGTAATCCTAAAAAAATATCACAAGAACGTTGATAAAGTTGACAAGATAGTTGATTATTTGCCACATAGAACTGAAAAAGAATATGACAAGGAGGTAAAATCATAGTATCGAGTTCACCTACATTCCAAGATGATACAATTATACGTCGAGAATTAGGATCATTTTGAATCTGTTGTAATACTTTACTAATTTGATCAATGGATTTACCTTGAGCTGTTTTCCAATGACGCCATTGTTTACCGTAAATAGGACCTAAATTACCATTTCTATCAGCCCATTTATCCCAAATGGACACCTGGTTTTCATTTAACCACGCTATATTGGTGTCACCCTTCAAAAACCATAATAGTTCATAAATAATTGAACGAAGATGACAAATTTTAGTGGTAATTAACGGAAATCCTTTTTGCAAATTTAATTTCATCTGATATCCAAAAATTGATAGCGTACCGGTTTTAGTACGATCATTTTTAAAGATGCCTTCTGTTAAGACTTTTTCCATTAGTTGTAAATATTGCTTCATTAGTTGATTTACCTGTTACAATTAATTGATATACATACACCTTTATCATACAGAATAATTATACCAATAAGTATCATTGGAATGGATAAGATTTGTCCCATACTTAACAGTTCATGAAATAAGCCAAGTTGGATGTCTGGTTGTCGAAAATATTCCAGTATGAAACGAAACAAACCATAGATCATTAAGAAAAGACCCGATACACTTCCTATAGGACGTGGTTTACGAATAAAAATATTTAATATGATAAATAGAATTATTCCTTCAAATAAAAACTCATATAATTGTGAGGGATGACGAGGTAAATTTTTCCAATGATCCATAATAGGTTGCACTTCGGGGTGCTTTATTAAAAACCTTATATCTTCTTCGTATGAATTTTGAAATATCATCGACCACGGAAGATTAAGAGCTACACGACCCCATAATTCACCATTAATAAAATTACCTAATCTTCCTACTCCTAATCCAAAAGGAATTAACGGTGCTACCAAATCAGAGATTTTAAAAAAATGTCGTTGTGTTTGACGTGAAAAAAATAAAATAAAAATTATTCCTCCTAATAAACCTCCATGAAAAGACATACCTCCTTTCCAGATTTTGAATAAATTGATAGGATTTTCTATAAAAATCGGTAAATTGTAAAATAACGCATAACCTAAACGACCTCCAATTATAACACTCAAAAAACCTACATAGAACAAATGTTCCATCTCTTCTTGGTTATATTCTTTTGATCTTAAAGCCCGTCGTGATCCCAACCAAACTGTAAAACCAAAACCTATTAGGTACATAAGACCATACCAATGAATAGATATTGGACCTAATGAGAAAATAATTGAATTAAAATGAGGACAGATCAAATAGTAGCTAGTGGTATTCATTTATGACGTGTTATTATTAAGTACGCGCCTTGCAGGATTCGAACCTACGACTAACGGCTTAGAAGACCGGTGCTCTATCCAACTGAGCTAAAGGCGCATTTTAATTAACTTACATTCAATCTATATTATTGATATAATAAATATTATTATACAACATTATATTATCAAGATAACTATCATGGTAGCAAATATTATTAATGGTAAAATTATTGCGCAACAAATACAGAAAGACATACATTCAAAAGTCAATCTGAGACTCATAAATGGAAAACGACCGCCAGGATTGGCTATGATAAATATTGGGGATAATCCTATTTCTAACATTTATATAAATAGCAAACGTCGCGCTTGTGAACAAGTTGGATTTACATCATTCTATTATAACTTACCTCTTAACATTTCTGAAATGGAAGTCATGGCTCTCTTAGAGCAATTAAACTTGGATTCATCTCATGATGGTATTTTAATTCAGCTTCCTTTACCTGCAACCTTCAACAAAATGAAATTACTAGAAAAAATTCTACCTTCTAAAGATGTAGATGGTTTTCATCCTTATAATATAGGTCGCTTATGTCTTCAAGCCCCAAAACTACGACCTTGCACTCCATCTGGTATAATTACCTTACTTAAATCGTATAATCTTATAACTTCTGGACTCCATGCTGTAATCATAGGAACATCTAACATTGTTGGACGCCCAATGATTATGGAACTATTATTAGTTGGATATACTATCACAGTTATTCATAGCCTTAGTAAAAATATACGTCAGTATATAGAAATTGCTGATTTATTAATTGTAGCAATTGGGAAGCCACATTTTATTTCGGGTGAATGGATCAAACACGGAGCAATAGTAATTGATGTTGGTATAAATCGTTTACCAAATGGAAAAATAGTCGGTGATGTTAATTTCGAACAAGCTGTACAACGAGCTAGTTGGATTACTCCAGTTCCTGGAGGTGTAGGTCCTATGACAGTTGCTACTTTATTACAGAACACGCTTAAAGCATGTGAATGTACGATTAATTAACGTAGTTAGAATACTACTCATTCTTTTATAACATAACAGTTCAAGCTATTTTTGAACTGACACACTTTTTATTATTCGGTTGACATTTATCAGATCTAAATAAATACCTTTCCTTAATAACCACCTACATCTAAATCCCCCCGCGACCCTCATTTAACTTCGTTATTTTTATAGCCCGATAAAATCTACTTTTATTAGACCATATCGATTCCGTATCTACAGTAGTATTTATTGCAAATAACAAATGATAACTAGGAAGGAAAAGATCTTGCATATTGATATTAATAGTGTGATAACCCAATACGGGTATTGGGCTCTTTTTGTGGGTTGTATAACTGAAGGTGAAACTATCATTATATTAAGTGGAATAGCAGTACAAGAAGGTTTATTAGATTATAAACGAGTACTAATAGTAGCTATGCTTGGAGGAGCACTCGGAGATCAATTATTTTTTCTATTAGGTTACTACTTTAGTAAAAGTTTGTTTAAAAAATTTACTAATCAAAAAAGAATAATCTATGTTCAAAATATGATTCACAAAAAACCAATATTATTTGTTATTGCAGTAAGGTTTATTTATGGATTTCGCATCATAGGTCCAATTATTATTGGTGCTATCCAAATTTATCCGCTAATTTTTTTCATATTTAACCTTATTGGAGCATTATTATGGTCATTTATATTTGTGACTTTAGGTTATGTAGGAGGAAAGATGATTCTTCCTTGGTTATACCAGTTAGATCAACATATCAAACATATATTTTTATTGATTATAGCTATTTTTATAATTTTATTAGTACGTAATTTATTTTTATATAAAAAATGGCCTTGGAGTCCTCCTAAATAGTATAAAATATTATATTTTTAGGGAATTATTTTCTATAACGAGGTAAACATCTATGAATTAAATTCTATAAAATGGATAATAATTTTTCCACGTGTGGTTCATCATATAAAAAATCACCCCAAGTACTTAATCATAGAACCTAATAATAGGCAAGAATTTAGCAGTTAGGTTTAAATTTGAAAGATCGATTTGATCCCCTAACTTACTTATATTTTTAAAATTATTAAAAAAATAACATGTTATTTGGTATCATGTTTTATCTTCGTAAGCAATTATCTAATAAAAAGATTCCAAATCACCTAGGTTTTTATGATATATTTATTATATAAGGATCAGAAGATGACTCTAAACAAAATAGTATTGTTACGTCATGGGGAAAGTAAATGGAATAAAGAAAATCGATTTACTGGTTGGTGTGATATAGATTTATCTAGAAAAGGAAAAGCAGAAGCGAAATCGGCTGGTAAATTATTAAAAAAAGAAGGATGGTATTTTGATTATGCTTTTAGCTCAGTACTCAAACGTGCAATTCATACTTTATGGATTGTTCTTGATCAAATGGAACAAAGCTGGTTACCAGTAGCCAAATCTTGGCAATTAAATGAAAGGCATTATGGTGCATTGCAAGGTATGAACAAATTAGAAATGACTAAAAAATATGGCGCAGAAAAAATTCAACAATGGCGTCGTGATGTGTATGCAACTCCTCCAGCATTAAATAACAATAACCAAACTTTTTCGGGTAATGATATGAGGTATGGTTATTTTAAAATAGATGAATTTCCATTGACAGAAAATCTTTTCTCAACTGGTCAAAGAGTCATTTCTTATTGGATAGATGTGATTTTACCGCTTATTAAAAACGGTCATCGCATTATTGTTGTGGCTCATGGAAATTCTTTACGTGCTCTTATAAAATATATAGATAATATGAGTCCAACAGAAATCATTAATTTAAATATACCTACTGCTATTCCATTAGTCTATGAATTTGATACCAATCAACTCAAACCAACTAGACACTACTATCTATCTAGTGATTAAATAATAAATACAATTAATCCAAATAAAATTAATGCTTGTATAGTATTTAGAACTGATTAAAATACTATTTTTACTTTTAAACTAATTTTAGAATGACTTTTTATCAATCGAAGAGAGCGAGTAATATTACTACTCTATTCAAATCCACATAATTTACTACCTGATAGGGAAACGTAACATGAACCAAAGTTGGTTGGTTACTAAACGCGATGGTCGTATCGAACGATTAAATTTAGAAAAAATCCAGAGGTTGATTTTATGGGCTTCTGAAGGATTGCATAATATTTCTATTTCTCAAGTAGAATTGCGTTCTCATATCCAGTTGTATAATGGAATTAAAACTTCTGATATTAATCAAATTCTTATTAAAGCTGCTGCAGATCTGATATCTAGTGAAAAAACTGATTATCAATATCTAGCCGCCCGTTTAGGAATTTTTTATCTGCGCAAAAAAGCTTATGGAAAATTTCAACCCCCTAAACTATATGATCAGGTTACACGGATGGTTAATATAGGTATGTATGACCCTCAGTTATTAAATTTCTATACGAAAGAAGAATTCGAAGAAATGGATAATTTTATTGATCATTGGCGAGATATGGATTTTTCATATGCGGCTGTCAAACAATTAGAAGGTAAATATTTAGTACAAAACCGTGTGAATGGTAAAATATATGAAAGCGCTCAATTTATATATATATTAGTAGCCGCTTGTTTATTTTCAAATTATCCTCGTCCTATACGTGCAAATTATATAAAACGCTTTTATAATGCAATATCTACTTTTAAAATATCTTTACCTACCCCAATATTGGCAGGAGTACGTACACCTACGAGACAATTTAGTTCTTGTGTCTTAGTGGAATGTGATGACAGCTTAGATTCTATTAATGCTACTACAAGTGTTATTGTCAAGTATATTTCTCAAAGAGCGGGAATTGGGATTAATGCTGGACGTATTAGAGCCTTAGGTAGTACCATTAGAGAAGGAGGAGTATATCATACTGGTTGTATTCCATTTTACAAACATTTTCAATCAGCTGTAAAATCCTGTTCACAAGGGGGAATAAGAGGAGGGGCTGCTACTGTATTTTATCCTTTATGGCACTTAGAAGTAGAAAATCTACTTGTTCTGAAAAACAATCGAGGTGTTGAAGAAAATCGTGTTCGCCATATCGATTATGCTGTACAACTTAATAAATTAATGTATCAACGTCTGATTAATGGGGAAGATATTACTCTATTTAGTCCTTCTGAAGTTCCTGATCTATATGATGCTTTTTTTGCAGATCAAAAAGAGTTTGAACGGTTATATATAATGTATGAACAAAATATTTCAGTTCGAAAAAAACGTGTAAAATCAATGGAACTTTTCTGTTTAATGATGCAAGAAAGAGCTTCAACTGGTAGAATTTATATTCAAAATGTTGATCATTGTAATACACATAGTCCTTTTAATCCACATATAGCGCCTGTACGACAGTCAAATTTGTGCTTAGAAATCGCATTACCTACTACTCCATTAACACACATAAATGATGATCATGGAGAAATTGCGGTTTGTACTCTTTCTGCTTTTAATTTAGGTCTTATAAATAACCTTGATGAAATAGAAGAACTTGCTATACTAGCTGTTCGAGCTCTAGATGCATTATTAGATTATCAAAATTATCCGGTAATGGCTGCAAAACGCTCAGCAACAGGTCGTCGACCTTTAGGAATTGGTGTAATTAATTTTGCTTATTATTTAGCTAAAAATGGAGTTCGATATTCTGATGGTAGTGCAAAGAATATTACACACAAGACTTTTGAAGCTATTCAATATTATTTACTTAAAGCTTCAAATAAATTAGCACAAGAAAAAGGTGCATGTCCTTGGTTTAATGAAACTACTTACGCTCAAGGTCTTCTTCCTATTGATACTTATAAAAAAGATTTAGATACAATTGTTGTAGAACCATTGCATTATGATTGGGAGACATTAAGAATTAATATTAAAAAGTATGGATTACGCAATTCGACTCTATCAGCATTAATGCCTGCCGAAACGTCTTCGCAAATATCTAACGCTACTAATGGAATTGAACCCCCCCGAGGTGGTATTACGGTAAAATCATCAAAAGATGGAATCTTACGTCAAGTAGTTCCAGATTGCAAAAACCTAAATCAAGCATATGAGTTTTTGTGGGAAATGCCAAATAATGAGGGTTATTTGCAATTAGTTGGTTTAATGCAAAAATTTATTGATCAATCTATTTCAGCTAATACTAGTTATGATCCAGAGAGCTTTTCCTCTGGAAAATTACCGATGAAACAGTTACTTAAAGATCTCATTACAGCTTGGACACTTGGGATAAAAACCTTATATTATCATAATACACGAGACAGAGCAGCAGACGAATTACATTTACAGATTCCAAATAATATGTCTGAAAATACAAAGCATACACAAGAGATTATTGTTTATGAGAGTAATAACTGTGATAGTGGAGCTTGTCAGATTTAATTTGGTTTAAAGATCGATTGGATTTATTAAGGAAATATATGATTTATACGACTTTTTCTAAACTAAAAAATGATCAGATGAAAGAACCTCTATTTTTTGGACAACCAGTAAATATAGCCCGTTATGATCAACAAAAATATTCTTTTTTTGAAAAATTAATTGAAAAACAGCTATCTTTTTTCTGGCGTCCTGAAGAAATCGATATATCAAAAGATAGAATTGATTTTATGAAATTACCTGAAAATGAAAAACATATTTTTCTCAGTAATCTGAAATATCAAACTTTGCTAGATTCAATTCAAGGACGTAGTCCTAATGTGTCGTTGTTACCATTAGTATCATTACCTGAGCTTGAAACTTGGATTGAAACTTGGGCTTTTTCTGAAACTATTCATTCGCGTTCTTATACTCATATTATTCGTAATATTGTTAATGAACCCGGATGTATTTTTGATGATATTTTAACAAACCAACATATCAAAATGCGAGCCCAAGATATTTCTATTTATTATGATGACCTAATTAGCATGACTAGTTACTGGCATCTTTTTGGAGAAGGAACACATCAAATAAATGGTAAAACTATTACTATTAATTTACGTACCCTAAAAAAACAGCTTTATCTTTGCTTAATAAGTGTCAATGTTTTAGAAGCAATTCGTTTTTATGTGAGTTTTGCTTGTTCTTTTGCGTTTGCTGAACGTAAATTGATGGAAGGAAATGCAAAAATTATTCGTTTAATTGCACGTGATGAAGCATTACATTTAACCGGAACTCAGTATTTAATCAATCTTATGCATTCGGGAGAAGATGATGTGGAGATGGCAGAAATTGCGAAGGAATGTAAATCACAATGTTATGATTTATTTTTGCGAGCTGTTCACCAAGAAAAAGAATGGACGGAATATTTATTCAAAGATGGAGCAATGATAGGATTAAATAAAGAAATATTGTTTCAATATATTGAGTATATTACTAACATTAGAATGCAAGCTCTAAAATTAAAGATTCCTTTTAGTATACAATCCAATCCAATTCCATGGATTAATTCTTGGTTAGTATCTGATAATGTGCAGGTTGCACCTCAAGAGTCTGAATTGAGTTCTTACTTGATTGGTCAAATAGATACTGAAATTGACATAAAAGACTTGTGTAACTTCAAATTATAAATAATAATACAATATTTTCTAATGAATAAGAGTAAGATTTATTAGGTATTGCGGAAGAATACCTAAAATGCAAATAAAAATAGCTATACAGACTATTATTGCTTCTCCAATACCCCAACAAAAATCACCCTTCCAATGAAATTTTGATGATGATAACATGATCGGTTTATCTAGTGGTTGTGGTGAAGATAGATATAAATATGCAATAAGTCGCAAATAATAATAAATTCCCATAATACTACCGATTAAAATCGATAAACTTAACCACCAAGAATGGGACATTATACTCATAATCAGGATATAAAATTTACTAATAAAACCTAAGGTTAGAGGAATACCCGATAACGATATTATCATTACAGTCATAGCTAATGATAAGATGGGATGATGTAAAAATAATCCCCGATAAGATCTAATATCGTCCATATAATCATTACTATGATAAATACTAGAGATTAAAATAATTATCCCAAATAATCCTAAATTACTCAATAAATAACTAATTAAAGATATATTAATAGTTTCTAAGGACAAAGATTTATTTGTAGGTGCACATATTAATGCTATCCACAAATAACCAAAATGAGCAATCGAAGAGTATGCTAATAATTTTTTAATATTTAATTGAAAAAAAGCCATTACATTTCCCATAAAAATAGATATAAATGCCATTATACTTAGCAAAATGTAAACTACTTTATTATCTATAAGATGCAAATTTACCAATAAACGACTTGTAGCTCCAAAAATAGCAATTTTATTACTAGTAGTTAGAAAAAGGACAGCTGGAATAGGTGCTTTTTGATATATCTCAGCTGTCCATTGGTGAAATGGTACTAAAGATAATTTAAATCCTATGCTCGTCATCATTAATCCAAAACCTAGCAATAATAGTGGTTGTATATTATTATTCATAAATGTAGTTATTTCTGAATAGTTTAAAGAACCAGTTTGTGCATATATAAGTGCAATTCCAAATAGCATAAATGAAGAAGTGACTGCAGATAGTAGAGTATATTTTATACTCGATTCAAGATAAGTTATCTTATTATAGGTATAACCAGTTAAACCAAATAATGGAACTGCCATCAATTCTATGCCAATAAAAAATGATGATAAATTATTTGTACTAGCCAGTAGAACTCCTCCTAAAGTAGCAATTAATATTAATAAAAAGATTTCCCCTTGATCTGCTAAATTAGAAAAATATAGCCATAAATAACTAAAAATACTTGTTATTAAACTTGCTAATAATACTAATGTAATGATAAATAAAGAATAACTGTCTATATATAACAAAGTGGTTACAAATTCTGGTTTTGTTTGAGTAGATTTAAAAAAAACCATTGATAGTATAGTAGCTATTGATAAACCAATAAATGAAACTATACTAACTAAATTATTTCTTTTCCATATAATAATAGCTATTAATAAACTTATTGAAGTAAAAACAAGCACTATTAATGGCATAATGAATGGCAACGCAACTATTACTTTCATAAACACAGATAAGATTGAATGGAAGTAGTATTAAAAATCCATTGCTTAATATTATTTAATGGTACATAAGATATATTAATAATGAATTGAGGATAAATAAACAACCCAATTAATAAGATAATTAGTATTAATACTATACTGCATTCACGTATTGTCATGGGTTGAAAATCATGTGTATGAATGGTTGAACTTCCAAAATAAACTCGTTGTATCATCATTAAAACATAAATGGTTGTAAAAATAATACCAACAGTCGCTATTCCAGTAATATATGGCGCTATATTATAACCGCCAACTAAAATTAAAAATTCTCCAATAAAATTTCCTGTTCCAGGTATTCCCATAGTTGCTAAAGAAAAAAATAATACAAAAGCGGGTATATAATTAATATTCCGCCAGATCTTTTGAAGATTAGACATATTCCTCGTATGCAAACGTTCGTAAATTTGTCCGCATAAAATAAATAATCCAGCTGTAGAAATACTGTAAGAAATCATTTGAAAAAGTGCACCTTGAAAAGCTAAATTATTCCCCGTATAAATAGCAATTAATATGAAACCAATATGAGAAACAGAACTATATGCTATAACGCGTTTTAAATCTGTTTGATTAAATGCCATCCATGCTCCGTAAAAAATATTAATCAGACCCAATACTTTGGCTATGGGAGCAAAATCCATAGATGTGGTGGGGAAAAGTGGTAAGCTGAAACGTAATAACCCATAAGCAGCCGTTTTCAGTAATATACTTAGCGATCCAGCAGTAGGCGCTTGATCATGTACATCAATTAACCATCCATGTAAAGGTATAATTGGTAATTTTACTGCAAATGTGATAAAAAAACACAACATTAATAGATATTCAATAGGATATGACATGTTATTTTGTAATAACATGTCATATCTAAAACTCCAAACTCCTGTATGAGAATAGTGAATTAAAGCTAAGCTTATAATAGCTATTAACATTAATAATCCACTTCCTTGGGTATAAATAAAGAACTTTATAGCAGTATTAATGTTCGTATCTTCTTGAAATTCTTTCTGTGCCCATAGCAAGATAATAAAAAACATTGGTATAAGCATCATTTCCCAAAAACAGAAAAATAAAAATAAATCAATTGCAATAAAAATCCCGATTATTCCACTAATAACAAATAGTAAGTTCAAATAAAATATTCCGATATTTTGGTCTATTTCTTTCCATGAACATAATACAGCTATGATTCCAATTAATGCTGTTATCATGAGCATTAAGAGGGATATTCCATCTAATGCGAGATGAAAACTAATGCCAAAACGAGGAATCCATGAGATAGAATATTCATATCGCCATTCAGGTAATCCAACGGGGGTTTGTATTATTAAAGAATGATTATCATTAATTAATAACCATATTGAAATAGTTAAGAACAGAACTATGATAAGAGCTATTAAAGCAATCCAACGTGATAATTTGATGTAAAAATATTCTAAAGGCAAACATATTAAACCGCTAAAAAATGGTATTAGTATGAGCCAAGGTAATAACATTAAATAATATTTCCTTTTAATTTCATTATAAACTCCTAAATATTAATAGGAAAACTAAAATTATTCCAGTGCCAAATATGATTGATGTTATATAGTTATTAATATGATTATAATTTTCAAATTGAAGTAAATGGATTTCTATCCACTTCAAAATAATTCCGGGAATATTCATAATTCTCTTCAATGGATCGGATTTGAAAGATTTCGCAATTATCAAATAGGGTTTGACAAATAATTGTTGATATAACCAGTCAAATCCCCATCCATGTAACCCATAATTAATAAAACAACGCAAATAACTCTTCGAAGTAATTAATTGATATTTCTTATTAAAATTAAATAACGTCCCTGATAAAATTATACCTAAAATCACTAAACTACTAGTACTTAGTATCAATAATAATTTATTGAGATGAAGTGGATTTTGATCAACTGGAAAGACTGTATTAATAAGTGGAAGTGTAATCTTGGTACCAAGATAAGTAGAAAATATTAGCATTATTAATAGGGGAAAATAACAGGTTATTCCTTTAGAGTTATTAACTCTAAAGGAATAGATTGTTGATTCTCCATGAAAAATCAGAAAAATCATACGAAAAGTATACATTGAAGTGATAAAAGTACCTAATAAGGCAATTATTGCATAATATATATGACCACTAGAAATAATTGAGAGCAAAATTTCTTCTTTACTAAAAAATCCAGCGCTTACAAATGGAATAGCTGTCAAAGAAGCACCACCTATTAAAAAACATATATAAAGAATTGGCATTTTCTGACGTAATCCACCCATTTTAAACATATTTTGTTCTTGATTACATTCTAAAATGATAGCACCTGATGATAGAAATAAAAGTGCTTTAAAAATAGCATGAGTGATCAAATGAAAGATAGCTGCATGCCAAGCTTCTATACCTAAGGCTACGAACATATAACCAATCTGACTCATTGTAGAGTAAGCTAGCACTCGTTTAACATCGGTTTGCACTAAAGCTGTAAAAGATCCTATGATTAAGGTGATATTGCCGATAATTAGTATTAAATATAAGATATCTGGCATAAGATGAAATATAAAATGGGTACGAGCTATAAGATAAACTCCAGCATTAACCATAGTGGCGGCATGAATTAGAGCTGATACAGGAGTTGGCGCAACCATTGCATCAGCTAACCAGGTTTGCATTGGAAATTGTGCTGATTTGCCTATAGCTCCACATAATAATAGAAAAGCTGCTAACTTTAACTCTAATAGATCTTTTTTATCTGTAATTAATTGTACTCCTATGCATATGTCATGAAAATTTAGAGAGACTATTTTATGATAAATAATAAATATTGCTATAACTAAACATACATCAGCAATACGCGTTATCAAAAAAGCCTTCAACGCTGCTAATCCATTTTTAACTTTACTATAATCAAAACCAATAAGTAAATAGGAGCAAACCCCTACTAATTCCCATCCTACATACATTAACAATAAATTGTCTGCCAATACTAGTATTATCATACTAGTTATAAATAGATTAGTATAAGCAAAAAATCTGGCTGTTTCTTCTTCACCACGCATATACCAAGAAGAAAATATATGAATTAAAAACCCTATTCCCGTTACTATTGATAACATCGTAAGAGACAATCCATCTATCATTAAATTAATATCAATAGAAAACGATCCAATTTTTATCCAATTCCAGAACTTTTGAGAATATCCCAAATGATTTTCTTGAAAAAATCTAATATTTATAAGAAGAGTAAATAGTGCGGCTAAACCTACTGAAGCGGTTCCTATAATCGCATTAATTTTGTCACAACAATAATTTTTCAATAATATTAACAAAAAACAACCCAACAAAGGAAAAAAAATACATAGAATAACTAAATAATGATTATCCATGTTTATTTCTCATTAAATCTCTATTAAGATGATGATAATATCTATGTAACTGAAGTAATAATGCTAATCCAATACTAGCTTCTATTGCAGCAATAGTGATTGTTAATATGTACATTATTTGACTATCAATCTGCTTCCATGCAGATCCAGATATTATAAAAACTAACGCTGCAGCATTTAGCATAATTTCAATGCCAATCAACATAAAGAGTAAATTACGGCGTGTAAAGACGATTATTATTCCTAATAGAAAAATAATTGTCGATAATATTAATCCATGCTGAAAAGGTATCATATAACAATCTCTCAAACTGCAAGCAGCCGTTGATTTATCTACTACTAACGAACCTTGTTGCATCCTATATGAAAAGCGACTATTAACCCTGCTAACATTAACAAAGATACAAATTCTATTAATAATAAATATGGACCAAAAAGTAACATACCTACTTGTTTAGCATTAATAACATATCCATTCAGAATACAAAAGTCAGGAATTTTATTAGGAATACTCAAACTAATTATAATGCTAAAGATTAGTAATAAAAGTATTATTCCTACTATACCCCATGAGGAATTCATGAATGTTTTATATTCTATAGAATTATCTATATTAAGTGTCATTAATATAAATATGAATAAGACCATAATAGCGCCTGCATATATAATTACTTCTAGTATTCCTGCCAGATATGCACCAATAGAGAAAAATACTCCTGCAATTGATAATATTAAACACAACAAATATAGTACAGCATACATAGGATTTGGATGACTGAGAATACGTAATGTAGTTAATATTGAAACAGTTCCACACATATAAAAAAATAATAAATTCATATTTATAGTTTTCAATCCTTTTGATTTAAGGTAACAAGCATTTTACATCAATAGGATCTAATTGATTTTCACCGGATAATTCATTTTTCAGCGCTACACCTGCTATACGATAAAAATTATAGTCGGGATATTTTCCCGGACCCGAAATGAGCAAATCCTCTTTTTCATAAACCAAATCTTTACGTTTAAATTCTCCCATTTCAAAATCTGGAGTTAGTTGAATAGCAGTGGTTGGACAAGCTTCTTCACATAAACCGCAGAATATACACCTCGAAAAATTAATTCGAAAAAATTCCGCATACCATCGTCTATTATTATCTTCAGATTTTTGAAGAGAGATACAATCGGCTGGACATACGACTGCACAAAGACCACATGCTACACAACGTTCTGCTCCATCTGGATCACGTGTTAATACAATTCTACCTCGATAACGAGGAGGTAGGTATACCTTCTCTTCAGGATATTTCTTTGTTTCTCGTTTCGAAAATGCATTTAAACTAATTAGGTATATACTACGTAATTGAGTAAAAATATGAAAAAAAAATGTTTTTATAAAATTCATGAATTTACTTTCCTATTACTATGATTGATATAATAAAATTACTGCAGCAGTAATGAGCAAATTAAATAAAGTCAGTGGTAAACAAACCTTCCAACCGAACGATATTAATTGGTCATAACGGGGTCTTGGTAAGGAGGCTCGTATTACGATAAATATAAGGGTAAACAAACTGGTTTTAATAAAAAACCATATAAATGATGGTAACCACGGACCATTCCATCCTCCAAAAAATAGTGTAACTATTAATGATGAGATCATCAAAATTCCAATATACTCACTTATAAAAAATAAACCAAATTTCATTCCAGAATATTCTATATTATAGCCAGATACCAATTCTTGTTCGGTTTCCGGTTGGTCAAATGGATGACGATGACAAAGAGCAATACCACTTATAAAAAAAGTAATAAATCCAAAACATTGAGGAATTATATTCCATATATTCATTTGGTTATGAACGATTTCTATGAGATTAAAAGAACCTGCTTTTGCTACAACTCCCATTAAAGATAAACCTAGAAACACTTCATAACTAAGAGTTTGTGCTGCTGCTCTTAAAGCACCAAGCAGAGAATATTTATTATTACTTGCCCATCCAGCCAACAATACAGCATAAACAGATAAACCAGCCATCATCAAAAAAAATAATACACCCAAATTTAAATTAATTACTACCCAACTTTTAGCAACTGGTATAATAGTGAAACATAATAATAAACTATTAAATGTAATAATAGGAGCTATAGTAAATACCAATCGATCTGAGAAAGGAGGTATCCAATCTTCTTTAAATAAAAGTTTTATCATATCAGCAAATACTTGTGATAGACCCTGCCATCCTACTTTATTAGGACCATATCTATTTTGTAATAAAGCTAAAACTCTTCTTTCAATAAAACTCATAAAAGCACTGCAAAATAAAACTCCTAATAATATTAGAATGGATTTTGATAGATTTAAAATTATTTCAGTTCTATCCATTATTTAAAATCCTAAAGTTATCTAGAGAAACACAAAGACCATTCAATTCAAAAGGAATTCCACGAAATCCTAAAGGTAATCCGATTAAGCCCGAAGATAATTTATTAGAGGTATATAGAAATAAATGGAAAATTTCATGCTTAATAGTTAATTCTACTCTATTATTTATAGACCATCCTAAAGATGATGCATCTTGAGAATTTATCATAAAGTAAAATGAGTTGATTCTTTTTTGTATAACTTTGCTCTTTTGAGATAGTTCCTCACTCCCAAATAAATGATAATATGGCACGATACGCCATTTATGTAATTTATTAATGAAAAAACTTGGAATTTCAGTAAACCAAGACCAATCATATTTTCTCGATTCAATTAATCTAATTCCAGAATCACCAGAACGTAATTTTCCTCCTACTTCCTGTTGATATTTATTCCACGCTTGGATTGAATTCCATCCTGGAGCCCAAGGAAAAGGTATATGCTTATTTTCCATAAAAGGACTATTCATTCCTTCTTGAGAAAAAGTAAACATTGAATCTACATCTTTTGGTGTGCTTGGTTCATGTATATTAAGATGTGTATACATTGCGTTGGTACCACTAAATCTTGGGGATTTTCGGGCTATTTTTTGTCCAACGATACGAAAATCAGCTTTAGGAGCTGCATCTCTAATAGATTTTAAGTTTGGAAAAACCCTGATACAAGCCTCAATAACATTATCTAGATTTTCCCATTTCATTTCACCTTTACCATATGAGTTATTACTACTCTTACATTTGATCAAATTCAACCAACGCCAGCTAGTCTGTATAGAAATATTAGGATTATAATAACCTGGATCATATACTTTAAAAAATCGTTGAGCCCGTACTTCATGATTAATAACTGTACCATCACTTTCAGCAAAACTAGTAACCGGAAAAACAAAGTCAGCATTTTCTAAGGTTTTAGTATTTTGATGATCTAATACAAAAATATTCTTAATATTATCTAAAAGATTATCTATTTTTTCTTTTTTAAAAAAACGATATAAATCATTTTCTAGAATGAAAAGTGTATCTGCTGTTTTATTGTTAAATTCATTAAAAGCTCTTTCTAACAATTGACTATTAGCTGATAAAATCCCCATTCCAAGACTATTAACCTCACTAGGTAGTAAAGTTATCCCTACATTTGATCCCAAATCCAATAGTGATTTAGCAACATTAACTGCAGATTTTATTAAAATTTCACTACCTGCACTACTTCCAGAAATAATCAAAGGTTTTTTAGCTTTTTTTAAGGTCTGAGCAATCCAATTGGCTTTTATCAAAATCTCATGATCTAAATCAGGAACTTTAGGGGCATTTTTATCAAGTGTATGAGCAATAGCAAAACCTAATCTGGTTTGATCTTCGATTGAAGCATAGTAACTCCAGGTTGCAATATCATCAAGAGCCGTCTGATCTACATTAGTAACGAATAATGGGTATTTTTTTTCTTGTCCTAGAGCTAGAACAGCTGCTATTTGCCAATTGGGTAAATGATTTTTTGTTGCAATATCCTGAGCATATCTTTTAACTGCTTGACGAACAGCTAATGCTATTCTAGCGCTCGTTTGCGTAACATCTTCTCCTAGAATTAAAATAGCATCATAACTTTCCATTTCTCGTAAAGTAGGCGTATAAATACCACTGTAGTATAATATTTTTAATATAAGTGCGATTATTTTTTGTTCATCAGGGGTTGCAGCTATATAGAAATTTTTTGATCCAACTAATTCACGAAGTGCAAAATTACTTTCTATACTGGCACGACAAGAGCCAATTCCAATAATTTTTTTAGCATCTCGTAATATTGCTGCAGTTTTTTTTAAAATTTGATTAGAAGTGAGTACAGTTTTTTTTCCATTTCGACAGTCTAGAGGGTACTGAGGTCTATCAGATAAATTAAGATATCCATATCCAAATCTACCACGATCACAAATAAAATAATGATTAATATCACCATGATAACGATTTTCAATGCGTCTGATTATTCCATAACGCTCACCAATACTAATATTACAACCCACACTACACTGGTGACAAATGCTAGGGGCAAATTCTAGATCCCATTTTCGACTATAATTTTTTGAGCTAGTTTTATCAGTAAAAACTCCAGTAGGACAGATTTCCACTAAATTACCTGAAAATTCGTTTTCTAATACTCCATCTGTAGTTCTTCCAAAATAAATATTATTATGCGCACCATACACTCCAAAATCTTTACCATCAGCATAATTATTATAGTACCTTACGCAACGGTAACAAACAATACAACGATTCATTTCATGAGATATAAATGGACCTAAATTTTGATTACGATGGGTACGTTTTTTAAAACGATAAGTTCGGAAATGATGTCCTGTCATTATAAGCATATCTTGTAAATGACAATTACCAGCTTCTTCACATACTGGACAATCATGTGGATGATTTGTCATTAACAATTCAAGTATATTTTGGCGAAAATTTTTTGATTCAATATCTTGTATAGAAAAAAAACTATGATCGGATATCGGCGTCATACATGACATCACTAAAGAACCCTGCCGATCTTGAGAATTTTGATATTGTTTCACTGCACAAAGACGACAAGAACCTACACTTCCTAAAGCGGGATGCCAACAAAAATATGGGAGATCAATATTTAATGATAAACAAGTTTCTAATAAATTTTTTGTAGTGTTTGATACTTCATATGTTTTACTATCTATAGTAATTCTAAGCATATTAAATATGTAAAAAAATTAGGAGAGCATTATTTTAAAATTTAATTGAAATTAGGTTGTATACCCTTAATCAAATTGATTTCTAGTTGATGGTAATTAATTCCTTTTTCAAATTCATGACGAAAATATTTCAATGCACTTTTTAAGGGTTCTACTGCTCCAGGTGCATGATAACAAAATGATTTTCCTGATCCTAATTCTTTACATAATTTTTCAAGTGTTTCAAGATCACCATATCTACCTTCACCTTCTTCAAGTGCTATTAATATATTTACAATCCAAGGTAAACCATCTCTACAAGGAGTACACCATCCACAAGATTCGCGAGCAAAAAATTCTTCTATATTACGAAGGAGCGATACCATATTAATATAATTATCAACCGCTACAGCTAAAGCAGTACCTAAACGACTTCCAATTTTATGGAGATTATCAAAATCCATAGGTAAATCCAAATGGTCTCGAGTTAAAAAGGCAGTACTTGCTCCACCCGGTTGCCAAGCTTTTAAGGTTAACCCATCACACATCCCTCCAGCATAATCTTCAAAAATTTCACCAGCTGAAATACCAAATGGTAATTCCCAAACACCAGGATTTTTTACTCTCCCTGAAAAACCCATTAATTTAGTACCATTGTCCTTACTCTTATTATTTGAAAGACTTTCATACCATACTACTCCATTATCTATAATTGGAGGAACATTACATAATGTTTCAACATTATTAACACAGGTTGGTTTTCCCCATACTCCGACTAAGGCAGGAAATGGAGGTTTAGCGCGAGGGTTTGGACGATATCCTTCAAGAGAATTTATTAATGCAGTTTCTTCTCCACATATATATCTTCCTGCACCACTATGCAAAAAAATTTCAAAATCAAAACCCGTATTCATAATATTTTTACCTAACCAACCCGCGTCACTTGCTTGATTAATGGCAATACGTAAATTTACAGCTGCTTGAATATATTCACTACGTAAAAAAATATAACCTTTATTTGCCTGCAATGCAAAAGCACTAATTAACATTCCTTCTATCACTAAATGTGGTAATTGCTCTAATAACATACGATCTTTATAAGTTCCAGGTTCCATTTCATCTGCATTACATAATAAATAACGTTCTTTTTTTTCATCATTTTTAGTAGAATGCATAAAACTCCATTTCATTCCAGTAGGAAATCCAGCTCCTCCTCTTCCTTTTAACCCGGATTCTTTGATGGTATTTATTACTTCATTGGGAGTCATCATTTGCAATGCTTTTTTAGCTCCTATATAACCTCTCTTATTGCAATATTCTGTTAACCATACTGGATTAGTGTCTTTACGTAATCTCCAGGTTAATGGATGAGTTTCAGAAGATATAGTCTTGTTCATCAGGGGTATTGTTCCAAAATGGCAATAATTGAATTGTCATTGACTGGACCGTAAGTGTTATCATCTATCATTAATGTAGGACTTTTATGACAATTACCAAGACAACTAGTAGGTAATAATGTAAAACGTTTATCGGATGTAGTTTGTCCTACCGTAATTTTGAAATGGTTTTCAAGAATCTGTTTAATTTTTTCATAACCATTCATATAACAAACATAACTGTCACAGTATCGAATAATATGCCGTCCCACGGGATATCTAAATATAGAACTATAAAAAGTAGCAAGACCCTCAATATCATTACCTGATATACCTAAATTTTTTGCAATTGCTTCAATTGCACCATCAGGCACCCAACCCCGATATTTTTGAACTATTTTTAAAGCTTCAACTGAAACCGATCTAGGATTTTCATAATGTTTTTTTTCTTCTTCTATTTCACTTTGTTCTCTTAAAGTTAATATAAAACTATTAGGAATTTTTTTCATCTTAACGATCCACATCTGACATAACAAAATCAATACTTCCTAAATAAACCACTAAATCTGAGATTACGCTACCTCGAATTACTGAGGGTATTTGTTGTAAGTGTGCAAAACTTGGCGTGCGTATTCTTGTTCTATAACTCATGGTACTATCATCACTAATTAAATAATAACTGTTAATACCCTTGGTAGCTTCTACCATTTGAAAAGATTCATTGGCTGGTATTCTTGGTCCCCATGACAAATTTATAAAATGGAAAATTAAACTTTCAATATGTTGTAATGAGCGTTCTTTTGGAGGAGGTGTAGTTAATGGATGATCTGCTTTAAATGGACCGGATGGCATATTATTTAAACACTGTTCTAGAATATGCAAACTTTGAAATATTTCTTCTACTTTTAACATAACCCTATTATAACAATCACTAATACCATTGCCTATAGGTATCTGAAAATCAAAATTTTCATATCCTGAATAAGGTCGTGATTTTCGAATATCAAATTCGATACCTGTAGCTCGCAAACCAGCACCCGTTACTCCCCAATCAAAAGCTTCTTGTGTTCCATAACTGGCTATTCCTTTTGATCTTTTTATTAAAATACTATTTCTCAGTGCGGTTTTTATATAGAAATTAATTCTTTTTGGCATCCAATTAAGAATTTCTTTTAATAAATGTTGCCAACCTTTAGGTAAATCTTGTGCAACCCCACCTATTCTAAACCATGCTGGATGCATACGACAACCAGTAATAGCTTCAACTAAATCATAAATTTTCTGTCGATCAGTAAACGCTAAGAAAACAGGAGTCATAGATCCTATATCTTGAATAAAAGTAGATATATACAAAAGATGACTATTAATCCGAAATAATTCAGAAAGCAGAATGCGAATTACTTGAACTCTTTCAGGCACTGTTATACCCGCTAGCTTTTCCACTGCTAATATATAAGCCATTTCATTAATACAACCACCTAAATATTCAATGCGATCGGTATAAGGAATATAATTATGCCAAGTTTTGATCTCTGCTATTTTTTCGGCACCACGATGATGGTATCCTATATCTGGCACACAATTGACAATTTCTTCTCCATCAAGTTGTAAGATAATTCTAAATGCTCCATGTGCAGAAGGATGGTTAGGACCAAAATTCAGAAACATAAAATCTTTATTATCTTCAGTACTATGTCTCATACCCCAATCTTCAGGATTAAAGGTTAGTGCTTCCATTTCTATCTTTTCTGTTTTTTTTGTAAGAGTATACCTATCAAATTCTGTTGCACGGGCAGGATAATCTTTTCTTAATGGAAAACCTACCCATTTTGGTGGCATTAATATTCTTGTTAAATTTGGATGTCCAATAAAAATAATACCAAACATATCCCAAACTTCACGTTCATACCAATTAGCGTTATAAAAGAATTTAGTTAATGAAGATACTTTAAGATTATCATTGGATAATGCAATTTTAATCATTATGTCGGAATTACGTTCAATAGATAAAAAATGATAAAATATAGTAAAATCTGCTTTTGGTAATTCTTCATGACGATAAGTGCGTAAACGTTCATCTATAGCATGTAAATCATATAACATTACATAAGGTTGAGGTATTTTACGTAAAAAAGATACTATTTTAAATAGTTGTTCCTTTTCTATCCAAATTACTGGAAAATGAATAGCAGTTGATTGAATAATAAAAGCATTTGATCCAAATTTTTTTTCTAAATCATAAATTATAGGATCATTAGATCGTTCTTTTATTAAATTTAAATTAACATTTCTCATCATAAATTGAACAATTGATATTTCGAATTTATCTTAGAGGAAGTTTCATTGACGTATTACGGTATAAATTAGATTTTATCTGGTAAAGGTAAATTAGTCATACTAATACGCTGGTCGCGATTTTTTTCACGTTCGGACATGATATCCATATGATAAATTTTCTGATCTTTAATTAGCCAAGATAAAGGTCGAGATTCCTTATCTATAACTTTTTGTAATAATAATAATGCTTGTATATATGCTTCAGGACGAGGAGGGCAACCAGGGATATATATATCCACCGGAAGAAATTTATCTACTCCTTGTACTACAGAATAGATATTGTACATACCTCCAGAGTTTGCACAAGCACCCATCGAGATAACCCATTTGGGTTCTAACATTTGATCATAAAGACGTTGTATAATTGGAGCCATTTTAATAAATGGAGTACCAGCAATCACCATAAAATCTGCTTGTCTAGGTGATGCTCTTAAAACTTCTGATCCAAATCGCGCAATATCATGAGCTGCAGTAAAGGTTGTAACCATTTCAACATAGCAGCAAGAAAGACCAAAGTTATATGGCCAAAGAGAATTCTTTCTACCCCATTTCACCCACTGTTTAATAAAAGATTCAACTTTTCCCATATAAATATTATGTTGTATTTGTTCTTCAAAGTTGGAATTGGTGGTAGGTTTGTTTCTATAAATAGAAGAAATTTTGTTTAGAATGTATTTCATTTCAATAGATCACTTTAATTATTTTTATTGATTTGTCTTGATAAAGTACCCTCTAAAGCATTAAAACGTAATAAATAAATTAGACTAATTAAAAGTACCAAAATAAAAATCGCTGCTTCAGTAAATGCTAACCATCCTGTTTCTCGAATAGTTATACTCCAAACATATAAATAAAGAGCTTCTACATCAAAAATTACAAATAATATAGCTACTAAAAAAAACCTTGCTGAGAAACGTAATCTTGCACTTCCCACTGAATTAATACCAGATTCAAAGGGAAGATTTTTATTTCTACTGTTAGTAGATTTACCACCTAAAATCCATGACAATAATAGTATTAAACCACATAAAATCATGCTGAGACTACAATAAACAATAAAATTCAAATAATAAATATGATTATTCAAAAGATTAGCAACTATTATTAGTATTAACTATACTATTGATTATATCTTATTTCTTATAAACATAATATATTTTAATTCCTTTGCATCTGTTATTTATTGCCATAATAAATAAATATGACATTTATTTGTCAAAATTTCATTTCCTATCTACCCTTACTGTAGATCTATTACAAATAAAACCGGAGCATTCAATATGTATAATCACCATTCTATTAATAATGAGATGAAGGAGTCAATAGTTCCTTTGAAACATCTGTCTTGGAATTCTATATTTGCAGGAGTAATTCTATCTATTATCATCGAAATTTTATTTCTCATTTTAGGAAGTGCAGTAGGTGCTATTAAGACTCTTAATATTTTTTTTGAAAAAAATTATAATCACCTTGGAACAGGTATAACTTTCTGGATTATTATTAGTATGCTGGTTGCCATTTCTGTAGGAGCCTACATTTCAGGACGTTTAGCTAATAGTGATGGACTGTTTCATGGTATTATTGTGTGGTCCTTAAATACACTAATATATTCTGGTTTGCTATTTTTTATATTTTTTAGTGTAATTAGTAATACAATGAATTTCATTAGTACAGGGTTACAAACTATAAGTAATAGTAGTAGTTCTATCATCTATCATGTCACACAACAACTGACAGATGGAAATATGCCCAATAATAATATTTTAGATTCTTTAAAAGAAGAACTCGAGCAACTTTTACCTTGGAAATCAGTTGTAACTGGTTCTCATGATCCATCTATTATTAATTGGTTACAAAAAATCCTTCAATCTAATCAAAGTAGTTTAAGAGATAGTGATATTGATTTTTTACGAGATCTAATTCAATCACATTCTACTAAGTACTCAGACGCACAAGTAGAACAATTAGTGCAACAAATCCAAAAAATTTATCAAAAATATCACGAAATAAAATCTCAAACGTTTCAAACCCTTATGGAGGTTGCCCAAATAACTCTTAAAAAGATAGCAAGAATCAGTTGGTTTACATTGTTTTTCCTTATCCTGGAAGGTTTATTAGCTGCTATTATGGGATTAATAGGACACCGACATCGTAAGAATTACATCTAATTTAATAAATAGTCAGGCATAGATAAATAATGAATCTATGCCTGACTAGATTGACTAGATATAAGTTTTATCAGTTTGGTTTATGTTTATAGGTAGAAGGAAAACCGTGCCAACGTAAAAATTTTAAATCATTTTGCATCTTTATTGCAAATTGATCTAATACTCTAATTACAGTCTGATCTAACAAGTCTTGTATGGTTTCTGGACGGTGATAAAATGCTGGGATGGGTGGCATAATAATTGCTCCCATTTTAGCTACCATTGACATTAAGCGTAAATGTCCTAAATGTATAGGAGTTTCTCTAACACCTAAAACTAATCTGCGTTTTTCTTTTAATACAACATCAGCAGCGCGTGTTAGTAAATTATCAGTATAACTATTTGCAATTCCAGACAGAGTTTTCATAGAACAAGGTAAAATGACCATTCCCTCGGTTTTAAAGGAACCGGATGAAATTGTGGCTGCAACATTACGTATGTCATGTACAATATCAGCAAGAAATTTGATTTCACTTAATGTATATTCAGTTTCTATAGTTAAGGTTTCTCTAGCAGAGAGACTCATAACCAGATGAGTTTCTACTTCTTCAATATGTTGTAAAAGCTGTAAGATCCGGATACTATAAATAATACCACTAGCTCCAGAAATACCTATAATGAGTCGCTTCATAATTAACTGGTATTTGGACTCAACTAATTATTTATAAATAAAGATTGTATATTACAAATAATTAATGGCCTTATAATGAGGAACAGTAATAAAGAAACTTTTTATACAAATAAAAGCTCTAACTGTGAGTATGGTAAATTAAAAACCTTTGGATAATCAACTGCTGCTAGATATAATCCGCTGGATTTAACTGTAGGATACTTGGCGTGATTACGATTTTTAGTGGCTAAAATTTCCGCCATCCAATTGGCATTATGTTTACCACATCCTACTTCTATTAAACAACCAACTATGTTACGTACCATATGACGTAAAAAAGAATTAGCTTTTATGTTTATTACAACATAAGAACCATGTCTAGTTACATTTAAATATATAATTTTTTTCCAAGATGAACGCGATTGACAATTTGCGGCACGAAAAGAACTATAATCATTATCACCAATTAGATATTGACCAGCTATGTGCATAAGTTTTACATCTAGTAGTTCATAATAGTGCATCACTTGGGTATTGAATAGTGCTGGTCTAGAACGATAATTATAAATTATATAACGATATAAACGAGCCCTGGCACTAAAACGTGCATGAAAATCCTTGTCTACATTTTTTACCCAACGCACAGTAATATCATGTGGCAAATATCTATTAACCCCCTTGATCCATGCTGATGTATCACGTAAAGCATGGGTTTCAAAATGTACTACTTGTCCTATACTATGTACTCCTGCGTCAGTACGTCCGGCACAATAGGTTTTTATAGAATGATTGGCGATTTTTGATAATGCTTCCTCTAAACTAGCTTGTATACTAGGTACGAATTTTTGACATTGCCAACCATAATATCGACTTCCATTATATTCAATACCAAGTGCTAATTTATTATTATGTAATTTCATATGAAATTATATTTAGTAAGGAGGAATTTTATCTAAATAAGATAAAAAAATCTTCAAGTTAAGTTATAATGAGCATAGGAGTATTGCATCTTATATGTAGGCATATTTCTTATGAGATCACTGAACAAATAGCTTGACATAAATAATTTATATTATTCAAGGTAATACTAGCTATATTTATTCTTCCAGAATCCGCTATATAAATTCCAAATTTTTTCCTCAAACAAGTAACTTGTTGCTTGTTTAAACCACTATAAGAAAACATCCCGTATTGTTTATTAATAAAATTAAAATCTTTTTGAATACCGTGTTGTAAGGTTTTTACCAATAGCTGACGCATATCACAAATTCGTTTACGCATACTAGATAGTTCTTGATGCCAAAGTAATTTAAGATGAGGATTTTTTAAGATAGTAGTAACTATAGCAGCACCATGAGCTGGAGGATTAGAATAATTTACTCGAATGAGGTTTTTAATTTGACTAAACACTGCATTAGCTACCTCATCATTTTGAGCAATAACTGTTAAAGAACCTACTCGTTCATTATACAATCCCATATTTTTCGAATATGAACTTGCCACGATCATTTCTTGATGATGTTCTACAAAAAGGCGTAATGCTTTTGCATCCGCTTCTAAACTTCTAGAAAATCCTTGATAGGCAAAATCAAATATAGGCATCCAGTGATTCATTTGTGATAATTTTGCTAATTGTTTCCACTGTTCAAGTGTAGGATCTATACCTGTGGGATTATGACAACAACCATGAAATAAAACCGCATCTCTAGGTTGTACTTGATTTTTCAAAGTTAACAACAACTTATCAAAGTCTAGTGAATGTGTTTCTTGATTATACCAAGGGTATTCTTTTACATTTAAACCGGCTGAAAAAAAGATATTATTATGATTGGGCCAAGTAGGATTACTAATCCAGATTGTATTAATATTAGTTTTTTTTGCTAAAAAATCGGCTATTATACGCAATGATCCAGTTCCACCTGGAGTTTGTGCGGTTCTAGCACGTTTAGTAGATAATACTTCACTTTTTTCACCAAATAATAATATTTGGGTATGGAATGCAAATTCTGAACTTCCTTCAATACTTAAGTAATTTTTGCTTTGTTCTGTTTCTAAAATTATTTTTTCAGCTTGTTTTACACTAGTTAATATGGGTGCTATTGTTTTTTCATCATTGTAAACACCAATTCCAAGATTAATTTTATTCGATCTAGGATCAGCATAAAATTTTTCAGCTAATCCTAAAATAGGATCTTCAGGCGCAATAGGAATATTTTCAAACATATTTTCTTAATCCAATGAGAAACTTTTTACATCACAATAAAATAATTGCTTATTTATATCAATAAAAATTGCTTTTTTTTTTTTTTCCTACTAAAATTAGTGATGATAATTATTTTATGTAAAAATATTGAAAATCTTGTTGGTTATCCTGTAATGTAACTAACTTATTAACTGGTCAGGTCTGGAAAGAAGCAGCCAAAATAAGCTATACATGTACTGGGAAGTGACTAGCAAGATTTTCTTATGTCTCTACCTACCAAATATGATGATACTACTAATTTTAATGAATAAATTATGAGTTTGATGATTACTGAAGCGTGTGTAAATTGTGAGATGTGTGTACCAGAATGTCCAAATAATGCAATTTACTTTAACGATATAAAGCGAAGTTATTCTATTAACCCAGCGATTTGTACTGAATGTAAGGGTTATTATAGAATACCCAACTGTAAAAAAATTTGTCCTATTACTAAGGCTATTAGAAAAATAAAAGTAATTTAATTTTCGATAACCACTATTGCACAAGCATAAAGTCTTTCGTCCGTTATTGACAGATGAATATATTTCATATTCAAATCTTTTGCTAAGCAAGTCACTGGATTTTTATATTTTAAGTAAGGTTTTCCATATCTATCATGAAATATGGAAAATTGTTTATATGTTATACCATTTCTCATTCCTGTACCAAATGCTTTTACCGCTGCTTCCTTAGCTACAAAACGTTTAGCTAAAAAACGAATTGGATAGTAAGATCTTTGATAATAGAAGAATTCTTCATTACATAAAATTCGTTGAGCTAATTTATCACCAAATTTATCTACAAGATGAGTAACCCGTGTTATATCAATAACGTCAATTCCTAAACCCATTATACCCATTAAATGATCCCTTCATGACCCAGTGTGTTTAATATTATCTGATCATCTACCCATCTATTTTTTATTTTAATCCCTAAATTAATTGAGACTTGAGTATTCATCAGTAATTCTATCTCATAACTAGCTTTTTTGATAATCCTATTTATTCGGTTACTGTTATAGCCCAAAATAATCTTTTGTTGTCCTTTGCGTTCAACAATAATATATCCATTAATATTAAAATAACCTTGTTTATTCAAAAACACTTGATCAATAGTAACAGCAACTGAATAAGGTATCTCCAAATTGATAAAGTGCATTAATTTTTCTCGAATAATTTCAGCTATCATAAATTTTCTTGATTGATTAGTAATCATATGTTTAGGAAAGACATGATTTGATTCAGGTAGAAATTTTTTAATAATATTTAATAATGTATTTAAGTTATATCCAGTAGAGGCTGAAATGGGTAAAATATCTATAAAGTTCATTTTCTGACTAATTCTATGAATATATGGTAGTAAGGTAGTTTTATGTTTAATTAGATCAATTTTATTAATTGCTAATAATACGGGAGTTTCATTATTACGTAAAAGATTGAAGATTGTATTATCCTCAGATCTCCAAAATGTACCAGCTATTACAAAAATGACTAATGTTACATTATTTTTTAGAGCATTTATTAGATTACGGTTAATTAAATGATTTAAGGAGTGTTTTTGGTTAGGATTCAATCCTGGAGTATCTATAAAAATAGTTTGATAACTAGCTTTAGTATGTATCCCTATAATACATTGACGAGTAGTTTGGGGCTTACGAGAAACAATAGAGATCTTTTTTCCAATCAGATAATTTAGTAAAGTTGATTTCCCAACATTTGATCTTCCTACAATAGGAATATAACCACAATGTGGTTTTGCTTCTAGTGTTTGCATTATAATCATTCAATTCCTAATTTAATTAACATATTTTTTGCAGCAATTTGCTCGGCTTTACGACGACTAGTACCCATCCCCACAACCGATTCATTGAGATGGTTTAATTGGCAAATTATAGTAAATATATGATCATGAGCTTCTCCTGAGATTTTACTTACTAAATAAATGGGTAGTGGCATCTTATGACTTTGTAACCACTCTTGTAAATGGGTTTTTGGATCTTTAGGATTATCATTCGGATTAATATCGTTTAATCTACTTCGATACCAATTTAAGATTAATTTATCTATGGTAAAAATATCACTGTCTAAAAATATACTACCAATTATTGCTTCAATTGCATCAGCTAAAATTGATTCTCGATCGGTACCACCATTTTTAAGTTCGCCTAATCCTAGACGTAAATAACTATTTATACTCAATTCTCGTGCAATTTGCGCTAAAGTATATTCCCGGACTAATGTTGCACGTATCCTACTCATGTTACCTTCATTCATATAAGGGAAACGATGATAAAGCGCATGTGCAATGACATAATTTAAAATAGAGTCTCCTAAGAATTCTAAACGTTCATTATGTTTACCATTTGAACTTCGACTTCGATGAGTAAGAGCTTGTTGTAATAATGAAGGGTTTTTAAAATAATAACCCATGTTTTTTTGAAGGGTGTTTAATACAGTAATATTCATGTTTTCAAAACTTTCTTTAGTTAATAAAAATTATATTCTACCAATCCTGTTTAAACGTATACCGATTGGTATGTTACTATCCGGTTTAATAGAAAAACTCATCCAAATTAATACAGCTTTACCAACTAGATTTTTTTTAGGCACAAAACCCCAATAACGACTATCCGAGCTATAATCACGATTATCACCCATCATAAAATAATAATCCTTGGGTACTAGCCAAGTAGCTAGCGGTTGATTAAATTGTTGATAATATAAATTAACATTATTTGTTATATTATTATACGTTGGTGAAAGTAAAATTCGATGATGAATATTTGAAATTATTTCATCTTTTTCAAACAATCTTATTCCATATTTTGACCAAAAATTATTGGTTATTTGAGAAAAGTCACTCTCCACCCAACCTGATTTAACTTGAAATGTTTGAATAAAATTGCTCAGTTTCATATTCGAATAAGTGATTGCTACTGGTTTATTACAATTAGAATCTTTCTTACATATTGGTTGAATATTGATTTCTTTTTTTATGTAGTTATAAGAGATTTTATCTCCTGGAATTCCAATAATCCGTTTAATATAATTTAATTTAGGATTAAGTGGATAGTGAAAAACTACAATATCTCCTCTCTTAGGTTTATTTATGGGTATCCAGATTGTTTTAGTAAGAGGATTTTTTATATCATAAGAAAATTTTTCTACCATAATGAAATCACCTGCAAGTAATGTAGGCATCATAGATCCAGATGAAATCTGAAAGGGTTCATATATAAATGATCGAATAATAAATACTAATAATAACATGGGAAAAATAGAAGCCGCTGTTTCAAGGGCCTTATATATTATTAATTCAAGGGAATTTTTAGCAATCAATTGGATGCTGAAAATTCTAATAAGCCAAATTATACCTGTTGAAAATGTAAGTATCGTTAATATTAAGGTAAAGGTACTCACCATAATGTTTCCTTATGATTTATTTACATGTAAAAGTTCCCTAAATATTTCAGGTGGAATTTGAATCTTTCCTAATAATTTCATCCTTTTTTTACCTTGTTTTTGTTTATGTAGTAATTTTTTTTTTCTGCTAATATCACCCCCCGAGCATTTTGACAATACATTTTTCCTAAATTGCTTAATAGTTGAACGTGCAATAATTTTATTACCAATAGCCGCTTGAATAATAATATCAAATTGTTGTCGTGGAATGAGATCTTGCATTTTTTCTATTAATTTATTTGCACGGTATAATACATTACTTCTATGAGTTATTATGGAACAAGCATCTAAAATCATCTTATTGATTAAAATGTCTAAACAGACTAAATCCGAGGTTTTAAAATTCTTGAAACTATAGTCCATTGTTGCATAACCTCGAGAGTTGGATTTTAATCGATCATAAAAATCCGAAGCTATCTCAGCCATTGGAATTTCATATATTAATTCTACTTGATCTCTATGATAGATTAAATTAACTGGAATACCTCTTTTTTCTACGCATAGAGAAATAATACTTCCTAAATAAATTTTAGGTACAAAAATTATACATTCAGCTATTGGTTCACGCCATAGAGAAATCTTATGAGCAGAAATTTTTGATGCACTATTAATATAAATAACTTCTCCATTAGTAGTTTCTAGTTCATATATGACGGTAGGAAAAGTAGAAATTAACTCAAGATTATATTCTCTTCGTAATCTTTCTTTAACTATATCCATATGTAGAAAGCCCAGGAATCCACATCTAAAACCAAATCCCAACGCACTAGAAGTTTCAGGTTCATAATATAATGATGAATCATTTATACTAAGTTTTTCTAATGCCTTACGAAAGCTTGAATAATCTTCAAAATTAACCGGAAATAACCCCGCATATGTTTGAGGTTTTATTTTTTTAAATCCTGCTAGAGCGTTTGTTGCTGGTTGACTAACTAAAGTAATTGTAGCTCCTACTGGTGCACTACTAATATCCTTAATATTACAAACTAACCAACCTACTTCTCCACATTTTAAAATATCAGTGTATTGTTTTTTAGGAGTAAAAAAACCTATGTCATCTACATGATAACATTGTTTAGTATTCATAATTTGAATTTTATCGCCTTTATGTAAAATCCCATTTTTAATTCTTATTAATGAAACTACTCCAAGATAATCGTCAAACCAAGAATCAATAATAAGAGCTTGCAATGGATTTTGTAACGAACCTGAGGGAGGAGGTATATCTTGTATTAAACGCTCAAGTACTTGAACTACTCCTTCACCGGTTTTCGCAGAACATCGCACAATATTGGTAGCTGCTGGCAGGTTTAAAATTTCTTGAATTTGTTGAGACACTCGATCTGGATTAGCAGTAGATAAATCAATTTTATTAATAATTGGAACTACTTTCAAATTCATTTCAATTGCATTATAAAAATTAGCTAGAGTTTGGGCTTCAATTCCTTGTCCTGCATCTATAATTAATAAAGCACCCTCACAAGCTGCTAATGAACGTGATACTTCATAATAAAAATCTACATGACCAGGTGTATCAATTAAATTCAGTAAATAATTCTTTCTATCGAGGGATACATAATTCAGGGTTACACTTCTAGCTTTTATAGTAATACCTCGCTCACGTTCTAATTCCATTGAATCAAGAACTTGTGCAGACATCTCACGATTAGATAATCCACCACACAACTGAATAAATCGGTCCGAAAGAGTTGACTTGCCATGATCTACATGAGCAATAATGGAAAAATTCCTTATGTACTTCATGAAAAATTCTTCATAAATCAAATGGTTTCTTTAAATAAAAAAATGAATGCACATTATATTACTCTGATAGGTCTACAAACGAAATACCAACTTTATTTATCAATTGAATAATTATTTGACGATTATTTAATTTAGACATAAAATTATGTATATTAAATGCTACCAAAGGACCGATGTTTTTCACCTTCATTAAAGTTTTTAAATCTGCATTCATTAGGGTCTCTACGGATTGAAAATAAACTGCAAGATCAATGGCTGTAGATTGTCCAACTTCACGAATTCCTAATGCATATATGAACCTAGGCCAGGTAGTTTTTTTTGCATTTATTAAAGCATTAACTAAATTAATGGCTAATTTTTCTCCTATATTTTCTAATTGTAACAATTGATTTTTCGTAAGAAGAAAAAGATCAACCGAATTATAAACATACTTTTTTTCTATTAGTTGATCAATAATTTTCGAACCGAATCCTTTAATATTAAGAGCTCTACGTGATACAAAGTGTTTTAAGGATTCTTTCACTTGAGCCCTACAACTTAATCCTCCACTACATCGAATAATACGATTGAATTGTTCTACTGTAGATTTACAAATAGGACAAAAAGATGGAGGAATTATCTTACGTGCTTTAGATGTCCGTTTGGATTTAACGACATTAACAATTTTTGGAATTACATCACCAGAACGTTGAACTACAACGAAATCATTAATATGTAAATCTAAGCGTTTAATTTCCTCATAATTATATAAGGAAGCATTCTTAATGAGAAGACCGCTAATTATTACTGGATCCAAACTTGCTACTGGAGTAATACTACCTGTACGACCTACTTGCCATTTCACATCAAGTAGACAAGTTAATTTCTCTTGAGCTGGAAATTTTATGGCTATAGCCCATTTAGGAACTCTAATTGTAGATCCTAGTGTTTGTTGTAGTATTTTGGAATCGACTTTAATTACTATTCCATCAATATCAAAGTGTAATTGTGATCGTATCAATTTAATTTTGCGATAATAATCTATTACTGTTTCACTATTTTTGCAAAGACTATTATTATCACAAATAGGTAATCCCCATTCATTTAATTTTTTTAAAAAGTGCCAGTGACTGTCAGGTAGACAATTACAACCTGCTTCCAATAATCCTATACCATAAGCATAAAATGAAAGAGAACGTTTTGCAGTTATATTAGCATCTATTTGTCGTAAAGAACCTGCTGCTGCATTACGAGAATTAGTAAAAATTTTTGTTCCAGTATGACGAGCATCTGAATTCAATTTTTTGAATTCTTCTTTGGTCATAAACACTTCTCCTCGAATTTCTATCCTAGCGGGGACATTATCGCCTTTTAATTGTTTTGGAATATCATCAATAGTGCGTGCATTTGCTGTGATATCTTCTCCTGTCATTCCGTCACCACGTGAAATAGCTCTGATAAGTACTCCATTTTCATAAAGTAAATTAATGGCTACTCCATCTATTTTCAGTTCACAACAAAAATTCAGATCTTGTTTTATTTCTTTTAGATAAAAGGAAATTTTTTTCACAAATTTTAAAAAATCTTTTTCATTTGAGATGTTATCTAATGATAACATTGGAGTTTCATGAGTAACTAAATTAAATGTAATTAAAGATGGAGCACCTACCAACTGTGTAGGTGAATGGTTTGTTATAAATTCTGGATAGCATTTTTCTAATCTGCATAATTCTAATTTTAATTTATCATATTCTGCATCTGGGATTTCTGAACCATTTAGTGAATGGTAATTATATTCATACTGCAATAATAGAGATCTTAAATGATGAATTGTTTGTTCTATCGATTTTTGTTTCATAAAAAATTCTCTAAGCCAAAAAAAATAATAAGAATTTAATTCTTAAGAGATTATTATTGTATGTTAAAATAACATCATATAGAATATGTCATGAAAATAACTTGACCAAGTCATTTTTCAGGAAGATGGATATCTTCTAACAGTCTAAATGATGAATTTTTTCATAACTAAATTATAAGTGATATTGTGAATATAAATGTTCTTTCATTATTAGATAGCCATTATATTTTGTTATTATTTGTAATTCTTAGCTTAGGTTTATGTTTGGGTAAGCTACGAATAGGAAGTTTTCAATTAGGTAATTCTATTGGAATTTTGTTAATTTCATTATTATTAGGACAAGAACATTTTTCAGTAAATACTGAAGCTTTGCGTTTAGGATTTACTCTATTTATTTTTTGTGTAGGAATAGAAGCCGGTCCTAATTTTTTTGCTATATTTTTTCGGGATGGAAAAAATTATTTATTAATAACATTTGTTATGATAACAAGTGCGCTATTAACTACTTTGGCTTTAGGATATTTATTCAATTGGGATAGTGCAATGACAGCTGGTATATTAGCTGGATCTATAACATCTACTCCAGTATTAATGGGAGCTGATGACACTTTACGTCAATCGGTTTCTGATCCACATATCTTGCGTTTAGCACAAGATCATTTAAGTTTAGGATATGCACTTACTTATTTAATAGGATTAATAAGTTTAATGTTTGGTGCTCGTTATTTACCTAAGTTGCAACCACATGATTTATCCACTAGTGCACAACAGATTGCACTAGAAAGAGGATTAAATAAAGAAAGTCTTAGAAAAGTTTGGTTGCCAGTAATTCGTGCTTATCGTGTTGGTCCAGAATTAGTTAATTGGACTGGGGGGAAAAATTTACGCGAGCTGGGTCTTTATTTCAAAACAGGATGTTATATTGAACGTATTCGTCGTAATGGGATTCTTGCCAATCCTGATGGAGACGCAATCTTACAAATAGGTGATGAAATATCTTTAGTTGGTTATCCTGAAGCACATGCAAGACTTGATCCTAGTTTTAGAAATGGAAAAGAAGTATTTGATCGTGATTTATTAGATATGCGTATTGTAACAGAAGAAATAGTAGTTAAACATCATAATGCTGTGAACAACCGTTTAAGTTCACTTAAACTAACGGATCAGGGTTGTTTTTTAAATCACATAATTCGTAGTCAAATTCAAATGCCACTTGATGATAGCATTATTTTGAATAAAGGGGATATATTACAAGTTAGTGGAGAAGAACGTAGAGTTAAAAATTTAGCTGATCGCATTGGTTTTATGTCTATACATAGTCAGGCTAGTGATTTATTAGCTTTTTGTTCTTTTTTTGTTATGGGTCTAATTATTGGAATGATTACTATTCAGTTTAATCATTATATATTTAATATTGGTAATGCTGCTGGTTTACTATTGTCTGGAATTATGCTAGGTTTTTTTCGTGCTAATCATCCTACTTTTGGATATATTCCTTCGGGAGCCTTGACTATGGGAAAAGAATTTTGCTTAATGACTTTTATGGCCGGTGTAGGATTAAATGCGGGCAGCAGTTTAACACATAGTGTAGGTGGTCTGAGTTTATATATAGCACTAGAAATGTTATTAGCTGGTTTACTAATTAGCTTAATACCGGTTGTAATTGGTTTTTTATTTGGAATTTTTATCTTACATATGAATCCTGCACTCCTCTTTGGAGCTCTTATGGGAGCACGTACCTGTGCACCAGCCATGGAAATCATTAATGATGCTTCTCATAGTAATATTCCGGCTTTAGGATATGCGGGAACATATGCTATAGCTAATGTTATACTAACATTAGTAGGTACTTTAATAATAATTTTTTGGCCTATATTTTAATTAACGTAATTTTATGTTGAATAAAATGAATGAGTGGGGATTTTTTTTAATCAATGCTAATCATAACTCACCTATTTGGAAAATACGACTGGCTATTTACTTAGCTCAGTATTTAATTGGAATTGTTCCTTTAGTTTGTATAATTTTGTGGTGTTGGGGTGATGAAATACAGAGACAATTCGTTTTAAAAGCCATACTGGCAATAATAATATCCCTCTGTTTTTCATTTCTGATAAGACGTCTTTTTCCACATCATCGACCTTTTGTTATAGGGAAGGGACGTAAATTTATTAAACATTCTAACAGTTCTTCTAATCCTAGTAATCATGCGAGTATTATTTTTACTTTAGCTATTTCTTTTTTATTATGGCATAGATTATGGTCTGCAATGATATTATTTATCATTGCATTAATTATTTCCTGGTCTAGAATTTACTTAAGTTTACATTGGCCTTTAGATATTATTGATTCTGTAGTAATAGCCATAACGGGTTGTTTATTCTCACAAAGAATATGGCATCTATATGGAGGAATATTTTTTAAAATTATATCTTTAATATATACGTTTTTTTTAGCTTATCCTATTAGTAAAGGTTGGATGAATAACTAGTTTTGGATTGTTTTTGTAAAAAATCTATGATGTCTAAACCAAGTGACATTACTCCTTTATGAGTTTTTGCCGATATAAGATAATATTTATCTGTCCATTGCAACGATGTTATTATATTTTGAATATATGTTTTTATATGTTGATTGTCTTCACATAAGTCGATTTTATTAAAAATTAACCAACATGGAATTTTGGATAATTTTAAGCTATAATTTTTTAATTCTTGTTTCACAACAAGTGCATTTTTTAAGGGATCAAAATCCAATGAAGCTATATCAATTAAATGTAATAAAAGATGACAACGTTCTAAATGTTTTAAAAATCTGAATCCTAATCCGGTGCCATGAGAAGCTCCTTTTATTATTCCAGGAAGATCAGCAATTATAAATTTTTTATTGTCAGTAATTTCTGCTACACTAATAGCAGGTATTAATGTAGTAAAAGGATAATCAGCAATTTTAGGTTTAGCTGTACTAACGGCTGTTATGAAAGTGGATTTACCAGCATTGGGTAATCCGACTAAACCTACATCAGCTAGCAACATCATTTCCAATTTTAACTGTCGTTGTTCTCCTGATTCTCCCATCGTATTACAAAATCGCATGCTATTTTTACTAAAAGATTTAAACCCTGTATTTCCTAAGCCATGTGATCCACCTTTTGCCACTAAAATTTTCTGCTTATGTTGAATTAACTCTCCCAGAATTTCATGAGTTTGTTGATCTAAAACTCGTGTTCCTATTGGAACTTTTATGATCATATCTTTACCATTTCTACCAGTACAATTACGACTTTGTCCTTTATGACCATTTTCAGCATGAAATATACGTTTGAAACGAAAATCAACCAGTGTATTTAAATTAATATCAGCAATAATATATATATTACCACCATTACCTCCATTTCCTCCGTCTGGTCCTCCTTTTGGAATATATTTTTCACGAAGAAAACTAATACAACCACTACCACCATCACCAGCTATAACCGATATGAATGCTTCATCAACAAATTTCATGTGTTTTTCATTGCACCATATTGTCTCTATCTGATTAGCTAATAATATTAATACGTTTTTTATTATTTTTGGTAGTTATTTTTATAATACCTGATGTTAAAGCGAATAATGTGTGATCACGTCCACATCCTACATTATAGCCGGCATGAAATTTAGTTCCTCGTTGCCTGACAATTATACTGCCCGCCGATATTTTTTCTCCTCCAAATCGTTTCATCCCAAGGCGTTTAGAGTGAGAATCACGACCGTTTCTACTAGATCCTCCAGCTTTTTTATGTGCCATATTTATCCTGTTCTTTATTTAAAAAATTATCTCAGTAATTTTAACTTGAGAATACCATTGACGATGTCCTTGTTGCTTCTCATAGTGTTTACGGCGTTTAAATTTAACTATTTTAATTTTTTTTGCACGATCATGAAAAAGTACTTCAGCTCTAACTATAACCCCTGTTAATATAGGAGTACCAATTTTAACCTCTTTACCATTAACTACCATGAGTACTTGATTGAATTCAATGTTATTTTGGGGTATTGTTTTTAATTTTTCTAAACAAACTATTTGTCCTGGTTCTACCCGATGTTGTTTTCCACCACTTCTAAAAATAGCGTACATAACTACCTCATTGATTTTTTATTTAATTTTAGCACCTAATATGGTTATCTTCTATTTTTTTTTCAAATACACACCAATCAGATGCTTTAAATATGGTACCATGTAAAACTTTCACTCTAGAATAAATGGAATCTAATTTACTTATAGAGTATAGGTTTCAATATAAATCGCATGAATCTCATTATTCGCTATATATTTAGATAAATTTTTGTTTTTTTACTCTTGTCATTTAAATCTATTACTAATAGCAATATTTATCAAAAAAATTTGAGACCCTCAATATATAATTTTTTCAAGCCGATGGTTTTTTCATAAGATATTTTTATATCAGTGTCTTCGATATATTTTTTCTTTGATTAAAAATGGAACAATTTTGTTTTCCAATAAAATAATTTAACGTTTTGAAAATTGTGGACTACGGCGTGCTTTACGCAATCCAAATTTTTTCCTTTCAACCTTACGAGAATCACGTGTTACAAAACCTGCTTGACGTAAAGAAGGACGAAAGGATTCATCATATGCTATTAGAGCACGAGTTATACCATGACGAATTGCTCCTGCTTGACCTGAAATTCCTCCTCCTTTTACAGTTATATAAATATTTACTTTACTTACCATATCAATTAATTCTATAGGTTGAAGTATAATCATACGATCTGTTTCACGAGCAAAATATTGATCTAAAGAACGTTTATTAATAATAATTTCACCCTTTCCGATTTTTATAAAAACTCGTGCTGCAGAAGATTTACGACGGCCAGTGCCATAATACCATTGAGATTCTACCATGAATGATCCTAATTTAAATATCTAAAGTTATTGGGTTGGGTTTTTGGGCAGTATGAAAATGTTTATTACCAGCGTAAACTTTTAATTTACGAAACATTAGACGTCCAAGTGGCCCTTTTGGTAACATACCTTGAACAGCTTTTTCAATTACTTGTGAGGGATGACGTTTCATAAGATCTTTGAAAGTATTTTTCTTCAGATGACCAATATATCCTGTATGATAATAATAAATTTTATTATCATATTTTTTCCCAGTAATAATAACTTTTTCAGCATTAATCACAATTATATAATCACCCATATCTAGATGAGGAGTATATTCTACATAATGTTTACCCCGCAATCGCATTGCTAAAAAACTGGCTAAACGTCCTAAGTTTTTACAATTGGCATCAATCAAATACCAAGTTGGTGTTACATTGTTTTTTTTTTTCATAAAAGTTTTCATTTTCATTAATCCTCCAGGTGCTTTTTAATAAATTCTTCACCAATTTGAATGTCTTTTTTTAGAATTTTTATCAATTCATATAGTGTATTTTGTTCAAAAACACTTAGTGGTTCAATTGGTAAAAATTCTGCAATTCCTTGATTTCCTAAAAGGAAAGGTTGAGCAAAAAATTTGGCATATTTACCGTCTCCTTCAATATAAGCACACTCTATAATATTAGAAGATCCATTTAATGCTTTTAATAAAGAAAATACAAAATGTGAAGCGGCGTATCCCATTGCTAGTGAAGCGGATCCATAACCAACTTTAGCCTCTACCACTTCGGTACCTGCATTTCTAACACGTCTTGTGATATTCACTACTTCTTCTTCGGTAAAAACCATCTCCGAGATATGTGATAATAAAGGTAAAATAGTCATACTCGAATGTCCACCAATAACTTTCACATCACTAGATAAACATTGTCCTTTAAGTTCTGTTATAAAAGCATTAGTACGAATTACATCTAAAGTTGTAATTCCGAAAAGTTTTTTTGGATTATAGGATCCAGATTGTTTTAACACTTCTGCTACAATAGGAAGTATTGTATTTAAGGGATTAGTAATAACAAGAATTAGTGATTGAGGACAAATTAATGCTATTTTTTGACTTAATGTATACACAATACTTGCATTTGCATGAAATAAATCTAAACGATCCATACCTGGTTTGCGAGCTACACCTGCCGTTATAATTACTATATCCGATTTATATAAAGTCGGTTCAATTTGATTGAATCCTTGTACTTTAACTGAATTGGGAATATGACTTAAATCTAATGCAATACCAAAGATAGCTGGTGAAATATCATATAAATTAAGTTCAGATCCAGGAAATAATTTGATTTTAAGAATCACTGAGAGTATTTGCCCAATATTTCCAGCTGCACCTATAATTGAAACTTTCATAAAAATGTCCTTTAATTATAATAAATAATAATGTTATACAGTAGCGATTTTCATTATTCAATTGCCTTTTTTAATTTTTTCATTGCATTTTTTTCTAATTGTCGGACTCTTTCTGCTGATACTCCATATTCGTCAGCTAAATCTTGTAAGGTTTTTTTATTATTTTCATCTAGCCAACGTGAATAAATAATATTTCGACTACGTTCATCTAAAACCTCTATTGCATTGTTTAATTTCATAGCTGCATGATTTTCCCAATTATCTTCTACAATATTATCAGCAAAGTTTGAAGTTTTATCTTGTAGATATAAGACGGGGGAAGATACCTTTTCAGTTCTCTCATTTGGATTTAGGTCTAATGTCATATCTTGAGCAGCCATGCGTGATTCCATTTCACGTACATCTTTACTAGAAACACCTAATTCGCGTGCAACTATATCAACTTCTTTTTGATTAAACCAACCTAATCGGTGTTTATTTTTACGTAAATTAAAAAATAATTTTCTTTGTGCTTTAGTAGTGGCTACTTTTACAATGCGCCAATTACGTAACACATATTCATGAATTTCAGCTTTGATCCAATGTACTGCAAAAGAAATTAGACGTACTCCTACTTCAGGATTGAAACGTCTAATTGCTTTCATTAATCCAATATTGCCTTCTTGAATTAAATCTGATTGTGATAATCCATAACCTGAATAATTGCGTGTTATATGTATTACAAACCGCAAGTGGGATAAAATCAAAGTCTTAGCAGCATCTAAATCACCTAAATAATGTAATCGTTCTGCTAGTCTCCTTTCTTCTTCTACTGATAATATCGGATAAGAATTAGCTATTCTAAGATAGCACTCTAAACTTCCTATTGGGGTAATTGCTAAACTCTTCATTCGTTGGATCATATATTCCTCATTAGGATATTTTTATAAGAAGCCACTGGTATTGGTTGTATTATGCAGACTTCATTTCCATTCTGAAAACAGAGCTTTTATAAAATCATTACTACTAAACCCTTGTAAATCTTCAAGACCTTCCCCAAATCCAATATATCGAATTGGAATCTCAAATGTACTTGCCAAATTTAGAAGGATTCCACCTTTCGCTGTTCCATCTAATTTAGTCAAAGTTAGACCAGTTACATGCGTGGCTTCATGAAATAATCTTAATTGATTAATGGAATTTTGTCCGGTGTTAGCATCAATTACTAACATTACTTCATGAGGAGCAGTTTCATCGATCTTTTTTATTATACGAATAATTTTTTTCAACTCTTCCATAAGAAAAAAATTATTGTGTAATCTTCCTGCTGTATCAGCAATTAAAACATCTATATTTTTTGCTTTAGCGGATTGAATTGCTTCAAAAATAACTGATGCTGAATCAGCTCCTCTATGTTTAGAGATCACTGGAATATGGTTTATTTGTCCCCATAGTTTAAGTTGTTCAATAGCACCTACTCGAAAAGTATCAGCAGCTGCTAACATGACAGATTTATTAGTTTGATATTGTAATAGGTGTGCTATCTTAGCTATAGTAGTAGTTTTACCAGTACCATTTACCCCTATTATTAATATAATAAAGGGTTTATGACTGTCTAGTTCTAAAGGTTTTTCCACTTTGTTTAAAATTTGAATCATCTTAGTTGTTAGGATACGATGAATAATTTCAACATTATTTGATGATGATTGACTGTAAGTATTATTTTTTATAACTTTTATGAGTTCATTAACTGTATTCATTCCAACGTCTGCCATCAATAAATGATCTTCTATTTTATCTAATAAATGTTCATCAACTTTCTTACCGCTGATCAAATTCATCAAATTTCTTCCTATCTGTTGACTAGTTTTTTTTAACCGATCTTTAAGTCTTATTAATAAACTTTCTGAATCTATGAAAGATGTATTTTTGGAAGAAATAGAACCATTTTCATCTTGCCTATATTCATTGGCGAAGTTATTTTCTTTTAATTTATCCGTTTCTCTAGGTTCTTCATTTTTTGCTTCTGCTTGATTTTTGATAGAATCAGAAATCCACCAACGAATAAAATAACGATTTTTTATCATCATACTTACTACCATCATATAAAATATATATTGATTTTATTATGAGTATAACCCTAATTTCTTCAGTTGACTAAAAAAAGACTAAATGATCAAAAACATCCGAAAAATTCGAATTATTGGCGGTAATTTACGTAGCAGAAAAATAACCTTCACTACAACATTTCCTACCCTACGTCCTACTTCCAATAGAATACGAGAAACCCTTTTTAACTGGTTAAGCGTTGTTGAATTAAATTTTAAAAACGCTCATTGTCTGGATTGTTACGCGGGGACTGGAGCTTTATCTATAGAGGCATTATCACGTCACGCTGCTAGTGCAACTTTATTAGAGTTAAATAAGAGTGTAGTAACTCAAATTCAAAACAATCTTCTAATTTTAGGAATTAAAAATGGACATGTAATTCATAGTAACACCTTAAAATGGTTATCAACATATAAAAAAAAATTTAATCTAATATTCATAGATCCTCCCTTTAATAGTCAATTAATTAATTCTACGATTTTATTACTAGAAGAAAATAGTTGGCTAATGGAACCATCATGGATTTATATAGAGACACATGTCAAAAATTGCAATCTAAAAATCCCCTCTAACTGGCATTTTTATAGAAGCGGAATTGCTGGTCAAGCATATTACTGTTTATATAAACGCCATTGTAAATAAATATTTTTAGTTCGGTTTCTTAGGAGAACAAAAAGGAAAAAAAATTACATTATCATGTCCAGAAACTTGCGTTTGATCTTTTAAAAGATCTATTCTGTTAATAGTTTGTAATGGAATATAACTTCGTATTACATTAGAAAATTCATTTTTTAGTTTTTCTACTCCAGGATCTACTAACAGAGTTGATGGTGTAGTAAAAACAAAATCAGCAATTTCTATAAAACCAAATAAATTACTATTAGAAATTTCCCGAACATATAATTGGCAATTTTTATTATTATTCATAAACTGTATATTATATAGTAGTATTGGATCCAATTTCATTTGAGTATCTTCTCTTATCTAATTACAGTACTCATTAGAATACTAAGACTAAGTCTTTCTAAGAAAATATTTTTTATTTATTATAAACTATAATAATTGATTATTATATTTAATAGTTAATAAAAAATCTTGTGATTTTTAATAAATTTATAGAACATTCAATTTTCCTTTTTTAATAAAAAAGTAATAGGGTATATCTTTAATATATTGATGAATTAAACTATGATTCATAAACTCACAAAAAATCGGAATATCTCTAAGAGCTGTAGTATCATCAGTAATAAATAATAATTTTTCATCTACTTGCATGCTGCGAATATTCTTACGCAGCATCATTATCGTTTCAGGACAACGCATTCCTAGTGTATTTAAGATTCGATGTGAATTAATAATTAATTGTTGTATTTGGTTATTTTTACTCAAAAAACCTTCCCATTTTATTTGCGCATTATATTTTATAAATAAAATAAGAATAAACTATTATATGATTCTAAATCATTGAAAACAATATCTAAATCTAAATTTTACTGAATCTCATAAGATTTCAACATTGCATCAATTATAGGTTCGCGTCCTCTAAAACGTTTAAACAATATTAAAGGATCTTCAGAACCCCCCTGTGATAAAATCTTATCTAAAAAAGATTTGCCTAATTCATAATTAAAAATTCCTTGTTCTAAGAACATAGAATATGCATCGGCAGCTAGTACGTTAGCCCATAAATAGCTGTAATATCCAGCAGCATATCCATTGGCAAAAATATGACTAAATGAATGTGAAAAACGATTCCATTTAGGTATTGGGATTACAGAAATGTGTTGGATTTTATCACGAATTTTTAATATTTGTTTTTTTGCATGTTCTTTTGGATAAAATTGGGTATGTAAATACCAATCGAATAAACTTAATTCTAATTGACGAAGAATAAATAATGCAATTTGGTAAGTTCTTAATGATAACAATTTTTCTAAGAGTTTTTGAGGAATCGTCTTACCAGTTTTATAATGTCTACAAATTAATAATAATGATTCACTTTCCCAACACCAATTCTCCATAAATTGACTGGGAAACTCAACTGCATCCAATGGTACACCATTGATACCAGAAACTCCACCAACTTCTATTATTGTTAATATGTGATGCAAAGCATGACCAAACTCATGAAATAAGGTAATAACTTCATTATGAGATAAAAGGGCAGAATTTTTATCATTTTTTGCTGCCGCTCTAAAATTAGTGGTTAAAAAAACTATCGGATTTTTTAAGATATTATTTGATTGACGTATTTTATCTGTGCATACATCCATCCATGCTCCACTCATTTTAGTATCACGATGATATAAATCAAAATATATAGTACCGTATAACTGATTATTTTCATTCAATACATCAAAAACCATAACATCTTGATGCCAAACATCTATATTATAGCGTTTTTTAATTTTAATTCCATAAATCTTATTTACTATAGAAAACATTCCCTTTAATACGTATTTAATTGGAAAATAAGAACGAAGATCTTCATCTTTAATATCATAAAGATACTTTTTTTGTTTTTCACTATAATAAGCAATATCCCATGCATGTAATTCGGAAATATTATAGTGATTTTTGACAAAATTTTTTAACTGCATTAGTTCCTTTTCAGCTTGCGGTTTAACTTTATTTACTAATTGATTTAAAAAGAATTTTACTTGTTCAGGATTGTCTGCCATTTTACTGACTAAAGATAAATCCGCATATGAATTAAAACCTAACAATTGTGCTAATTCATATCGAAGATTTAGTTCTTCTCCAATAATTTCACTATTATCCCATATCCTTAAATTAGGGTTAACGTCAGAAGCTCTTGTAGTATACGCATAATATATTTGCTGACGAAGGAGTGCATTATCACAATAAGTCATTATTGAACTGTAAGTAGGAGTATCTATAGTCAGTAACCAACCATGCAATTTTTTTGCTTCGGCTTTTTTAAATGCGGAAGACAAAATGTTTTCTGGAATTCCTGAAAGTTCATTTTTATTAGTAATAAGTTTATTCCAATCTTTAGTAGCATCTAAAATATTATTACTATACTTACAACTTAGCTCTGATAGACGTACTACTATTTCACGATAACGACATTGCTTACTTTTTGATAAGTTTATTCCCGATAGCACATAATCCTGTAAGGTATTAGTGATAGTTTTTTGTTGTGCTTTATTAAGAAAAGTATAATTATAAGAGTGTTTAATTTCATTCCATGCATCATATAATTTTTTATGCTGTCCTATCCAGGTATTAAATTCTACTATAAGAGAAAGACATTTTTCATAATTGTTTCTAAACTTCTGATCATTTTTAACTGCATTTAAATGACGTATAGCAGATACAATCTTATTTAAATTTGATGATAATTCTTCTAAAGGTTGACAGAAATTGTTCCAATTATAAGGACTTTGATTATGGTTAAGAATTTTATCTATAACTTTCTTATACTGATCTAGATAGGTTTGTATAGCGGGAACTATATGTTCAGGTTGAATTCTAGAGAATGGAGCAAATGTAAAAGATTTTAATAATGGATTATTACACATGTAAATCTTATCCTCCGTCATATGAAATTGAATAAATATAACACTTCAATTTCCAAATTCTATAAGTGATCAAGTTGTTATACAATTTTTTTAGGATAAAATCTATTATCTTTACAGATATCTTTAACCATTTAATTAGGAAACAAATAAATGAACCGCAAAAGAAGAATCTTTTGTAAATATCTGCAACGTCAAGCTGAAGCACAGTCTAAGCAATTTTATCCGGGATATTTAGGTAAGATGATTTATAATCACATTTCTATGGAAGCATGGTTATTTTGGTTAGAAAAACAAACTATCCTAATAAATGAAATGAAGTTAAATTTGTTGAAAATTGAAGATCGAAATTTCCTTGAAAAAGAAATGATCAAGTTTTTATTTAAAGGCAAAATTCCTAATGCATAAATAAAAGATCTTGGGTAAGAGAAAGCTAGCTATTTAACCAACACCTAATAATATTTAGACTTATTTTCATCTCACATAATTAATAAAATTTTTGCCATGATTTTTAATCAATGCATGCCATTCTTGAATGGATAACACGTTTTTTGTAGGATCTTCTTGTAAAGCTAATACAGTAGCAATAACATTACTCTTTAAGGTAGGATCATTAAGAATCTTATCCAACGATCTTTGTTTTCCTTGCAATCCTTGTTGAAGCAGTAATTTTTTGGCTACATCTAATGTTTTTACTTTATTGGTTTTAGCATCAAGAGAATCATAATTATTAATTGAATTACTATTATCTATACTTAATATAGCTTTTGCAAAAGCTTCAGGAAAAGTTTTAGCTATCCCCATAGCTTCTCCAGTAGAATGCATTTCTGGTCCTAATACCAGATGTGATCCGGAAAATTTGTTGAAAGGTAATACAACTTCTTTAACTGAAAAATAGGGGGGGATAATTTCCTGAGTAAATCCTTGTTCTAACAGACTTTTTCCTATCATTACTAATGAAGCAATTTTTGCTAATGGGATTCCAGTTGCTTTAGAAACAAAAGGCACTGTACGAGATGCCCGAGGATTTACTTCTATCAAATAAATTCGATTATTTTGAATGGCAAATTGTACATTAATTAATCCCTTAATAGAAAATTCCAGAGCAATTTGTCTTACTTGATCACGAATTTTATTTTGTATCACATAATTTAGTGTATAAGGTGGTAATGAACACGCTGAATCTCCGGAATGAACTCCTGCTTCTTCAATATGTTCCATAATTCCTCCAATTAAAACATCTTTTCCATCACAAATAGCATCCACATCAACTTCTATGGCATTTTCTAGAAATTTTTCTAATAATACAGGAGCATTACTAGAGACACTAATTACACTTTTAAAATAGTGTTTTAAATCAACTTCTTCATAGATAATTTCCATTGCTCTACCACCTAATACATAAGAAGGGCGAACTATTAATGGATAACCAATCTCTTTAGATTTTATTACAGCCTGTTCAAGTGTATAAACTGTAACATTTTTGGGTTGTTTTAATCCTAATTTAGTTATCGTTTGTTGAAAAAGTGCTCGATTTTCAGCACGATCAATAGAATCAGGACTTGTGCCTATTATAGGTACTCCTTCTAAATATAAATCACGTGCAAGTCTTAAAGGAGTTTGACCACCATATTGAACAATAATTCCTTTAGGTTTCTCTATTCTTACTACTTGTAATACATCTTCTAATGTAATAGATTCAAAATATAGTCGATCCGATATATCATAATCAGTTGATACAGTTTCTGGATTACAATTAATCATGATTATTTCAAATCCATTCTCACGTAAAGCCATTGCTGCATGTACACAACAATAATCAAATTCAATTCCTTGACCAATTCGATTGGGACCTCCTCCTAATATTATTATCTTGTTTGGATTAGATTGTGGATTCGCTTCACATTCATCTTCATAAGTCGAATATAAATAATTAGTCTTACTAGGAAACTCTGCTGAACAAGTATCAACACGTTTATAAACTGGATGAATATTATAGTCTTGACGCAATTTACGTATGTTGTGTTCCGAACTACCAACTAAATCAGCTATTCTCACATCTGAAAATCCTTTTTTTTTTAAAGAACGCAAAACAGATGATTGTAATCCATTTAATCCTTGTTGAAAAATGGTTTTTTCTATAAGAACTAGTTCTTCTAGTTGAACTAAAAACCAAGAATCAATTCCAGTTAAATTCAATACCTCAGTAACAGAAAATCCCATACGAAACGCATCAGCTATATAAAAAACACGGTAAGCTCCAGGAGATTTCAATTCGTGACAAATTCGTAATCGCGCATCCGGTTCGTTAAGATCAATTTTTGGATTAAAACCATAAACTCCTATTTCCAGTCCACGTAATGCTTTTTGTATGGATTCCTGAAAATTTCTGCCTATAGACATTACTTCACCAACCGATTTCATCTGTGTACTCAATCGATCATTCGATCCAACAAATTTTTCGAAATTAAATCGTGGAATCTTAGTGACAACATAATCTAAACTTGGTTCAAATGATGCAGGGATCACTCCACCTATATAAAATTCATCCAGAGTATATCCTACAGCCAGCTTAGCCGTTAATTTAGCAATAGGAAATCCAGTTGCTTTTGAAGCTAGTGCGGAAGATCTAGAGACACGCGGATTCATTTCTATAACAATTATACGACCATTTATAGGGTTTATTGCAAATTGAACATTAGCACCCCCGTTTTTCATCTTCATTTTGATTAAAATTAATGAAGAATCATTACGTAGGATTTGAGATTCTTTATCAGTTAAAGTTTGTGTAGGTGACATAATATAAGAATCACCTGTATGTATTCCTATTGGGTCAATATTTTCAAGAGTACAAATCACTACAAAATTATTTTTTTCATCTCGTATCACTTCTAGTTCATATTCTTTCCATCCCATTAAAGATTCATCAATTATAATTTCATTAATTGGAGATAAATCGAGAGCATGTTTACAATAATTTGTAAATTCTTTCATATTATATGCAATATTAGATCCTGAACCCCCACTGGTAAAAGCTGAACGAATAATGCAGGGAAATCCAATGGTTTCAACTGCTCGTAATGCATCACTTATATTATAAGCTATATGAGAGCGTGCCGTTTCTAATCCAATCTCTCTCATGGCTTTTTTAAATAGGTTACGATCTTCAGCGGTCTTTATAGTTTCAAGACTAGTACCGATTAGAATTAAACCAAATTTTTTCAATACACCATAACGATCTAAATCTAGGGTACAATTTAGAGCAGTTTGTCCGCCTAAAGTAGGTAGTAAGGCATCGGGACGTTCTTTTTCGATAATTTTAGTGACTATTTGCCAATTAATAGGTTCAATATATGTAGCATCGGCTATGCCAGGATCGGTCATAATAGTCGCGGGATTAGAATTAATTAAAATGACACGATAAGATTCTTCGCGTAGTGCTTTACAAGCTTGAACACCTGAATAATCGAATTCACATGCTTGTCCTATAGTGATAGGACCTGCTCCAATAATCAGGATGCTATTAATATCGGTACGTTTAGGCATTTTGTTGCTCCTGATTCTTTCCTATTTGCGCAAATTTAAACGATGAGTAACCAAAAATGAAATAAATTTATCAAATAAACTACTTGCATCATGTGGTCCAGGACTAGCTTCAGGATGTCCTTGAAAACTAAAAACTGGTTTATCAGTTAACTTTAATCCCTGAACTGTTCCGTCGAACAAAGATCTATGTGTTACACGTAAATTATTAGGTAAAGTATTTTCGTCTACAGTAAATCCATGATTTTGAGTAGTAATTAGTATTTTATTATTTTCAAGATCTCTAACTGGATGATTACACCCGTGATGACCCAATTTCATTTTAATAATTTTAGCACCATTTGCTAAAGCTAATAACTGGTGACCTAAGCAAATACCGAATATAGGTATATTGATATTTAGGAAAAATCGTATAGTTTTAATAGCATAATCACATTGATTTGGATCACCAGGACCATTGGAAAGAAATATTCCATCTGGTTTTAATAAGAGAATTACTTTTACTGGTGTACATGCTGGTACCACTGTAACTTGGCAACCTCTATCTACTAATAAACGTAATATATTACGTTTTATGCCATAATCATATACTACTACATGTAAGGAAAGTTTCTTTCTGATTGTTTTTAAAATATAACGATTTAATGCTACACTACCTTCATTCCAACTATATATTAATTTTGTGGATACAGCTCTTACCAAATCTATGCTAGTAATTTTTGGATGATTTTTAGCTTTTTGTACAGCTTGATGTAAATTCGGATTAGGTCCGGTAATAATACACCCATTTTGACATCCTGTACTTCTTATTAATCGAGTTAATTTGCGAGTATCAATGTTTGCAATAGCAACAATGCCATATCTTTTTAAATAATGTGATAAATTTTCTTCATTACGGTAGTTACTAGCAATTATTGATAATTCGCGAACAATTAACCCCTTAACATAGATTCTAGAAGATTCTTCATCCAATGCATTAGTACCTACATTCCCGATATGAGGATAAGTTAAAACCATAATTTGTTTATAATAGGAAGGATCTGTTAATATCTCTTGATAACCAGTCATTGACGTATTGAAAATTACTTCTCCAACTGTTATACCATCCGCACCTACAGAGATCCCATGAAATTCGGTTCCGTCTTCTAAAACGAAAAGGGCTGGTTTTATTGATTTGTCAAAGAAGTTCATATTTATGATGAAATACCCTGCAAAAATAAACAATAACTAAAAATCTCTTGTTTATAATATATAAATAAAAATTGTCACTTTATTATCTTGGGAATTAAGATTGAATCTTAAATCTACCCGATTTTTACTTAATTCTCTGTCGACCGTATAAACCCACTAATAAATTCTCTTAAATTAATTATATCTAACTAAATAGTAATCTACATAATTTTTATTGTAATTCTTGTGGTAATTTAAATTCCGTATTTTCCTGAAAACCAGATAATTCTCTAACATTAGAGATCTTAAAATTAGTTTTCAAATATTCAATCACTTCGGTTACTAAGAACTCGGGTGCTGAGGCGCCAGCTGTTATTCCAATGCAATTAATATTTTGTATCCATTTATTATTTATATCTTTAAAAGAGTCGATTAAATATGCTTTTTTACCCCTTGCTAGTACTACTTCTACTAAACGATTAGAATTAGAAGAATTACGGGAACCAACAACTAATACTAGATCAGATTCTTGGGCTAGTTCATGGACAGCATTTTGCCTATTAGTAGTAGCATAACAAATATCAGTTTTTTTAGGACCAACAATTTTTGGAAATCGATCTTTTAAAGTTTTTATAATATTGGCTGTTTCACCTACTGATAAAGTAGTTTGAGTCATAAAATATAAATTATTTTCATTCTTAATTTGTAAGTTATATACATCTTCTGAAGATTCAATCAAATATATACCACTAGTAATATTACTATATTGACCTAATGTACCTTCAACTTCAGGGTGACCAGCATGACCAATAAGAATAGATTCAATTCCTCTTCTACTAGCACGAGCTACTTCCATATGTACTTTAGTTACTAATGGACAAGTTGCATCTAATATAAATAGTCCTCGTTTTTTTGCTTGGATACGTAATTTTTGGGATACTCCATGAGCTGAAAATATAAGAACTGCCCCCTCAGGAACATCCGATAATTTTTCTACAAATATCACCCCATATTCATGTAATTCTTTCACTACATAACTATTATGTACTACTTGATGGTATACATATACTGGAGTTCCCCATTTTTTTATAGCATTTTTAACTATGTTAATAGCACGAACTACACCCGCGCAAAAACCCCGTGGATTAGCTAATAAAATACGCATGATTATTTTCCTATCTATTTGTATTCCTTAAAAAATTCCTGTCAATCGTTTTCATCTTTATTGATTAATTAATAAGATTTTTTTATTAAAATTATTATGATTCCCATACATATGGCAAGATCGGCCAAATTAAAGGTGGGAAAATGCAAGTTATTTATTAACCTGAAATCTATAAAATCTATCACAAAACCATGTAAAATTCGATCTGAACAATTACCTAATGAACCAGCAATAATAAGTGCCCATGCAAGATGGTTACTCTTTTGAACTGTATAAATATAAATACATCTGGAGATTAAAATTATCTGGATAATAATTAATACCCAAAATTTCCAGCCTTGTTTAGTGGTAAAAAAATTCAAGGCCACCCCATAATTTTGAGTATAAACAATATTTAAAAAAGGAGTTAATGAAATTACTTGTCCTAACTTAAACGATTTAATTATCCATTGTTTGCTAATAAAATCTAACATTACAACAATAATTGTTAATCGAAGGTAAGAAAAGCTATTATTTAAATTCATACAAAATGACGTATTTCACCTTTTCCTATTATATTATTTACACAACGCCCACAAAGTTCTGGAAAGTGTTTATTTTGACCTATATCACTAGTATAATGCCAACAGCGTAAACATTTGGTTCCTGACGCTTTATATAAAACCAAATTAAATTTGGGAATAGATTTACTCTGAATAGAACTGATAGGTGCTAATTCATAATCCATTACTTCAGCGCTAGAAGTTAACAAAAAAAATTTCAATTCCGAACCTAAGTTTCTTAATTTTTCAGCTATTGAACCAGTAGTATAAATTATAATTCCTACTGATAATGATTCTCCCCATTTTTTTTCTCTACGAGCTTTTTCCAAAGCTTTATTTATTTCATAACGCACAGTTATTAATTCGTTCCAAAAATCCTTATTTATTAATGTATTTTTATCTACATCTAATAATCTATTAAACCATTCTTCTGTAAAAACATACTTAGAACGATTTCCAGGAAGATAATTCCATATTTCATCTGCAGTAAAAGATAAAATGGGTGCTAACCATCTTACCATAGCTTCAGCTATATAAAAGATAGCCGTCTGACAACTTCTACGTGCTAAACTATTTTTTTTAGTTGTATAGAGACGATCTTTAACTATATCTAGATAAAAAGAACCTAGTTCTATAGAACAGAACTGCATCAGATTATGAACTACTGAATGAAAGTCATATTGTTTATAAGCATTAATAATATGCTGTTGTGTTGAGTTTGCTATTTCTAAAATCCAACCATCTAATCGGATCAGGTCCTTATAAGGAATTATTTCCTTTTTAGGTTTAAAATCTTTCAGATTAGCCAGTAAAAAACGAACTGTATTACGAATTCTACGGTAGTTATCTGTAGAACGATTAATAATTTCTTCAGATAGAGTAATGTCTTTGGAATAATCAGTAGAAGCAACCCATAAACGCATAATATCAGCACCCCATTTTTTTATTATAATCTGAGGACTTATTATATTGCCAACAGATTTAGACATTTTTTTTCTATAGCTATCTACAGCAAAACCATGTGTGATAATTTTTTTACAGGGAATACAATTATTTATCATCATTGAAATCATCAAAGATGACATAAACCATCCTCGATATTGATCAGATCCTTCTAAATATATATCAGAAATTTTTAAGCTTAATTCTGGTCTTTGATTTCTTATTAGGATATGAGTAGATCCTGAATCAAACCAAACATCCAAAGTATCTAAATTTTTTTGATATTTTTCAACGTCGTATTGAGATAAAATATCTGTTGGTAATAAATCCCACCATGCTTGAATGCCTTTTTGTTCTACAAGATTTGCTACTTTTTCTATTATAGCTAATGTATTGGGATGTAAATTGCCATTTTCTTTATGTATAAATAGAGGAATTGGTACTCCCCATGTTCGTTGACGAGATATGCACCAATCTGGTCGATTGGCTATCATTGCTTTAAGACGTGCTTTTCCCCATGATGGAATCCATTGTATTTTATGGAGATTCTCAATGGATTTTTCACGTAATTGTTTATGTTCCATATTAATAAACCATTGTTCAGTAGCTCTAAAAATAATCTGGCTTTTATGTCTCCAACAATGAGGATAACTATGTTGTATATTTTGAATATGTAATAAACCACCTGTGTTTTTTAATATATTAATTATAATTTCATTGGCTTTAAATACTGATACTCCATCTAATTTAGAATGAATATTGGTTTTATAACAGCCATTGGATTTGATCAAATTGATTGGTACAATCTTATACTTTTTACAAACTATATAATCATCAATTCCATGACTAGGTGCCATATGAACAATCCCCGTTCCCATATCTAATGTAACATCATTACTTAATAACACTGGAACTGTCCGGTTAAAAAATGGATGATAACAACGTATGAACTCTAGTTCGGAACCTAAGGTTTCTCCTAATACATCCCAATGAATTATCTTCAAACGATTCCTAACTTTATTACTTAAAGATTTGGCGATAATTATTAATCTCTCCTCAGTAATTTTAATCAATTGATAACATGCTTGTGCATCAACCGAAATCGCTTGATTGGCTGGTAATGTCCATGGAGTAGTAGTCCAAACTATCAGTGCGATCTTCATATGAGCATCTAACTTTGGAATCCCAAATTTAGTTAGTAGGTTTTCTATATCTACACAATAAAAAGCAGCATCAATAGCTTGAGAAACCACATTTTTATATATCACTTCTGCATCAGATAATGCTGAACCACAATCAATACACCATGGTACTGGTTTAGTTCCTTTAACCAAATATCCATTGGCAATAATTTTTCCTAGAATTCGTATTATTTCAGCTTCACTATGAAAATCCATAGTTAAATAGGGATTTTCCCAATCTGCAATAACACCCATACGTATAAAATCTTTTTTTTGATTAGATATTTGTTTACCAGCATAATTACGACATACTTGCCTAAATTCCGCCATACTGACCTGATTGCTGGGTTTTCCTAGGGATGTTTCTACATTTAATTCAATTGGTAATCCATGACAATCCCATCCAGGAATATATGGACAATCAAATCCTTCAAGAGTTTTAGATTTAATAATGATATCTTTAATAATTTTATTAACTGCATGACCAATATGTAAAGCGCCATTAGCGTATGGAGGACCATCATGAAGAAAGAAGATTTCTTTACCTTTTTTAGATTTTCTAATTAAACTATACAATTGATCATTATACCAACGTAGTAATCTTTGAGGTTCTTTATTAGCCAAATCACCACGCATTGGAAAATCAGTTTCGGGTAGATATAAAGTAGATTTATAGTCATTCATTATTTTTTTATATTTCATCAGATATTGGGATTTTATAAATAGAAAAAATTCTCCTAAATATAAATTAAATTTATTAATTTTTTAATGAAAATTTATTCACTCAAATATATGTTTTTTTGCTATTATATCAAACATTCAAATGTTAGAGCAAAAGCTCTATATTATAAACTAATAATAATTAAATTAGGAAGGAAGATAATTTGGCTCAAATAAAATCCGCTCAGAAACGTATACAAACTTCTGAAAAACGTAGAAAAATTAATCATAGTAAACGTTCTATGTTGCGTACTTTTATTAAGAACGTCTATACAACTGTTAAAAGTGGTGATAAGAAAGCTGCTTCTATAGCATTCTCTATTATGCAATCTGCTTTAGATCGTCAATCTATAAAAGGATTAATACATAAAAATAAAGCTGCTAGACACAAATCTAATTTAATCAAACACCTGAAAAATATGAAATAATTAAGATTTAGATTAAATAAATGTTTATTTAGTCAAATCATCAAAGAATTTTTTTACACCCTCAAAAAAACTCTTTGATTTTGGACTATTATCTTTTCCTAAAGATGTACTAAATGTATTTCCTAATTCACGTAAGAGATTTTTTTGATGTTCATTAAGATTAACTGGAGTTTCTACAATAACTCTACATAATAAATCTCCTAGATAATTTTTTCGTACTGATGTAACTCCCTTACCACGCATGCGAAATAATTTGCCAGTTTGTGTTTCTGCTGGAATTTTTAACTTAATTTTACCACTTAAAGAAGGTACTTCAATTTCTCCACCAAGCGCAGCTACAACAAAATTAATTGGAATTTCACAATATAGATTATTATTTTCTCTTTCAAAAATAGGATGTTTTTTTATTTCTATTTGTACATACAAATCTCCTGCAGGAGCACCATGCTCACCAGCTTCTCCTTCTCCTGAGAGTCTAATACGATCACCATGATTGATACCAGTCGGTATTTTAACGGAAAGATTCCTTTCTTGTTCCCTTCTCCCTGTACCCCTGCACCTAATACAGGGATTTTGAATGACATTTCCTTTTCCATGACAATATGGACATGTCTGTTGTACAGTAAAAAAACCTTGACGTAATTGTATATGACCAGCACCATGACAAGTTTGACATTTAACTGGTGAGCTTCCAAAAGTTGCACCACTACCATGACAATATTTACATAATGAAAGTGTGCGAATCCTAATTTCTTTAGTAACTCCACGCACCGCTTCTTCTAACGATAATAATAACTTATAACTTAAATCTGATCCCTGAGCAGGTTGGTTTTTACGTCGACTACCTCCAAAAATATCCCCAAAAACGTCTCCAAAAATATCACTAAAATCAGTATTAGCAGTACTAAATCCCTCGTTATCTGCTGAGGCTTGTTCAAAAGCAGTATGACCAAATTGATCATAAGCTGCTTTCTTTTGTGGATCAGTTAAAATTTCATAAGCTTTCTTAATTTCTTTGAATTGGGATTCAGCTTGTTTATTACCAGGATTACGATCTGGATGATATTTCATAGCTAAGCGTTTGTACGCTTTTTTTATATCGCGTTCCTCAGCAGATTTAGAAACTCCCAGAATTTCATAATAATCAGTATTAGCCATTTCAATCAACCACTCTCTTTTACTTTACATTTACAATCAATTTTAACGCAGCAATAATAGATTATTTTTTATTATCATCTTTGACCTCTTCGTATTCAGCATCTACTACATCCGTTTCTTTTTTGTTGTTCGGCTGAACCGTAGCATTTTCACTACTTTCTTTGTTTATTTGTGATTTATACACTTCCAAAATTTTTTCGGATACCTGCATTAAATGTTGTATTTTAGTATTAATATCATGTTTATCTTCGGTTTTTAAAGCTTGATTTAATTTTTCTATTGCTGTTTCAATATTATTTTTATCTTCAGTAGATAATTTATTTTCAACTTCATTGAGTTGTTTACGGGTACTATGTAATAAATGATCTGCTTGATTACGTAATTGAACTATTTCTTCAAATTTACGATCAGATTCAGCATTGAGTTCTGCATCATGTACCATTTTTTTTATTTCGGTTTCACTTAATCCTGATGAAGCTTTAATAGTAATTTTTTGTTCTTTGCCACTTTTCTTATCTCTTGCAGATACGTGTAAAATTCCATCTGCATCAATATCAAAAGTAACCTCAATTTGAGGTATACCACGAGGTGCACGATCTATACCATCTAAATTGAATTGACCTAAGGATTTATTATCAGCAGCACGTTTACGTTCTCCTTGTAAAACATGAATGGTTACTGCAGATTGATTATCCTCTGCGGTTGAAAAAACTTGACTGTGCTTAGTAGGAATAGTGGTATTTTTTTTAATTAGTGCCGTCATAACACCTCCCATCGTTTCAATACCTAATGATAATGGCGTTACATCTAGCAATAATACATCTTTTACATGACCAGCTAAAACTCCACCTTGAACGGCTGCTCCAACAGCAACTGCTTCGTCAGGATTAACATCTTTACGGGGTTCTTTACCAAAGAAAGATGCTACTTTTGCTTGAACCATTGGCATGCGAGTTTGTCCCCCTACTAATATTACATCATTTATTTTAGATATTGATAATCCTGCATCTTTTAGTGCAATTTTTAGAGGTTCAATAGAACGATTAACTAAATCTTCTACTAGTGACTCTAGTTTAGCACGAGTTACTTTAATATTTAAATGTTTAGGACCACTTGCATCTGCTGTGATATAAGGCAAATTGACATCTGTTTGTTGTGCCGATGATAGTTCTATTTTAGCTTTTTCGGCAGCTTCTTTTAATCGTTGCATAGCTAAAGGATCATTCCGTAAATCCATGCCTTGCTCTTTTTTAAACTCGGTTACTAAATAATTAATTAAACGATTATCAAAATCTTCTCCACCTAAATGAGTATCACCATTAGTAGCTAAAACCTCAAAGGTTTTTTCTCCATCCACTTCATCTATTTCAATAATAGAAATATCAAAAGTACCCCCACCTAAATCATAGACAGCAATAATACGATTTCCTTGTCTTTTATCAAGACCATATGCTAATGCGGCTGCAGTTGGTTCATTAATTATACGTTTAACATCTAAACCTGCAATGCGACCAGCATCTTTAGTAGCTTGACGTTGAGCATCATTAAAGTAGGCGGGAACTGTGATAACCGCTTCAGTTACTGATTCTCCTAGATAATCTTCAGCTGTTTTCTTCATTTTTTTTAAAACTTCAGCCGATATTTGTGGTGGTGCCATTTTTTTACCTTTGACTTCTAACCAAGCATCCCCATTTTCAGCCGCTATGATTTTATAAGGCATAAGATTTACGTCACGTTGAACTTCCTCATCTTTAAACCGACGGCCAATTAGTCGTTTGATGGCAAACAGAGTATTTTGTGGATTGGTCACCGCTTGGCGCTTAGCAGGTTGTCCTACTAAAGTTTCTTCATCCTGTGAAAAAGCAATAATTGAAGGAGTAGTCCGATCACCTTCAGCATTTTCCAATACTTTAGGTTTATCACCATCCATAACAGCAACACAAGAGTTGGTAGTGCCTAAATCAATACCAATAATTCTACCCATCGAAACGTCTCCATAATAATATGATTCTTGAATTTGATTACTAATATTTATAGTAAATTATTTACAGGTAATTTTCTGATGCAAAAAAGTACCCATCCTGTTTAATTGTATTAGTTCACTAATTCAGATAAGATTAGCTTTAAGTGGGGTTCTTTTTCATATCATCAAGAGGTAAATAAAAAATTTTTAATAAGTACTACTGAAAATCTAATTGTCAAAATCACCTTTTAATTAAGGATAAATAAAAAATGACTGAATATCTTTTTACTTCTGAATCGGTTTCCGAAGGACATCCAGATAAAATTGCTGATCAGATATCTGATGCTATATTAGATTCTTTATTAGAGAAAGATTTAAATGCACGTGTTGCATGTGAGACTTTCATTAAAACAGGTATGGTTTTAGTTGGTGGAGAAATTAGCACGACTGCATGGATTGATATTGAAAATATCGTACGTAATACAATCCAAAATATTGGATATATCCATTCCAATATGGGTTTTGATGCAAATTCATGTGCCGTTCTTAATACCATTGGTAAACAATCTACAGATATTAAAACTGGCATTGATCGACCTATTTTGTTCGAACAAGGAGCTGGAGATCAAGGATTAATGTTTGGATATGCAACTAATGAAACTGAAGCGTTTATGCCAGCTCCATTAATGTATGCCCACTGGTTAATGAAACGTCAATCTGAAGTACGTAAAAAATATATACTTCCATGGTTAAGACCCGATGCTAAAACTCAAGTTACATTTAGGTATAATGGTGGAAAAATTATTGGATTAGATACTATTGTATTCTCAACACAACATAGTGAAGAAATTACAACTAATCAACTACGAGAAGCTGTTATGGAGGAAATTATTAAACCGGTATTACCTTCAAAGTGGTTAAATAAATATACTAAATATTTTATTAATCCTACAGGTAGATTTGTTATAGGTGGACCTATGGGCGACTGTGGTTTGACTGGACGAAAAATTATTGTAGATACTTATGGAGGAATGGCACGTCATGGAGGGGGAGCATTTTCAGGAAAAGATCCTTCTAAGGTTGACAGATCTGCCTCTTACGCAGCTCGTTATGTTGCAAAAAATATCGTTGCTGCTGGACTAGCCGATCGGTGTGAAATCCAATTTTCATATGCTATAGGAATTGCAGAACCGACATCTATTATGGTTGAAACTTTTGGAACTGGAAAAATAACTCATAAACAATTAACCTCCTTAATTAGACAGTTTTTTGATCTTCGTCCCTATGGAATAATTCGTATGTTGGATTTACTACATCCTATTTATCAAGAAACCGCCACTTATGGACATTTTGGAAGATCTCACTTTCCTTGGGAGAAAATAGATAAAGTTAGTATATTAAGAGAAGCTACTAATATCTAAAAAAAGTAGAATTAATTTTTTATATTTTATGAAGGTTATAAAGCAAAAATTACTAAACAAATCAGCGGTTTTCATAAAATATGAAATCTCAAAAATAATATGAGGTAATCATACATCAACTATGTATCTAAATGAATTACGTGCTGTAAATGTTATCTATCTAGAGAGCATTGAAAAAAATAGTGTTGGAGAAGAGTGAGAAATTTTTCTGAAGGAAATAATTCTATGATTAAATTAGGTATAATAATGGATCCGATTGAAACATTAGATATTAATAAAGACACTAGCATAGCTATTATATTAGAAGCTCAAAAACGTCATTATGAAGTATTCTGCATGGAAATAAAAGATTTATATTTATCTAATGACGTAGCATATGCACGTACTAAAACTTTACGTATTGAACCAAACAAAAATCCTTCGTATTTATTAGGAAAGGAACTAATTATTAAACTAGATGAATTAAATGTTATCTTAATGAGAAAAGATCCTCCTGTCAATATAGACTTTATATATTCTACCTATATTTTAGAACGTGCTGAACAAAAAGGTACTCTTATTATAAATAAACCAAAAAGTTTACGTGATTACAATGAAAAAATGTTCATTACTTACTTTCCTCAAATCATTCCAGATTCTTTAATCACTAAAAATATCGATCAAATTTATAATTTTTTGCATAAACATGGGGATATTATTTTGAAACCTTTAGATAATATGGGGGGCCGGTCAATTTTTAGAATTGGAAAATCTGATCCTAATATTTTTGTTATAATAGAAACTATTACAAATTATGGCAAACGTTTTTGTATGGCACAAGTTTTTATTCCGGAGATTAATGAAGGAGATAAACGTGTGTTCATAATAGATGGAGAAATTATTCCTTACTGTTTGGCAAGAACACCAAGATTAGGAGAAACACGTGGTAATTTAGCAGTTGGTGGTCATGCCAAGGTTCAATCTTTATCTTTAAAAGATAGGGAAATTGCTAAAATGATCAGTCCTATTCTTCAAGAGAGAGGATTATTATTTGTAGGTTTAGATATTATCGGTGATAAATTGACTGAAATAAATATTACTAGCCCAACTTGCGTACAAGAAATTGAAAAAGAAAAATCGGTGGGTATTACCGCGATATTAATGAATATGATCGAAAAACGTCTGAATTAATTTTTTTAAAAACATTCTACATCTTATGTCAAAAATCTTTTTGGGTTTTGATTTTGGAACTCGAAATATTGGTGTTGCAGTAGGTCAAACCTTAACTAAAACTGCTAGTCCCTTATTACCATCAATTAAAGTAAATAAAGGTATACCAGATTGGATAAAAATAAAAAAACTCCTCTCAGAATGGTGTCCAAATAAAATTATTGTTGGATTACCCATTAATATGGATGGTTCACAACAATTATTAACTATACAAACACAATGTTTTGCAAAAAATATCTATAATTTATTTACTATTCCAGTTGATTTATATGATGAACGTTTGACTACAGTTGAAGCTAAAAATCAATTATTTATTAATCGGGGTTATCGAGGTTTAAATAAAAGCAATATAGATTCGCTTGCTGCTGCTCTAATTTTAGAAAGTTTTTTGTTACAACTATAATCGTATTTATTAAGTGAAAAATTAACATTGTGTTCTTCTAATACTTTAGTCTTTTCCATGCAAGTATATTGTAAAATAAAGTCTAAATTAAATGTGATGCCTATACTATATACTTAGTATATAATAATGTTTGCTTATTAATAATTTTGTATAAAATTTCATGGAACGAAAAATTTTTTCACGTAAAGATCTAGCGAATGTTATTCGTATATTAAGTATAGATGCTATACAAAAAGCACAGTCAGGTCATCCAGGAATGCCAATGGGAATGGCAGATATTGCTGAAGTGTTATGGCGTGATCATCTAAATCACAATCCTACTAATCCAGGATGGATCAATCGAGATCGTTTTATATTATCCAATGGCCATGGATCATTATTACTTTATAGCCTTTTACATCTAACTGGATATGATGTATCCATAAATGAAATCAAGAATTTCAGACAATTCAACTCAAAAACTCCCGGTCATCCTGAAGTTAGTCATACACCTGGTGTAGAAACAACTACTGGTCCTCTTGGTCAAGGGCTAGCTAATGCAGTAGGAATGGCTATAGCAGAACGTACTTTATCAGCACAATTTAACCGATCTAAACATATTATAATTGATCATTATACTTATGTTTTTATAGGAGATGGTTGTATCATGGAAGGCATATCACATGAAGCATGTTCACTTGCAGGTACTTTAAAATTAGGAAAATTAATTACCTTCTATGATAACAATCATATTTCTATTGATGGAAATACAGATAAATGGTTAACTGATGATACAGCAAAACGTTTTGAATCTTATGGTTGGCATGTTATCCAAGATATAGATGGTCATGATGCGGAATCTATTAATAGAGCAATAAAAGAAGCTAAAGAACATCTACTTAAGCCATCTCTTCTGATTTGTAAAACTATTATTGGTTTTGGTTCTCCAAATAAGTCAGGTACATCTGAAATCCATGGTACGCCATTAGGAGAAGAGGAAATAACAGCTACTCGTAAAAACTTAGGTTGGAATTATTTACCTTTTGTAATTCCTCAAGAAATTTACTTGCAATGGAATGCAATAGAATTAGGAAAACAGAAAGAATCCAATTGGAATAATAAATTTAGAGAATATAAACGTGCATTTCCTAAATTAGCCAATGAATTTATACGTAGACAATATAAAATCATGCCTACAAATCTTAATCTGGAGTTAAAAATATTTATACAATCTTTGCAAAAACATCCTTCAAATATAGCTACTCGTAAAGCATCACAAAATTGCTTAGAATTTTTTGGTAAAAGATTACCTGAACTTTTCGGAGGGTCAGCAGACTTAACACCTAGTAATTTTACTCTTTGGTCAGGCTCTAAATGTATTTTCAATAATCCTGAAGGAAATTATATCCATTATGGAGTACGAGAATTTGGGATGACCGCTATTGCTAATGGAATAGCTTTATATGGTAAGTTTTTACCTTATACTGCTACATTTTTAATGTTTTCAGAATATGCTCGTAATGCTATACGAATGGCAGCTTTAATGAAAATTCATCAAATTTTTATTTATACTCATGATTCTATTGGTGTAGGTGAAGATGGACCTACTCATCAGCCTGTAGAACAATTAGCTATTTTACGTTTAACACCCAATCTGAGTACATGGCGTCCTTGTGATTCGGTAGAAACTACCATAGCATGGAAATATGCCATTGATCGTAATCAGGGTCCTACAGCTTTAATCTTATCTCGTCAAGTTCTTAAACAAGAAAAGCGGTCTGACGATCAATTAAATAATATTAAGCGTGGCGCATATATCTTAAAAAGTTCCCTTAAAGAACCGCAAGTGATTATTATTGCAACAGGTTCAGAAGTAGAATTAGCTACTATGGCTTATGAACTTTTAACTTTTGAAGGATATCTAGTACGTGTAGTTTCCATGCCTTGTACAGATGTATTTGATCAACAGGATGTGGGATATCGTGAAAGTGTATTACCTACTAAAATAAAGGCACGTATTGCAATTGAAGCTGGGATTGCAGATTTTTGGCATAAATACGTTGGTAGTAATGGAATTATCATAGGTATGCAGAGTTTTGGAAAGTCTGGTACAGCGAAACAACTTTTTCATCAGTTTGGTTTTAATGTTGAAAATATTATTAGTAAAGTTAAAAAAATTTTAATCTAGAAAAAACAAATAGGTGGAATTAGTGATTTTTATTATAATTTCTTCTTAAGATTTAAAAGGGTTTGATTAATTAAGAGTTGTTCGTCTTCTTTTTGAAGAAGATCCACATTATTATTCTTCAAGTGTTAGTTATGTAAGTTTCATAATAGTAAAAATATTTTTACAAAAAAATCAGACATCTATTACTGGAATCATGAAGAAATTTGTTATAACTGCTAATTTCCATAAAATACACCAAATGTATTAGAGGATAGATACATTATGTCGATAATTAAGATGACTGATTTAGACCTAACAGATAAAAGAGTTCTTATTAGAGTAGATTTAAATGTTCCCATGAAAAATGGGATTGTAATATCTGATGCACGTATTCGTGCAATTTTACCTACAATTGATTTAGCCAGAAAAAAAGGTGCATTTATTATGATTCTTTCTCATTTAGGAAGACCTATAGAAGGTGAATCTAATGCAGATTTTTCTCTTTTACCTGTAGCAAAGGTATTGAAAAAGTACCTTTCTTCTATTCGTTTTGAAAGAAATTATCTTGAAGGAGTAAGCGTTACAAAAGATGAAGTAGTTATACTAGAAAATGTTAGATTTAATAAAGGAGAAAAAAAAAACGACGAAAAATTAGCTAAAAAATACGCTGCGTTATGCGATATTTTTGTAATGGATGCATTTGCTACCTGTCATCGCATTCATGCTTCAACGTATGGAGTAAGTAAATTTGCTCCTATTGCTTGTGCAGGACCACTTTTAGTTGCCGAGTTAAACTCTTTAAGTAAAGCTATAAAAAATCCTCAAAGACCTATGATTGCAATCTTAGGAGGTTCTAAAGTATCAACAAAATTTGATATATTAACGTCTCTTGCTAAAGTGGCAGATAAGGTAATTGTAGGAGGTGGAATAGCTAATACCTTTGTAGCAATTGATAATAAAGTGGGTCAATCTCTCTATGAGCCTGATTTGGTAGCAGCCGCTAAAATGCTTCGAGATACTTATAATATTCCTACACCTATAGATGTTCGTGTTGGTAAAGAATTTACTGAAACGGCTAAATCAATTGTAAAGAATGTTTCAGATATAGAAGATGATGAAGAAATTATGGATTTTGGTGATACTACAGCAAAATTCATCGCCAATTTACTGAAACAAGCTAAAACTGTGCTTTGGAATGGACCCGTTGGGGTTTTTGAATTTCCTAATTTTAGAAAAGGAACTGAAACAATTGCAAAAACCATTGTAAATAGTCAGGTATTTTCTATTGTTGGAGGAGGGGATACTATTGCTGCTCTAGAACTTTTTGGGTTAAAAAATAAAATCTCTTATTTATCTACGGGTGGAGCTGCTTTTTTAGCTTTTGTGGAAGGGAAAGAATTACCATCTTTAGTTATACTAAAAGAACGTGCACAACATTATGGTTATATTAGAAATAATAGGATGTTTTAGAATATGTCGAAAATTTTTGATTGGGTGAAACCGGGAGTCATTACAGGTAAGAAAATACAACTTATATTTAACTTGGCAAAAAAAAATCACTTGGCTTTGCCCGCAGTTAATTGTATTGGAACTGATTCTATTAATGCTGTTCTTGAAACTGCTGCAACAGTTAAAGCTCCAGTAATAATTCAATTTTCTTATAGTGGTGCTTCTTTTATTGCAGGCAAAGGTTTTGAGAAATGTAAAACAAATCAATCACATCAAGCAGCAATTTTAGGTTCAATATCCGGTGCAAAACATGTGCATGAAATGGCTAAATATTATGGAGTTCCGGTGATATTACATACAGATCACTGCTCAAAAAATCTTTTACCATGGTTAGATGGTTTATTAAAAGTAGGAAAAGAATACTGGTTATCTACAGGTAACCCTCTCTTTTCTTCTCATATGCTGGATCTTTCTCAAGAACCTTTGAAAGATAATATTTCAATTAGTTGTTATTATTTATCTCTTATGTCTAAAATAGGCATGACTCTTGAAGTAGAATTAGGTTGTACTGGAGGTGAAGAAGATGGAATAAATAATATGCATTTAGAAAATACTTTATTATATACCCAACCAGAAGATGTTAATTATTCCTACGAAAAACTTAGTTCTATTAGTTCACAATTTACTATAGCAGCTTCTTTTGGTAATGTACATGGAGTTTATAAATCTGGAAATATAAAGCTAATGCCAATAATCCTGAAAACTTCTCAAAACTTTGTAAGTAAAAACCATAATTTACCTCATAATCCATTAGATTTTGTTTTTCATGGAGGCTCGGGTTCTACTCTGGAGGAAATTAAAGAATCTATAAATTATGGTGTAGTTAAAATCAATTTTGATACAGATATACAATGGGCTACTTGGAACGGAGTGTTAAAATATTACCAAGATAATGCAGCATTTTTACATACTCAATTGGGAAATCCAGAAGGAATTGATAAACCCAATAAAAAATTTTATGATCCCCGAAACTGGTTGCGTGCAGGTCAATTAAGTATGTGTCAACGTTTAGAACAAACTTTTTTACAACTAAATGCTGTGAATTTATTTTAATTATTATTAAAAATAATTTCATTATAAAATGATATGGAAATTACTCATGATGCACTAAATATTCTGAAAAATGCATGTAATTGGATGTTACATCATCATTCATTATTCTTAAGTTATATAAAAAATATAATTGCTGCGATAGTTATTATATGTATTGGTATGAGTATTGCCAATTATATTGCAAAAAATATCAATAAAATTTTTTTAGCTAGACATTTAGATATTACCGTAGCAGACTTTTTGTCTATGCTATTACGATATAGTATTATAACTTTTGCAGTTACTGCAGCACTGAATCGGGTTGGCGTACAGACCGCATCTATTATTGCAGTTTTAGGTGCAGCCGGTTTAGCTGTAGGTTTAGCATTACAAGGATCTCTTTCCAATTTGGCTGCAGGAGTATTACTGGTAATATTTAGACCCTTACGTGTAGGTGAATATGTTGATCTAGGTGGTATCACTGGTATTGTACAACAAATACAGATTTTTTCCACTACATTACTTTCAGCTGATGGAAAAACAATAGTTATCCCTAATGGTAAAGTGATAGCAGGCAATATTATTAATTATTCTCGTGAACCTATACGTCGTAATGAGATCATTCTCAAAGTGGCTCCTGACGCAAATATTAATAGTTTAAAAAAAATTCTACATGATATCATGTATGCAGATGAACGTATTATAAAAGAACGTGAAATAACTATAAGATTACATGAAATAGGAGTATCTTCCTTAAATTTGATCATTCGATGGTGGAGTAAAGGTAATGATTTACAAAATGTGTACTGGGATTTACTAGAGCATTTTCAAGAAGCTCTTAAGAAATTTTCTAAATAACATTCCTAGGATATTTTCATTATGAATAATGATAACTTAAAAAAAAATGCTGCGATAGCAGCTCTACAATATATAGAGCATGATACAATTATTGGTGTAGGATCTGGAACTACTGTAAATAATTTTATTGATGCGTTAGAAACCATTCAATTTAAAATCATCGGAGCCGTATCTAGCTCACAAGAGACTTCTTTAAAATTGAAAAAATGCGGAATTCAATTGATTAATTCTAACGATATAGACTCATTATCTTTATATATAGATAGTGCAGATGAAATTAATGATAAATTACAAATGATTAAAGGAAAAGGAGGTGCTCTAACACAAGAAAAAGTAATTGCTGCAATGTCAAAACATTTTATTTGCATTGCTGATGAATCAAAATATGTAAGAGTATTAGGTAAAAATTCTCCTATACCATTAGAAGTTATACCTATGGCACGAGCATACGTTGCTCGTCAAATAGTAAAATTAGGTGCATTACCAAAATACAGAAGTGGTGTAATAACAGAAAATGGCAACGTGATTATAGATATATATAATACATCTCTAATTGAACCCATCAAAATAGAAAAAACACTTAGTATGATTGTAGGAGTAGTAACTGTAGGATTATTTACCATTCGTAGTGCCGATATAGCTTTAATTTCGACTAATTCTGGTATTACAACCTTAACAAAAAATAATTATAAATGAATTTAACATAATCCTATCATCATTCATAAGATATTGGACGAATATAAAAGTTACTTTCATCATCACCATCAAGACGAAATTTACTATCGTATGAAAGATCTTTGGTTAGAATAGCTTGGATCCAAACTTCATTATTTCTCATGCGACAAATAGCTAGTATATGAGCTGAATAGGTATAATTTTTATTACTATTTAATTGGATGAGATTTATACATGTAGTATTAGGAATTTTATTATTTAATTTTCCAATTAACCAATAAAGAGCATATTTATTAATTCCACGAAATTTAGCACATGATATTATTTCTTGTCCTAAATAACATCCTTTATTGAAATTGATATCTCCAATAAGATTCATATTAGCAGCTTGGGGAATAAATTTACAACAATTCATTTTATCAATAATAGGATTTCCCGCTTCTATATCTAATGAGATCCATTGTCTACTATTATTGATTTGACAATATGGAGATATTTGTGATTGCAATTTTTTTATCATTATTTTATTACTTATAATGATAAAACGTTCTGAGGGATGATTAAACCATAATAAAACCATATTTTTAGAATGTATAACAGGAGATTCTTTAGAAGGAACTTTGACAAACTGTGATAATATTACACGTGCTTGATATCCAGCTATACCTATTAAACATTCACTACTAGTAGATATAATTATCTTTGAAAAAATTGCATATTTTTTTAAGGCCTCAATTTGTATTGATTGCATAGATCGTCGTATTATCCAGGCTAAACCTCCATGATAATGGAATAAAATTAAATTACTCCACATTTTACCTTTAGCATTGCAATGAGCTGTTTGATAATATTGATGGAATTTTAATTGAGTTATATCAGAAGTTATTTGTTTTTGAATATAACTAAAAGTATCAGCTCCTGTAAGTTTTACCATACACCATTCTTCTAATGAAATTATTGTTAAAGGTAATAATTTTGATTCAACCGGAGCTACAGAAGGAAAACCTAACTTATTCATAAGTAAATTGATCTTTTTTTTTTTAAAATTCGATTATAATTTCAATAATTGATAATTTCATCATCATATTTTTTTATAATCATGAAACATTGTTTTATTAATAAAATCATTTTATAGTTATTTATAACTTATATCATATTAAATATAGAAAAATTTTCTATTATGTTAGATCTTCATTTTTTCAAAGATAGAATTAACAATCTTATTACTCGAGTTAATCTCCTCAAGGAAAATAGAAAATATAATTCTTATAAAATAAAGTTGATAAATATTAATCAAGCATTAGAAAATCCATCAATCTGGAAAAATATTAACTATGCACAATCTTTAACTAAAGAACGTGCGGTTATAGAAAGTTTCATATTGAATTTAGATACATTAAATCTTGAGATAATCAATCTGTCTAATTTGATAGATATTTTAGAAGATAAAGATGATGACATTATCAAAGATATTATCCTTGAAATGAATCTAATAGAAGAAAAAATAGTCCAATTAGAATGGAGCCATATGTTTTGCAAACCAAACGATTATGCCAATTGCTATATTGATATTCAAGCCGGTTCAGGGGGAACCGAAGCTCAAGATTGGGCCAATATATTAATGCGTATGTATTTAAGATGGGCTGAAAATAAAGGCTTTACGACCGAAATAATTTCTGAATCTTTAGGAGATATAGCTGGAATTAAATCATCTACTATACGAGTTTTAGGGAAATATGCTTTTGGTTGGTTACGAACTGAGACTGGAATTCATCGTCTAGTACGTAAAAGTCCATTTGATTCTACCGGAAAAAGACATACTTCGTTTAGTTCAGTTTTTATATATCCAGAAGTAGAAGATAACATGAAAATTCACATTAATATGAGTGATTTAAGAATTGATGTTTATCGTGCATCGGGAGCTGGGGGACAGCATGTTAATCGTACTGAATCTGCAGTACGCATTACTCATTTACCTACTGGAGTGGTTACTCAGTGTCAAAATGGACGTTCACAACATAGAAATAAAGATCAAGCATTAAAACAAATGAAAGCCAAATTATATGAACTAGCAATAAAAAATAAAAATGCAGAAAAAAAAGAAATTGAAGAAAATAAATCCGATATTGGATGGGGAAGACAAATACGTTCTTATATACTTGATAATTCACGCATTAAAGATTTACGTACTGGCGTAGAAAGCCATGATATACAGGATATTTTAAATGGTAAGTTAGATATATTTATTAAGGCAAGTTTAAATGCAGGATTTTAAGGATTAAAAATGTCTAGATCATATTCTTCCGATATAGCCAATAATTTATTTACTGATATCAAAACCGAACGCGAAATCCGACAAAAAAAATTAACTGAATTACGTCAAGAGGGTATTGCATATCCCAATGATTTTAAAAGAAATTATACTTCTAATCAATTACATGTAAAATTTGATGATAAAAATAATAATGAATTAGAAAAATTAAATAAGATTATTAAGGTCGCAGGTCGTATATTAGCCCGTCGTATTATGGGTAAATCAATGTTTATCACTTTACAAGACATAGGAGGTACAATTCAATTATATGCCAATAATATAAAAAAGTGTCATTATAAAAAATTTGACTTAGGAGATATTATTGGTGTACATGGAAAATTATTTAAAACTAAAACTAATGAACTTACCTTATATTGTAGCAAACTTCGTTTATTGACTAAAGCACTTCGTCCTTTACCAGACAAATTTCATAAACTTGTAGATAAAGAAATATGTTATCGTCAACGATATTTAGATCTAATTGTCAATAATCACTCACGTAAGACTTTTATCTTACGTTCTCAAGTAATATCAAAAATTCGTAATTTCATGATAGAACAAAATTTTTTAGAAGTAGAAACTCCGATGATGCATCCTATACCAGGAGGAGGAAATGCCAAACCTTTTATTACACATCACAATGCATTAAATTTAAATTTATATTTACGTATCGCTCCTGAACTTTATCTTAAACGTTTGGTAGTAGGTGGTTTTGAGAAGATATTCGAAATTAATCGGAATTTTAGAAATGAAGGATTATCGCCACAACATAATCCTGAATTTACTATGATGGAATTATATATAGCATATGCTGATTATAAAGATCTAATGGTTTTTACAGAAAAACTATTAAATAGTTTAATAGTAGATCTTTTCAACTCTCCATTGATTAAATATGGAGAATATACTTTTGATTTTCAAAAACCATTTTTCAAAATGACTATGAAAGAAGCTATTTGTAAATATATATCTGAATTTAGTATTGATATTCAACATTTAGAAGATCTTAATCAAACTATTCATTATGCCAATTTATTAGGTGTGAAAATTGAAAAGAATTGGGGACATGGACGTATTCTAAATGAAATATTTGAAAAAAAAGTTGAATCTCACTTGATCTACCCCACTTTTATTACAGAATATCCGATAGAAATATCACCCTTAGCACGTCGTAATGAAATTAATCCTTTTATTGCAGATAGATTTGAATTATTTATTAATGGTTATGAAATAGGAAATGGTTTTTCAGAATTAAACGATGCAGAGGAACAAAGTAAACGCTTTTTACAACAACATGATTCTCAAGATGAAAGTATGTATCATAAATATGATACAGATTATTTAATTACCTTAGAACATGGTTTACCACCAACAGCAGGATTAGGAATTGGTATTGATCGTTTAGTTATGATACTTACTAATAATACTAATATTCGTGATGTAATTTTATTTCCAATTTTACGAAATCTAAAATAATAATCTAATTTAGATATCTATATTAATAGCTTTAATAGCATTTTTTTCTATAAAGATTCTACGCGATTGTACTGCATCTCCCATTAACGTAGAAAATAATTTATCTGCACTTACAGCATCTCTTATTGTAACACGCAGTAAACGACGATTTATCGGATTCATTGTTGTATCCCATAGTTGTCTTGGGTTCATTTCTCCTAATCCTTTATAACGTTGAATAGCTAAACCTCGTCGGGATTCTTTCATCAACCAATGAAAGGCTTCATCAAAATTAGCAATATATTTTTTTTGATCACCAAGTTGTACCAAACCTTTGATTTTGATTAATTCACGTACTTTTTCTCCCACAGAACAAATCTTTTTATATTCATTACTAGAAATAAATTTTTTATTGATAATAAAATCCACATTTTTTCCATATAAACATGCCTGTAAAGATATTTCATAAGATTCACAGTGTTTATGGATTTTTCCGCTATAGGAAATCCCATAAGATGCTTTTCTATTCAGTATCTCAATGAGTCCATACATCCAATCTTCTAATTGAGATTTATCCAATAAGGTATTTAAAGTTGGATAATAAATTAAGGTGTTCAGTAAAATTATAGGAAAACTATGTTTTAATGAAGTAATCAATTTTTGAATATTAATATATTCTACAATTAATTGTTTTAATTGGTTACCTGTTAGAGATGAGGTTCCAATCTCATCAGTATGTAAGAACGCTCCATTAATAACATGATTTATTTGATACTGTTCTAAAGATAAATCATCTTTTATATATTTTTCAGTTTTTCCTTTTTTTACTCTGTAAAGAGGAGGTTGGGCAATATAAAGATGACCACGTTCAATTAATTCGGGTAGTTGTCGGTAAAAAAATGTCAGTAATAATGTTCTGATATGTGCTCCATCAACATCAGCGTCAGTCATAATAATAATGCGATCATATCGTAATTTCCTTAGATCATAGTCTTCACTACCTATTCCACATCCTAAGACTGTAATTAAGGAAATTATTTCTTGGGAAGTAAGCATTTTTTCAAACTTCACTTTTTCTACATTAATAATTTTACCTTTTAAAGGTAAAATAGCTTGATATAATCGATTACGTCCCTGTTTTGCAGATCCCCCAGCTGAATCTCCTTCTACTAAATAAAGTTCTGATTTTTTTGGATTACGTTCTTGACAATCCGCCAATTTTCCTGGAAGACCAACCAAATCAACTATTACTTTTTTCCGTGTCATCTCACGGACACGTTTTGCCGCTTCTCGTACACGTGCCGTTTCTAAAACTTTATTGACTATGATTTTTGCATCATGAGGATTTTCTACAAGAAAATCATAAAAATGTTCATAAGTTAAGGACTCTACAATTGATTTAACTTCAGAAGAAACTAACTTTTCTTTAGTTTGTGAAGAAAATTTCGGTTCTGGAAGCCTAACTGAAACAATAGCGACTAAACCTTCTCTAATATCATCACCAATAATACATATTTTATTTTTTTTAAGATATCCTTCTTTATCTATATAAGCATGTAATGTACGAGTCATAGCTGTACGAAATCCTGCTAGATGAGTACCTCCATCTGGTTGAGGAATATTATTAGTAAAACAAAAAATTTTTTCTTTAAAGCTATTGTTCCATTGTAATGATATTTCAACATGAATCTTATTTTTATTCGAAGAAAAATAAAAAATTTTTGGATGAATAGCATTTTTATGCTTATTCAAATATTCAATGAAAGCTATAATTCCACCATTGTAATGATAATGAGAAAATTTTTTAGATCTTTGATCTTCAAGATAAATATGAATATTTGAATTTAAAAAGGATAATTCACGTAATCTTTTCTCTAACCAATCATAGTTAAAACTAATAACCTTGCTGAAGGTTTTGTAACTCGGCCAAAAATGTACTCGGGTACCAGTCTTTACAGTATTACCAACCACTCTTATTGGAGTTTGAGGCTGACCATATAAGTAAACTTGAGAGAAAATTTTTCCTTCACGATAAATAGTTAATTCTAATTTAGCTGATAATGCATTTACAACTGAAATTCCAACTCCATGAAGTCCTCCAGATTCTTTATAAGAATGATCATCGAATTTTCCCCCGGCATGTAATACAGTCATAATAACTTCTGCTGCAGAGACTCCTTCTTCCTTATGAATATCAGTAGGTATTCCTCTACCATCATCTTGTATTGAAACGGAATTATCTGGATATATAATTACTTTAATTTCTTTACAATAACCAGCTAATGCTTCATCAATAGCATTATCTATTACTTCAAATACCATATGATGTAAACCAGTACCATCCTCAGTATTACCAATATACATACCGGGACGTTTACGTACTGCTTCTAATCCTTTGAGAACTTTTATACAGGAAGAGTTATAAACATTTGTCATCAAAATATTTACCTTTATTTGGTATATTTTCAACAATTAAGATCTAATTTTTAATTAGAACTTAATGGGCATTATTACATAAACCGCAGAATCACTGGCAATGTCATTAATTTGAATACTAGATATTGAGTTTAACAGTGATAATTTGATTGTATCACATTTTAATACATATAAAACGTCAAGTATATAATTGACATTAAAATTGATCTGCATATCAGCCCCTTCATAACAAATGGGCAAGATTTCTTCAGCTTCTTCATGGTATAAATTACTAGTAGTGATTTTTAATTCATTTTTTTGAATATGAAGACGAACTTCATTTAATTTATGGTTACATAAAATTGACATTCTTGAAAATGATTGTTTTAATATTTCACGATTCATTATGATCGTTTTATCATAATTTTTATGTAATACGTGGTTATAATTGGGAAATTTTCCATCAATTAATCTTGAAGTAAAAATATAATCCTTTAAATATATTCGAATATTATTCGTTCCAATTTTAATTTGAAGTAAAGAATCCTCTTCTTTGAGGAAACGTAATAATTCCAGAATATATTTACGTGGTAAAATAACTGAATAAGTAGGTATAATTTCAATTATTTCCATTCTACAAATGGCTATTCGGTGTCCATCTGTAGCTACACAACATAATAAATTCTCTTTAGTCTCCAATAATAAACCATTTAGATAATACCTAACATCTTGATATGACATAGAAAAATGAGTAGCTTCAAGAAGATGTTTCATTACATTAGCTTGGATAGAAAATTCTACCTGGTTTTTACAATCTTCCAAATTGGGAAAACTACTTACTGGTAATGTAGAAAGATAAAATTTACTGCATCCTGAATATATAAGAATTCTACTCTTTATTAAAGAAATGTTTATATTAGCTTTTTCTGGTAAATATCGACAAATATCTAATAACTTTTTAGCTGAAACAGTACTACATCCAGTTGTATGTGGTTCTTTTAAAATAATATATGTAGAAATTTCCATTTCTAAATTGGTTACAGTTAACAATAATTTATTGCAACTAATTGTTATAAGAACATTATTAACAATAGGTAACAATGGCTTATTGCTAATAATCCTACTGATTTTTTTTAATTTTTTAAGTAAAATTTCGCGTTGAATAATAAAGTGCATCTAGCTGGATAACTTTTTTTTTAAATTAAGATAAATAATATACTTATTTTATAAGAGATAAATATATTTTTAAAAACTAATTAACCAAATTGACTACAATTTTAATAATTGTTAGAATGGTCCTTATGATTTTTTATCAAATATGGTTATTATAACTATAATGAAACGTACTTTTCAACCATCTGTACTAAAACGAAATCGTTCTCACGGATTTAGAACTAGAATGAAAACGAAAAATGGTCGTCATATTTTGGCACGAAGACGTGCTAAAGGGCGAACTCGTCTAACTGTATCCAATAATTGATTTCTAATAAATTAGGATTGTGAACTCTTATCATTTTCCAAGAAAATTACGTTTGTTAAAGTCAAAAGAATTTCAATTGGTTCTACGACAATCTATGAAGATAAATAGATCACATATAATTATGTTATATAATCCTAATGGCTATAAATATGCTCGTCTTGGATTGATTATCAGTAAACATAATGTGAAATATTCGTGTCAACGTAATAGGATAAAAAGATTAATCCGTGAAAGTTTTCGTTTAACTCAAAATGAACTACCATCAATGGATTTCATCATAATAATAAAAAAAACAGTATCTTTAATGAAAAATAAAATCATAATGGAAAAACTTCAAGAATTATGGAATCATTCTTATCTTTTAACTTAAAAAAATCATTAATAACTCTTATTTACAGTTATCAAAAATTTATTAGTGTGTTTATAAGTCCGCGATGTCGTTTTAGACCAACTTGCTCTGAGTATAGTATTCAAGCTATCAGTAGATTGGGTATTATACAGGGAAGTATTTTAACGATCAAACGCATAGTTAAATGTCATCCTTTAAATTTAAGTTGTGATCTGAATGATCCAGTACCAGAGGAAAAAAAAATAATAACTAGAGAAGATTAATGATGGATTTACAACGTAATCTAATATTAATTATGTTTATATTTGTATCTTATATCATATGGCAAACTTGGCAGAATGATCATAATTCACAATTACAATCCCAATCAGATAAGACTAACACAGAAAATATTTTAAAATTCAAAAAATTTCCATTTAAACAAAAAGGTAAAATCATCTCGGTAAAAACAGATGTATTATCTTTACGCCTCAATACTTATGGAGGAGATATTATTCAAGCTCAATTATTATCTTATCCAGAAACCTTAAATACTCAGCATTCTTTTAAATTGCTTCAAACTACTCCTACTTTTATTTCTCAAGCACAAAGTGGATTATTAGTATTCAATAATGATTCAAGAAAAATGGAAACATCACCCATGTATCATGTACAAAATGATACATATATAATGAAAAACTCACAAGATACTTTACAAATACCTTTGTATTGGAAGGATAATAATGGTCTTATTTATACAAAAATATTTTCTTTTAAAAGAAATCAATATTCTATTGATGTAAAGTACTATATCACTAATACAAGTTTATATCCAATGCAAGTATCTATGTTTGGACGGTTGAAACAATCAACAAGCATGCCTACTAATCATAATGCTATTAAACCTTATTTAAAATTACCAAACCCTCGTTATGTAGCATATTCTACTATGTACAATAAATATAAAAAATATAATTTGAGTAAAATCAATGATAATAATAATCTTACAATTAGTACATTAAATGGTTGGATAGCGATGTTGCAACATTATTTTGTAACGGCTTGGATTCCTCATAGTAACGGTCTCAATAGATTTTATACTAAAAGTAGTGATACACCTGGAATAGTTTGGGTTGGTTATGAATCTACTCCTATAAATATCTTTCCCGGAGAAAGTAAAAATCTGTCCGCAACCTTATGGATTGGTCCTAAAATTCAGCAAAAAATGGCTATAGCAGCACCATATTTAGATCTTACAGTAGATTATGGATGGTTATGGTTTATTTCTCAACCATTGTTTAAATTACTAAAAGCAATACAAATTAAAATAGGTAATTGGGGTTTTTCTATAATATTAATAACTATTATAGTTAGGACAATCATGTATCCTTTAACAAAAGCACAATTTACTTCAGTAGTAAAAATGCGATCATTACAACCAAAAATACAGGAAATTCGTGATCGCGTGGGAAATAATAAACAAAAAATGAGCCAGGAAATAATGAATTTATATAAATCAGAAAAGGTTAATCCTTTAGGAGGGTGTTTGCCATTAATAATTCAGATGCCAATTTTTTTAGGTCTTTATTATATGCTAATTAATGCAGTTGAGTTAAGACATGCTCCTTTTATACTCTGGATCAATGATTTATCAGCTCAAGATCCATATTATGTTCTACCTATAATAATGGGAATTACTATGTTGATAATTCAAAAAATGTCTCCATCATCCCCTACTCTAACTGATCCAATGCAACATAAAATTATGTCATATATGCCAATAATATTTACATTATTCTTCTTATGGTTTCCGTCTGGATTAGTTCTATATTATATAGTAAGTAATTTAGTTACTATCATCCAACAACAATTAATTTCTCATAATTTAAAAAAACAAGGATTATATAAATAAGAGTTAAATCTATTTAATTAGACTTATCATGAATTTTGAAATCAAACAATCTCTTTCAGATACTATTGTTGCTCAGGCCACTCCTCCTGGTTATGGAGGAATAAGTGTCATACGTATTTCTGGTGATAATACTGTAAAAGTCGCACAACAAGTATTAGGTCAATTACCATCTGCCAGATATGCTCATTATTTATCCTTTTATGATGAAAAAGGTAGGATTATTGATAAAGGAATTACATTATGGTTTCCTGCCCCTAATTCTTTTACAGGTGAAAATGTATTAGAATTACATAGTCATGGAAGTCCTATAGTTATAGATATGCTATTAAAAATAATCTCTAACATTCCTGACGTTCGTATTGCAAAACCCGGAGAATTTACTGAACGGGCATTTCTTAATAATAAAATTGATTTAGTCCAAGCAGAAGCCATTGCAGACTTAATAAATGCTACTTCTGAACAAGCTGCGCGTTCAGCACTTAATTCTTTACAAGGTGTTTTTTCAGATAAAATTAGATTTTTAGCAAATCAGCTAACTAATTTGCGGATTTATTTAGAATCGTCTATTAATTTTCCTAATGAATATGATATAAATTCTTTATCCAAAGATGAAATTGTAAAGAATCTTAATAAAATTATTCAATCAATTAATGATATACATACGATTTCTTATCAAGGAACCTTATTACGAGAAGGACGTAAAGTAATAATTATTGGTGCTCCTAATGTGGGTAAGTCAACTATTTTTAATAATCTTGCCGGTAAACCAAGTGCGATAGTTACTAATTATGCTGGAACTACCCGAGATATGTTACATGAGTATATTAATATTGAAGGTATGCCATTGCATATTATTGACACTGCAGGGTTACATAAAACCAATAATTACGTCGAAAACATTGGTATACAACGTGCTATAGAAGAAATAAACATTGCTGATCATATAATATTAGTAACAAACAATGAGTCACTTGATCTTACTGCAGATTTATCTATTATATTTCCAGATTTTTTTGATAAGATTCCTCAATCAGTTCCATTAACTATAATCAATAATGTAACTGATATTACTAAATACTCATCATCTAAATACATACAATTATCTGATCGTGTAATTATTACTATTTCTGCTAAAACCGGTCAAGGAATAGAGTTATTATGTGATCATTTAAAAAAATCTATGGGAAATTTTAATACCAACGAAGGTATTTTTATGGCAAGACAACGTCATTTACAAGCGTTATCACAAGCTATGTTACATTTAGAACAAGGAAAACAAGAATTTATTAAAAATCATGCTTATTCTTATGATTTACTGGCTGAAGAATTACGCTTAACTCAAAACGCTCTTAGTAATCTTATTGGAGATTCTTCCTCACAGGATTTATTAGAAAAAATCTTCTCAAAATTTTGTATTGGAAAATAAAATGATATAAATTAATATTATTAATAACACTTTTGAGATTACTATGTTTAAAGATGATGAGTCTTCAAAAATTAATTTTGAAGATTCTTTAAAAGAACTAGAAAAAATAGTAAAATATTTAGAAAATGGAGAATTATCTTTAGAAGAAGCTCTGAATGCTTTTGAAAAAGGAGTATATTTGGCTCAATTAAGTCATAAAAAATTACAACAAGCAGAGCAACGTATTCAAATTTTACTAAAATCAGAAAATCATTATGAATTATCTTCTTTTGTAAAATCCGATAAAACTCATTTAGATAGTGAATAAAAAAATGACTTTTAACAACTTACTAGAATTCTATCAAAAACGTGTTAATCTTGCCTTAAATTATTTTATGAAGCAATTACCGTTTCAAGATAGTAAATTAGTTAACGCTATGAAATATAGTATTTCTTCTAATGGCAAAAGATTACGTCCTTTTTTAGTTTATACTATTGGTGAAATGTTGAATTCAAATAATGCTAGTTTAGATGCTCCTGCAGTGGCAGTAGAATGTATTCATGCTTATTCTTTAATTCATGATGATTTACCAATAATGGATAATGCTTTATTGCGTCGTGGAAAACCAACTTGTCATATCAAGTTTGGAGAGTCTATAGCTATTTTAGCAGGTGACGCATTACAAACTCTTGCGTTTTCAATTCTTAGTGAAACACCCATGCCTAATGTAGAAATAAATAATAGGTTAGCAATGATAAAAGAACTTGCTCATGCTAGTGGTGTAGCAGGTATGTGTAGTGGTCAAGCATTGGATTTAATAAATAGTGAAGAAAATATCAGTACGGAAAAATTAAAAATAATTCATTATCATAAAACCGGAGCATTAATTAACGCTGCAGTAAAGTTAGGAGCATTGACTTGCTCTTCTTCTTTTAGTAATAATACCGTATTATATTCAGCCTTAGAAAATTATGCTAAATCAATAGGATTGGCATTTCAATTACAAGATGATATTTTGGATGTTATAGGTGAAACTAAAGTAATGGGGAAAAAATCAGGATCTGATCAAGGGTTAAGAAAAAATACTTTTGCATCAATATTAGGTATTGAAGATGCTCGTAGAGAAGCTTTGAAATTATATGAACAAGCTATTGAGGCTTTAAATACTCTATCTGAGTGTTCGTTTAATACTAACTCTTTAAAAGCATTAGCAAACTACATTATTAAACGTGATAAATAATTACTATGAAAACATTTGATAAACAAAAATATCCAATTCTTGCAATGATTGGAACTTTAAATTCAGTAGACAAACTACGTTCTTTACCACAGGAAAAATTACCCGAATTATGCAATGAATTGCGTAATTATCTACTGGAGAAGGTTAGTAGTAACAGTGGACATTTAGCTTCCGGATTAGGTGTGGTTGAATTAACAGTTGCTTTACATTATGTTTATAATACTCCTTTGGATCATTTGATATGGGATATTGGACATCAAGCATATGTACATAAAATTCTTACTGGTCGTCGTGATACCATTGATAACATACGTCAAAAGGGTGGAATACATCCTTTTCTATGTAGAGAAGAAAGCCCATATGATGTTATGACAGCTGGTCATTCATCTACTTCTATTAGCTCTGCATTAGGATTAGCAATAGCTGTTGCTAAATTAAACTTAGATCTTTATTCGGTCTGTGTAATTGGTGATGGTGCTATGACGGCGGGAATGGCTTTTGAAGCAATAAATCATGCGGGGTTTATTAAAGCAAATCTTTTAGTTATTCTTAACGATAATAAAATGTCTATTTCAGAAAATGTAGGTGCTTTAAAGAACCATTTATCTTCCTTATCTATTAAGAATCCAGAAGATATTTTAAAAGACCAACCGGTTACTATTTTTAACTTATTAAATTTCAATTATATGGGACCTTATGATGGACATGATGTAATCAATTTAATAAAAATTTTTCAAAAAATCCGTACTTTACCGGGTCCTCATTTGTTACATATTATTACTAAAAAAGGGAAAGGTTATGCTCCAGCGGAAAACAACCCAATTAAGTGGCATGCTGTAAATAAATTTAATTTAAATAATAGTGAAGAGGCAGTAATTACTAGTGCTAAAAATAAAAAAAAAGTACTTGATTACTCTACAACCTTTGGAATATGGTTAGCTGAAACAGCTAAACATGATAACAAGTTGATGGCGATTACTCCGGCAATGAGTGAGGGTTCTGGAATGTCAGATTTTGCCAAAAAGTATCGAGATCAATTTTTTGATGTAGGAATTGCAGAACAACATGCAGTCACATTTGCGGCGGGTTTAGCTATAGGAAAATGTAGACCAGTGGTTGCTATTTATTCGACATTTTTACAAAGATGCTATGATCAAATTATACATGATATAGCTATTCCTAAACTGCCAGTTTTATTTGCTATAGATCGCGCAGGTATTGTTGGTTTTGATGGTCAAACTCATCAAGGTATTTTTGATATTAGTTTTTTACGTTGTATACCTAATTTAGTTATAATGACTCCTAGTGATGAAAATGAATTAATAAATATGCTATATACTGGATATAATTATAATGGTCCGAGTATAGTAAGATATCCCCGTGGTAGTAGTAACATGGTAACTGAATTATTAACTACTTCCTTTTCGCTTCTACCTATTGGCAAAAGTATTACAAAAAGACTAGGAGAAAAAATAGCTATTCTTAATTTTGGAAATTTATTATCTCAAGCGAGAATAGTGGCTGAAAATCTTAATGCAACACTAGTTGATATGCGTTTTGTTAAACCACTTGACCAACAACATATATTAAAGCTAGTTGAAAATCATGAGAGACTAGTAACCTTAGAAGAAGGTGTAATTTTTGGAGGAGCTGGAAGTGCGGTAAATGAACTGATTCTAAGAAATCAGATTCTTGTTCCCATTCTAAATATTGGGTTACCAGATGAATTTATTCCACACGGTTCGCAGGAAGAAATGAGAAATTGCTATGGTTTAAATGCATTTGGAATACAAGATCAAATCATTAAGTGGTTAAAAAAATAAATATCTTTCTTTGATTGAATTTATTTAATTCGTTTCTATATCATTAATAGGATGACTAATTATTTAAGTAAAGATTTGTATTCCGGATTAAAAATTATATTTGATCAAGAACCGTATAGTATTGAAAGTAGTGAATTTGTAAAACCTGGTAAAGGGCAATCTTTTGTACGAGTTAAAATGCGAAGGTTATTTACTGGAAAACAAATTGAAAAAACCTTTAAAGCTACTGATATAGTGGAAAAAGCGGATGTTATTAAACTTAATCTAATTTACTTATATAACGATGGCATGATTTGGTATTTTATGGAACCTAATACTTTTGAACAATTTACTGCAAATCATCAAGTTATCGGGGATAATGCAAAATGGATTATTGAACAAGCTGAATGTATTGTAACTCTCTGGAATGGTAATGCTATAATTGTTACTCCTCCTCATTTAGTTGAATTACAAGTAATTAATACCGATCCTAGTTTGAAAGGTGATTCAGTAACAACTTCAACTAAATATGCGACGTTAAGTACTGGAGCCGTAATAAAAGTACCTTTATTTGTTAAAAGAGGAGAAATAGTAAAAGTTAATACCCAATCAAGTGAGTATATTTCGCGAATTAAATAATCTTAAAACATCCTATTCCTCTTTATTAACAGATATCCAATTTTGAAATTATAGAAATAAGTAGTAATAATCATTAATTAATGATAAGGAAAAAATAATAAATTTCATGATAAATAAGAAAAATCTTATTTGGATTGATCTTGAAATGACTGGTTTAGATCCAATTCATAATAGAATTATTGAAATTGCTACTTTAGTTACTGATGTAAGTCTAAATATTTTAGCAGAAGGACCGGTATTAGCTGTACATCAATCCTCGGTAAAATTAGCAGAAATGGATCAATGGAATTTACGAACTCATAGTGCTACTGGATTAATTAATCGAGTGACAGCAAGTACTTATACCGAACGTGATGCTGAATTAGCAACTTTAGAATTTTTAAAACAGTGGGTTCCAGAAAATACTTCACCTATTTGTGGAAATAGTATTGGTCAGGATCGTCGTTTTTTAATTCGTTATATGCCACAATTAGAAGCATATTTTAGCTATCGTTATCTAGATGTTAGTACGCTTCAAGAACTAGCTCGTCGATGGAAACCAAATATACTTCAAGGAATTAAGAAACGTGGAACTCATCAAGCTTTAGAAGACATTCGTGAATCAGTCGCAGAATTAGCTTATTATCGTGAACATTTTATCCAGTTATAGTTCTAATTCATATTAGCGGGAATAGCTCAGTTGGTAGAGCATAACCTTGCCAAGGTTAGGGTCGCGAGTTCGAGTCTCGTTTCCCGCTCCATATAATTATGATGAAAGGTAAAAAAACATTCTATTAGCGTAATTTTATAAATTGTACTTACTCATAACTTCCTCAATTCAGATAGTGAAAAATAATTTTTTTTGGTGTAAAAGATATTTATCTAATTTAGTCTGAACAGATTTATCACTTTTTATCTTTACTTGATATTCTTGAAATTAGTTTGTTTTATGAAAAAAATTCAGAAAGCGTTGAATTTCTACAAATGCAATAAAAGCCTTGAAACCAAACTATGTTTTTTATAATGAAAATTTAATATAAAGAATATTTGTATGCAGATCAAAAAATTACCCAGACAGATTACTAATCAAATTGCTGCGGGAGAAGTAATAGAACGTCCTGCATCAGTAGTAAAAGAACTCTTAGAGAATAGCTTAGATGCAGGAGCTAATAGGATTAATGTTGAAATTAATAAAGGAGGTATACAATTAATTCGTATTCGTGATAACGGTTGTGGAATTAATAAAAATGAAATTCTATTAGCTTTAGATAATCATACTACTAGCAAAATTTCTACTATTGATGATTTAACTAGTATTACTAGTTTGGGTTTTAGGGGAGAAGCATTAGCCAGTATTAGTTCAGTATCACGATTTAAATTAATTTCAAGAACTAAACTGCAAAAAGAAGCATGGCAAACAACATATACTACACAATTACTAAATAACAAACGCAACCTTATTCCGATAGCACATCCTATTGGTACTACTTTAGAAGTATGTGATTTATTTTATAATACTCCAGCCCGACGAAAATTTCTGCGAACTGAAACAACGGAATTTTTCCATATAGATAAAATAATACGTTGTATAGCCTTAGCACGATTTGATGTGACAATTACTCTTACAAATAATGGAAAATTAATTCGACACTATCTAAATCAGATTGAACCTGAACATAGAATTGATTCAGTTTTTGGCAATATTTTTAGGTCTCGCTTATTAAGAATCAATTGGGAATATAAAGATATGAAATTACATGGATGGGTATCATATAAAAATGAATCAAGCATTCCAAATGATTTACAATATTTTTATGTTAATGGAAGAATCGTACACAATAGACTATTATATCATGTAATTCGTCAAACATATTATGCTTTCGGTAATGAAGATCGAGTGAAGTTTATTCTATATTTAACTATTAATCCAAAAGAAATAGATATTAACGTACATCCTACCAAACATGATGTACGATTTTATCAATCCCAATTAATATATGAATTTATTCATCAAGGTTTAGTAAATACATTTAAAGAATATAACGGACAAAATTTATTGTCTAGAAAAAATTCTGAAAACCACCAACTGTTGAAAACAAATTATAAAAAAAATTCTTTAAATCAGAATAATGAAATTCCAAATTTTGGAAAGGTACTAAGTATACTTGAAAAAGATATTGCATTAGTAGAAGATAAAAACGGACTAATACTCATTGCATTATCTGTAGCTCAGAAATATTCTTCTATCATACAATTAAAATCTAATGTAAAAAAAAAATATCCCTTATTAATTCCATTAAGATTCAATATAAAAGAAAAAAAATTTTTGGATATTATTTACAATAATTTTGATCTTTTTCAAAAACTTGGGATTCATCTAGTAATAGATAATAATTTATTAATAGTTCGTTCAGTACCTTTAATATTACGTTGGCAAAAATTGCATGAGGTATTTTCTAAACTTTTCACTTATATTTCAACCCTATCAGAAATATCAGAAATCAACCTGATTAATTTTTTAGTCAAATATCTTGAGAAACCAAAAGAATGGAACCTTTCACAGGTTATAGATTTATTTGACGATCTGATAATTTTTTGTCCCGATTTAATTCGATCACCACCTATGCACTTTTTACAACGCATTGATATTAATTCAGCATTAAGCGTACTAAAAAATAATTATGACAAATCAAGTAATGCCATTACCTAAAGCCATTTTTTTAATGGGTCCCACCGCATCAGGAAAAACCGATTTAGCTATAAAATTAAGCCAATTCATTCCAATAGAAGTAATAAGTGTTGATTCAGCTATGATTTATAGAGAAATGAACATTGGTACAGCAAAACCTACCAATCAACAACTTGGTCAAGTTCCACATCATTTATTGAATATTCGGGATCCATCAGAAACTTATTCGGTTGCGGAGTTTAGAAAAGATGCGATAAAAAAAATGGATCATATTACTAAGCAAGGTAAACTACCTTTATTAGTAGGTGGTTCTATGCTTTATTTTAAAATATTAATTGAAGGACTATCATCATTACCTACATCTCATTCTATAATACGTCAATATATTTGCAAACACGCGATTCAACAAGGATGGAAAAATATTCACGAACAACTCTATCAATTAGATCCAATAGCAGCCAATCGAATTAATTGTAATGATCGACACCGGATATCTCGAGCCATAGAAGTTTGTTTAATTTCTGGTAAGACACTTACTACATTAAATAGAATAAAAAATGATAATGATTTAGAATATGATATTATACAATTTGTCATTTCTCCTTCATGTCGATACAAATTATACCACCTGATTGAACAACGTTTTCTTAGAATGATAAATGAAGGCTTCGAAGATGAAGTTCAAAAATTATTCTCGAGAGGAGATTTAAATCTAAATATGCCTTCTCTTCGTTGTGTTGGTTATCGTCAAATGTGGTCTTATATTGAAGGAAAAATAAATTATGACGAAATGTTCAAACAATCAATTTATGCTACACGTCGTCTTGCTAAACATCAGTTTACTTGGTTACGTAAATGGAAAAATACTTACTGGTTTGATAATGAGGATCTTGATTTAGCATGTAAGAATCTAATAAAAATATTAGAGTGTACTTCTTGCTAAATGTTTTGAGAGAGGTTCTCTATAAAATCATGTCAAAAGGCAATTAATGAAATTATTACAGGATCCGTTCTGAAATATATTACGTCGTAAACGTATTCCACTTTCAATTGAATAAAGTAGATTAAATTGCAATAACAGATTGAATATTTTGATCAATGGGTTACTAATAATAAATACTGCTAATATTGCTGGTTTTTCTAACGTTCAGGGTACTAATAAATACTTATTAAGTTCCGTGATATTTGGTGTAATAAAAATGAATATATATCAATCTTATGGAAAAAGAATAAAAACCAATCGTGATCCTTGGAAAGATAACAACCATCCTTATGAGGAGGAAACTGACTACAATGAAAAGCAATCGAGTAATTTTAAAAAATTCTTTGACTTAATAGTAGGTAATCATAATAAATCGGGAAGAGTATTTTTGATAATAATCATTATCAGTATGATACTTTGGTTAATAAGTGGTTTTTATACAATTCCAGAATCTGATCGAGGTGTAGTGAATAGATTGGGTAAATTTAGTCATATAGTATTTCCTGGTTTAAATTGGAAATTCAATTTTATTGATAGAGTGTATCCTATAAATATAGAAACTGTACGCGAAATAGTAGCTACAGGAAGAATGTTAACTTCTGATGAAAATTTAGTTCATGTAGAAATGAATGTACAATATCGGGTTACTAATCCAGTCAATTATCTTTTTTCAGTTACTAATCCCGATGAGAGTTTACGGCAAGCTACTGATAGTGCTTTACGTGGTGTGATTGGAAAATTTAGCATGGATACTATTATGACTGAAGGACGTACTCTTATTCGTAGAGATACTAAAAAGGAATTACAACAAACTATTAATCAATATAACATGGGAATTACATTACTAGATGTAAATTTGCAAGCAATTCGTCCACCTGAAGAAGTTAAATCTGCTTTTGATGATGTGATTGCTGCACGAGAGAATGAACAACAATATATTCGCGAAGCCGAATCTTATGCTAATGAAGTACAACCACGAGCTAGTGGTAGAGCACAACGTATAATTGAAGATGCCTATGCTTATAAAACACGTACTATATTAGAAGCTCAAGGAGAAATCACGCAATTCGCCAAGATTCTACCGGAATATAAAAAAGCTTCTGAAATTACTAAAGAACGATTATATATTGAAACTATGGAAAATATCTTGAGTCATACCCAAAAGATAATTCTTCATTCTAATAGTAATAATCTTTTCTTTATACCCTTAAAAAATTTTAATAATCCACTTCTAAAAAATCATCTGAGTTCTTCTTTAAGAAATAATAACAAATACACTAGTAATAGCAATACCAATCATGATTATAACACGGGTGACATGATGAATCAACGTAGAGCTCATGCAATACGTACTCCTAGGGTAGAAAATAATGCGTAAATATTTAGCTATTTTATTTCCTATAATAATCTTACTCTACTCCTGCTGTTTTATTATCCAAGAAGGGCAACGAGGGATTTTATTACGTTTTGGTAAAGTTTTACGTGATATTAATCATAATACAGTAATATTATTGCCTGGATTACATTTCAAAAATCCATTGATTGAAACAGTAAAATCTTTAGATGCTCGTATTCAAACTCTGGAAAATCAAACTGATAGATTTGTAACTAAGGAAAAGAAAGATCTAATTGTAGATTCATATATAAAATGGCGTATTACTGATTTTAATCGTTTCTATGTTAGTACAGGTGGAGGAGATATTACTAAAGTAGAAAATTTTCTTAGGAAAACATTTAGTGATAGACTTCGTTCCGAAATAGGACGTTTAAATGTCAAAGATATTGTAACGGATTCTAGAGGAAAATTAACTTCAATATTACATCAAAAATTAAATGAAAGTCTTATTAATACGCATTTCATAGGGACTAATATCACAAAAAATCTGTTAGGTATTCAAGTGGTAGATGTACGTATCAAACAAATCAATTTACCTCCTGAAGTGTCAGATGCTATATATAAGAGAATGCGTGCCGAACGGGATGCAGATGCTCGTCTTCATCGTTCTAAAGGGAAAGAAGAAGCTGAAAAAATTCGTGCAGCTGCAGATTATGAAGTAATATCTATTTTAGCAGAATCTGAAAGACAAGCACATATTATACATGGAGAAGCTGATGCATTTGTAGCTAAACTATTTTCAATTTATTTTAATCAAGATACGAAGTTTTATAGTTTTGTTCGTACTTTGCACGCTTATAAAAAAATATTTCAATCGAATAAAGATTTAATGATTTTAGATATTAATCATCCTTTTTTACGTTATATGATCCCATCTTTTACTAAAAATATCAAAAAAAGAATAACTACTTAACTCTTAAATTTGACAAATCATCGAGTTCTTTTACACTTTAATGTATAAAAATTTATATCATTCATTGATCATATCCAGATATGATGACCTAACTAAAAAGGATAGTCAATATGATAAAAGTCTTATCAATAATATCAATGATATTGTTTTCTTCGTATGTTTATGCAGGTGGACACATAGAGAATAATTTACATGTACAAATAATTATCGGTAAGGGTTGTGAAGTGACACAAGGACCCTTAATAAATGTTGGTAATATAGACTTCGGAGAATATCCGAATCTTAAGAAGGTGATTGATGGTAAATCAACGACAACAACAGGATCTGTAATAGGATTGAATTGTACAAAAGGATTAACTTTTCATATTAGTTTAAATGATGGATCACAACCAGATGGAAAACAAAGACGTATGAAAGGAGAAACAGGTGATTATATCAAATATGATTTGTATAAAGATGCAGCTCATACACATCACTGGGACAGTGAATTATCGGAAGCTGAATCTGGAACAGGCAAAGACACTCCTTTAATTATTTATGGACGTATACCAAGACAATCCGAAGTGAAAGCAGGTACTTATACTGATACAGTCACTGTTACAGTTAGTTGGTAAAGAAGAATTAAATTAACATCCTCATTCAGATGTTCCTATAATAATGGTTATTAATAAACTAGATGGATAGAATGTATTTTATTGATTGGATTCCAAATTATAGGAATCCATTCCATCTTACCTGACAATCTCTAGAACAAGATATGGAATTGACAAATTATATAATAAGATGTTTATCTGTTTTATTAAAAACAGGTATTGTTATAGTACACTTCTTATTTGTAGTGACTCTGCAAGCAGATGACCAAAATTATTATAAGACTAGAAATTTTAATATCTATGCTAAAATAGTTAAAGGTTGTGAATTAAATAAAAAATCAACAAATCTAAATACTATTAATTTTGGTAATATTACTTCTCTTCAACAAACTCTAGATACTATTTATAGTTATAATTTAGTCTTAAAGTGCACTCCAGGTATTACTATTAATTTAGCATTAGATAGTGGAAAAAATATGATTGGTAATATAAGTCAGGGACGATTATTAAAAAATAACTCTGGAAATAAAATGTTACGCTATCAATTATTTCAAGATGCTGCACATAGTATAATTTGGGGAAATGATATTAATGGTGGTAAAAGTAAATCTCTAATCACCTTAGGCATGGTAAAGAACAAATATTATATTTATGCACGTTTATTTAAGTCTAGTATTTTACCTGAACCTGGTCAGTATGAAGATATAGTAACAATGACTATTAGTTATTAATAAAAGAAGAAATTAAATTATGCATACCAAAAGCCTACTATATTATTTGTTAGGAGTGATTTTATCTTATTTAATCACATGCAATTCTTCACTTCTAGCCAATTCCTCCATACTAATTTGGCCGCTTGATCCAGTAATTGAAGCTGATCAAAATGCTGCTTCATTATGGTTAGAAAACCATAGTGCTAATTCTATTTTAATACAAATTAGAGTTTTTAGTTGGAAACAAAAGAACAATGATAATCAACTATTAGAACAACATGAAATAATTATTAGTCCCCCAATGGTAGAAATTTTACCTAAAAACAAGCAACTAATTCGATTAATAAAAAATATAACTCCTCCTCAAGACCACGAGTGGAGCTATCGAATACTGATTGATGAAATTCCTCAAGATATAATAGAACCAACTAAAGATAAAATGGGTTTAACTTTTAAAATGCGTTATTCTATCCCATTATTTTTAAATGGTAAAAATATTATTGGGGGGATCAAGCCGAATTATCAATCTTTACGTACTTTCACAGCAACTCAGCCTAGATTATATTATCGCATAATAACAAAAAATGGTAAAAAATTATTAATTATTCATAATAAAGGGTTAGTTCATGCTAAAGTTACTGATATTATGGTTTTAAATGAAAAAACCAAAGATATAATTAATAATGGATTTTTTGGATATATTTTACCTAAATCGGAAATATTTATTCCTTTTTCTACGATTATTCCTAAAGGATTTTTAGTGGCTAGAGTTAACGATAATCTACAGTTTCAACAATTAATACCAGAATGTTAAAAATTGAATGGATATAAGTTTATTAAACCGATTAGATTTATTCTGGTATCGATAATATTTTTACACCTAGTCTTAGTATTAGGTAATCCCTTAAGAGTAAGATCTACTAATCAGCTTTATCTAGAATTAGTTATTAATGGAATGGATACAGGAAAAATTATTGGTGTTAATTTTAACCATGATCATTATTATATTCGATTGAAAGACCTGAAGTATGCTGGACTTCTTATTCCAAAGAATCTCAAAATTCCCCATTTTTTTGCTATAGATCAACTAAAAAATGTACATATTCAATATGATATTCAATCACAACGATTACTTATTGATGTACCATATTTTTGGTTTCCAAAGCAAAAACTATTTTTTAGTAATCAGAACCATATACTAGAAAATAATCTACCCAGTCAGAGTAATTTTGGATGGTTATTAAATTATAATTTATATGGTCATACACAAGTATCTTCATCTAATCAAATTGGATCTTTAAACTTTTGGTCAGAATTCAGAGTATTTAGTAAATGGGGTGTTTTATCCAATACCAGTAGCTGGAGTAATAAATTCTCTAAACCGTATTATATACGCTATGATACTCATCTTGATATCAATGATGAAAAACATCTAGTCAGTTATATAATAGGAGATAGTACTACCGATATGTTATTTGGATCGATTCCGCTAAGAATAGGTGGAATTAAATTGTTTCGTAATTTTTCATTATCTCCAGATATAATTACATATCCATTACCGGATTTTTATGGTCATGCAGTTGAACCAAGCAAAATTGATCTTTATATTAATCATTCTAAAATGATGTCTACTAAAATTAATCCTGGACCTTTTATTATAATTGATACCATTCCTAATTTACAAGGTGCTAGTAAAGCAAAAATAGTTATCATTTCTCAAAAAAATAAAAAAATTTGTGTCATACCATTTTATGTTACTAGTGAACTGTTAAAGCGGGGATTAACTAATTTTAGTCTCTCATTAGGACTATTACGTAAAAATTACGGTATAAATTCCATGAATTATAGTCATCTAATGACTAGTGGCATAATTCGTCATGGAATTAAATCATGGTTAACTTTAGAAGGTCAAATGCAAGGGAGTCAACATTTACTAAATTATGGAATTGGTGCCAATGTAAAACCAATGAGATTAGGAGTGGTTAAAATATCGTGGATGGGAAGTAATTATGATTTTAATAAATCATCATCGTTTTTAAGTCAAAATAAGATGAATCAAATAACTATTGGTTACAATTATAATAATGCATACTTTAGTATAAATGCTTTATATAGCAGTAATTATAAATCTTTAAAAGTCAATAGTCATGAAAACAATATTACTGGAAGTATAAACCTGGGAAATTATGGAAATGTTAGTTTAGGATTAATAAATACATGGAATAATGATGGTAATCCCAACCGATTAATTAATCTATCTTATAGTGTTACATTCCCGAAAAGTATAACTTTATGGACTGTTCTACATCACAATAAAAACCATCATAGTTTAAATGGCCAACTAATGTTAACTCTACCTCTAAAGTCTTGGGGTAATAATGGTAATACATCGTTTTCATCCAATCTTGATGAAAATGATCAAATTAATTTACGTCAAATATGGAGTAATAAAATTTCCACCAATCATCATGGAGAAATAGCATGGAATCTAATTATTTCTCAAAATGAAAAATACAATAAATATCATGAAGCTAATTTCATTTGGAAAAATCAATATTTTGAAAGTCGATTGGGAATTTTTGGGCATCTATACAACAATATAAATACCTGGATTGAATTAGAAGGGTCAGTAGTTAATATGGCAGGACATATATATCTTGCTCAACCTATTCATGATGCTTTTGCATTAGTATCTACTAAAGGAAATAGTAATATTCCGGTATTTTATGAAAATCAGTTTGTAGGTAAAACCAATCGTTTTGGACATGTACTAGTTCCAACAGTTACTGGATGGTATCGATCAAAATTCGAGATAGATCCTATTAAATTACCTATCGATGTAATTGCAGCGGAAACCACAAAAAAACTCTCCATTAAAGAACATAGTGGTTGTTTAATAGAATTTGATATTCATAAATTACATGCACTTCTATTTCATGTAGTAGATAATAAAGGTAATTTTTTACCTGCGGGGAGTTTAGTTAAAGTAAAAGGAACCTCAAAAGTAACTTGGTTAGGTTGGGATGGACAATTTTGGCTTGAAGGACTCAAAAAATCTCCTGAACTCATAGTTACTCGATCAGATAATGGAAAAACTTGTAATCTACGGTTAAATACAAAAAAAAATAATGGAATATTGAATTTAGGAAACCAAGTTTGTCAGTAAATAATCTGATTTATACTTATATAACTAAAAAAACCGGTAGTTTTATTATATTAGCATTGGTAATAATAAAATTATTATTTTGTAACTGGGTATTAGCGGATTGTTCGTTATCAGATGGAAAAGTAGATTTAGGAAACTCTAATTCTTTTGCAGTTTTAAATGGTAGCATAAAAGCAGAAGGTAATTCTGGACTTACATGTTCTGGACTAAGTATGACAGTACTAACACATAATAAGATTAAAGGTAAGATTATTGGAACATCTTATAACATGCAATTGAAAAATATCAATGGATCTGGAGATTCCATTCAATATAGGATTTATCCTGACAAAAATTATCAATATGCCAATAAAATTGGCGATTCCATTGATTATAAAAGTCTTAATCTAATCTCTAAGATATTTTCCTCTACTAATTCTAGAGTTCCTCTTTATATAAAAACTCTTCCAAATGCTAATGTAAGAGCGGGAGTATATCAAGATATAATCCAAATTAATTGGGAATATTCTATTTGTAAATTTGGAAGTTTGGTATGCATATCATCTTGGAAGGGTAAAGGTTCAACCTTCATAACACTTCATGCTATCATAAAAAAAGATTGTATGATTAACAATCTTCCTGATATTCAGTTTGGCAGTAATGCATTAGTCAGTCAATTTAAACCTTTAAATATTAATATGACTGTAAGTTGTACAAAACAAGAAAATTATAATATTTGGTTTACTGAAGGTAACCATATTCAAGATCAATGGCGTCAATTAAGTGATGATAATAATCATTATATTCAATATAATATCTATCATCCCGATACTAATCTTATTTGGAATAAAAACAGTAAAAAGAAATTTCTTGGAACTGGAGTTCCAAATAGGATATATTATAATGCTCTAATAAATCCAACACAAACCGATCTTCCATCTGGAAGTTATTCAGATACGGTTTCTGTAGTTATAGAATATTAAATTCTTAACGTGTTTTAATCTTTGATCGGGTTCTATTATTAGTTAATATATTTAAGATTTCTACAATTATAGAAAAAAATAACGAAAAATAAACATACCCAATAGGAATATGGATTGTGAATCCTTCAAGAAGCAAGGTTAATCCTACTAAAAATAAGAATGCTAATGCTAATATTTTCAATGACACGTGATGATTAATAAATGTAGAAATTTTTAATGCAGTATACATCATAATAATCACTGCTATGATTATAGCAGTAAACATTATAAAAATATTATTTGACAAACCAACAGCTGTAATTACGGAATCAAAACTAAACAGTATATCTAAAAATATTATTTGAACAACTGTTGCTGAGAAGCAAGAAGAAACGATTTGTTTTTCATTTAAATTTACTCTAAGCAAATTAATAATTTCTAGAATAGATTTTATTATTAAAAATAATCCACCTACTAATAAAATCAGGTTATGGATAGTAAAAATATAATTGAATAGAGCAAATACTACTTGGTTAATTTTTATCATCCTACTCATAAAATATAATAATATTAGACGTATTAACATTGCTGCTATTAATCCTAAATAACTCACTTTTTTCTGTTGATCTTTAGGTAATTTAGCAACTAATAATGAAATAAAAATAATATTGTCAATACCTAATATTATTTCTAGAATAATTAAAGTAATTAAAGATAGCCAAACATTAGTTGAAATAATAAACATTTTTATGTTTCTATATTTAGAGTAAAAATTGACGAGCCAAAATAAGAGCTGTGAAATTTTTTCTTAAATAAAAACCTAGAGGCCTGGTTCGAATAGGTTGGCCATCTGTTCCAATTATTGCATGAAATTTTTTATATACAGTAGCTTTAGGACAGATTTGTAATACTTTTCCACTTCTAGTACTTACATTTTCTATTTCTCCACATATAACTAATTCTATTAATTCTTCCCAATCACAACGTATAGTATTTTCTTCGTAATAATTTGGACTCCATAAAAAGGGAGTACCTACTCTTCTCAAAGCAAGAGGAATAGTTGTGTCACCTTCTATAGGTACCCATAAAATTCTAGAGAGTTTATACTTAACGTTAGATATTTTCCATGTGATACCTATATTTTTATTAATAGATGATGATACTGAGCAAATAAATGTGGATTGAAGTGGACGACCATAACTATTTACCGGTATAGTTTTTAATTCCACTCCTAATTTTGCAAAATCAGGTTGAGGTTTACTTTTCGCATTGGCTCCAAGACATTTTTCTATTAAATTACCTATCCAACCTTTATTATATTTTAAATCGGTTGGAATATTTAATCCTGTATGTACTGCTAAATCACCTAAATTGTAACCGGCAATAGATTGAGAAAGTGCTAATAAGGTGTTTTCATTATCTATAATTTCAGATAAAAAATCATTTTTCACAACATTCATAACCCTAATCACTTTTATTATTTACCAATTCATCTCAGATAGATAAAAAATCTCACATTAAAAAATTATTTTTGTTATCATATTTAGACTTAAAAATACCATATAAACTATTAATTAATAATAGGAGATAGTATGAAAACCGTATGGCATAATTTTAAGAAAGCTTCTCGTACTCTTTTGTGGATTTTACATTTTGTTCGTGAATGTATTTCCAATCTTTTGATATTAATTTTTTTGTTTATTATGTTAACAATTTTTATGTTATTTAAGCACTATCATCATCCTACTAAAATTCAAATTCCTGAAGATAATAGTTCTTCACGAGTGTTATTATTAGATATGAATAAAATAATAAAAAACGTACCCGATCGTAGTAACCAAAGCATCATATCTACATTTTTTCATAAAATAATCCAAATCATCAGAGGAAATGACAAGCATAAAGCAAATATTATTTCGTTATTTGATCTTGTTGAAGCAATTCGTCAAGCAAAATCTGATCCGACTATATCTAGTATAGTTTTAAATTTATCTAATTTATCTTCAATAAATTTAGATACAGGTACATTAGAATACTTAGGTAAAGCTTTAAAAGAATTTCGTGCTCATGGTAAGTTGGTTTACTCTATAAGTTCTAATTATACACAGAAGCAATATTATCTGGCAAGTTATGCAAATAAAATTTATCTCGAACCTCAAGGAGGTGTAAACTTACATGGTTATTCTTACGAAGTTCTTTATTTTAAAGATTTTTTTGACAAAATTAAATTAGATCTTGGAGTATTTAGAATAGGGGATTACAAATCTGCTGTTGAGCCATTGATACGTAATAATATGTCGTCACATGTTCGTGCGGAAACCAAACATTTATTAAACGATTTATGGAATCATTTTCTACAAACCATAGCAGATAATCGGCATATGACAATCCAACAAATTTTTCCAACTCCGAATGAAATATTGAGAAAACTCAACCAAGTTCAATTTAATGCAGCACAGTATGCGTATCAAAATCAATTAGTTGATGATTTAAAGACTCAAGAGGAATTTAATCAGGAAATGATTAAAAAATTTGGAGGTAATGAAAAATATAATTATTATCATCAAATTAGTGTTAAGAATTACATATTAGAACAAAAAAAACATCAATCTAAATTGAAAAAATTCATGAGCAATAATAAGATCGGTGTTTTTAAAGTTCATGGAATGATTGTGGAACATGATTTTAATCATCTAAAATCTACCAATGCTATTAATACGATTAATGATATCTATAAAGCAAACAGTTCTCCAAATTTTAAAGGTTTTATATTATATGTTGATAGTCCAGGGGGGATATCATCTGCATCATATATGATACGCGATGCACTTATAAAAATCCGTGAAGCTGGCAAACCAATAGTAGTTTATATGGGAAAGTATGCTGCATCTGGTGGTTATTTGATTTCTACTCCAGCTAATTACATAATTGCAAATCCTAATACTCTTACGGGTTCAATAGGTGTATTTACTATATATCCAAATTTAGCAAATACCTTAGAAAAAATCGGTATACATATTGATGGTATCGTAAATTCAACCTTATCAACTACACCTATTTTCAGGTTTTCTCCGGTAAAAGCTTTAACACCTGAACAAAAATATTTGATTCAGAAACAGGTAGAAAACCATTACAATGATTTTGTTCATGAGGTAGCAGCTTCAAGACATCTTTCCCCAGAATATGTTGAGACAATTGCTAGAGGTAGAGTGTGGTCTGGTATTGACGCAAAAGAAATCGGATTAATTGATGCTATAGGAGATTTTGATGACGCGGTTTTAAAAGTGGCAGAATTAGCAAAATTAAAACAATGGCAAGTAGAATGGATTCATCATCATAAAAAAATATCTTGGAGGAAACAGTTGATCAAATTAATGCTTTTTGAAAAATTACCTATAATCCAAAAGATTTACTCTAATAATCTTGTACAATATCTAATGATGTTAACCGAATCTCTAAATTCTATTAAAATTTATGCACAATGTATTATATGCTCTAATTATACAATGGATTAAAATTGGGGAGAAAATAGATGAGTATAAAAATAGGAATTAATGGTTTTGGTAGGATTGGTAGAATGATTTTTAGAGCAGCACAAAAACGTAAAAATATTAAGATTGTTGCTATAAATGATTTATTGAAAATCGATCACTTAGCTTATATTTTAAAATATGATTCTACTCATGGAATATTTCAGGGTACTATAGATATAAAACATGGAAATTTAATAGTAAATAAACAAGTTATACAAGTAACTTCTGAACCAAATCCTTTGAATTTAAAATGGAATGATATGGAAGTTGAAATTGTTGCTGAAGCTACTGGTAGGTTTTTGACCAAGGAATATGCTTCAAAACATCTTCTAGCAGGAGCTAAAAAAGTAGTACTTACTGCACCATCTAAAGATAATACTGATATGTTTGTGATGGGAGTAAATCATCATTGTTATAAAGGCCAAAATATTGTTTCCAATGCATCTTGTACTACTAATTGCTTAGCTCCTATAGTGAAAATTCTTCATGAGAATTTTGAAATTATAGAAGGGATGATGACAACTATACATGCTCTAACGGCGACACAAAAAATAGTAGATGGTATTTGTAGTAAAGATTGGAGATTAGGAAGAAGTGGATTACAAAATATAATTCCATCTTCTACAGGAGCTGCAAATTCAATAAGTAAAATTATTCCTTCACTTAAAGGAAAATTAACTGGAATGGCATTTCGTGTGCCAGTATCTAATGTATCAGTGATAGATTTAACAGTAAGATTAAAAAAATCTGTTAATTATGAAGAAATATGCACCAGAATGAAAGAAGCATCTGAGACTAATCTGCAAGGTATTTTGGGTTATAACCAAAATAAATTAGTTTCAAGTGATTTTTATGGGGAAAGTTTTACATCAATTTTTGATGCAGATGCAGGTATGGCATTAAACAATAATTTCTTTAAAATTATATCTTGGTATGATAATGAAATCGGATATTCAGAAAAACTATTAGATTTAATAACATTAATTAGTAATAATTAATTAGATTTTATTCAATAAGGTTTGTTGATTTTCTAGAATTTTTTTCTCCTGCAAATAAGCATTCAATTGTTTTCTATTTTTTAATACTACATGTGGAGGAGCATTACACAGAAAAGCTTCATTAGACAAAAGAATTTCTATTCGTTTGATTTGCAGACATAATTTAGTAAGTTGTTTAGTCAGTCGTTCTAATTCAATATTTTTATTCAGTAAACCATTCAATGGAATTAATAATTCTACTCCTGAAATAATCTTATTCTTATAAATAAGATTCTTGATTTTAAAATCATTTTCTAAAAATGAAATTGAACTTAAACGAGCAATTAAACATAATAGTTCGGTATTCTTCTCAATCATTCGAATCTCATCTTGATGATTAATATTACGAAATAATACTATTAATGGTGTCTTTAATGACCAATTCATTTCCGAACGAATATTACGTATGCCTATAACTATTTTTTGTATTAAGTTCATTTCAATTATTGAAGTAGGATCATACTGTGATGAATCATAATTAGGAAAAGATTGCAACATAATAGTATCATTTTGACTTTTCAGACGTTGCCAAAGTGTTTCAGTAATAAAAGGAATAATAGGATGTGCTAATAATAAGATTGATTCGAAAACTTCGATCATAGTACGGTATCCTGCAAAAGAATTCTGCCGTGTGACTTTGACTATTTCTAAATACCAGTCACAATATTTATTCCAAGTAAATTCATAAATTAAGTTAGATGCTAGATCAAAACGATAATTATCTAGTGCATCCCGATAATTTTTAATAGTAATAGTTAATTCCGATTTGATCCAACGATCCGATCTGGTTAATAATGAATTATGATCAGTAGATATGTTATGATCTGGTTTATGTTGTAAAACAAACCTAGCAGCATTCCATAATTTATTACAGAAATTGCGATAACCTTCTACTCGCTTCATATCCCAATGAATATCTCGACAGCTAGAAGATAAAGCTGCTAAAGTAAATCTTAATGCATCTGTTCCATATGGTTTTATTCCGAATGGAAACTGTTTTTTAGTACGTTCAATAATATTATTAGCTAATTTAGGCTGTATCATATTTTCTGTACGTTTTTTTAACAATGCTTCTAATGAAATTCCATCTATTATATCTAAAGGATCAATAACATTTCCTTTTGATTTAGACATTTTATTCCCTTCTTCGTCTTTAATTAATCCTGTTATATACACTGTTTTAAACGGGATTTGTGGTTTTCCTTGTTTATCTTTTATAAAATGCATAGTAAGCATTATCATACGTGCTATCCAAAAAAAAATAATATCAAATCCACTTACTAATATATTAGTCGGATGAAAGATATCTAATGCTTCCATATTATTTGGCCATCCTAAAGTGGCAAATGTCCATAATGCAGATGAAAACCAAGTATCCAATACATCATTTTCTTGATTTAAAGCAAAACTTCTCTCAAAATTATTCTCTAAACGTACTTCTTGTTCACTTCTACCAACATAAACATTTCCATGAATATCATACCAAGCAGGAATACGATGTCCCCACCATAAACTACGAGATATACACCAATCTTGAATGTCATGCATCCAAGAAAAATAAAGATTTTCATATTGTTCCGGAACAAATTTTATTTTTTTCTGTTGAACGGCTTCTATAGCAAGTTTTGCCATAGATTTTGTCCTAATAAACCATTGATCAGTTAAGATCGGTTCAACAATTGCACCACTACGATCTGAATATGGCATTATAAAATCATGATCTTGTATTTTTTCTAATAAATTCAAATCTTTTAACTGAATAATAATTTTTTCTCGAGCAGCTGTGCGTTTTAAATTATGAAATTCTTTTGGTATGATTAGAGAAGGAAGATTTATTATTGTTCCTTGATAATCAAATATTTCTGCAGAAGTTCTAATAGTTCCATTAAGATTAAAAATATTAATTATTGGTAACCCATAGCGACAACCTATCTCATAATCTTTAAAATCATGAGCGGGTGTAATTTTCATACATCCTGTTCCTATAGACATATCAATTTGTTTATCAGCGATAATAGGAATCGAACGATTTAATAAAGGAATCTTTACCAATTGACCGATTAATTCTTTATAACGCTGATCATTAGGATGAACAGCAATTCCGGTATCACCAAAAATAGTTTCAGGCCTAGTAGTAGCTACTACCAAGTAATTTTTACCATTAAAAGTACGGATTTTTTGGTTAGTTAATGGATAACGTATATACCACATTGATCCTTTATATTTACGATTATCAACTTCTAAATCAGAAATAGCTGTTTCTAGTACCGGATCCCAATTTACCAAACGTTTTCCACGATAAATTAAACCCTCTTTATATAAACACGTAAATGCTTCGGTTACTGAAATAGAAAAATCAGAATCCATTGTGAATCTTTCACGTTTCCAATCGGCAGAATTACCTAAACGTTTCATTTGACTAATAATGCTTTTTTGTAATTTTTTTGACCATTGCCAAACTTGATTAATAAAATTTATCCTTCCAAAACTTTTGGGATTTTTTCCAGTTTGTAAAGCTAATTTACGTTCTATTATAATTTGGGTAGCAATCCCCGCATGATCTGTACCTACTTGCCATAAAGTATTTTTACCTTGCATACGATGATAACGAATTAGTATGTCCATAATAGTTTGCTGAAAAGCATGTCCCATATGCAAACTTCCAGTAATATTTGGTGGCGGCAGCACAATGCAAAAACTCTCTTTACACGTATTTCCATGCGGATGAAATGATCCTTTTTTTTCCCAATACTCATAGATCTGTTGTTCTATTTCTTTCGGATTATATTGTTTTTCCATATTATAATAACAAGGTTAGCTAGAGGAGGGGTTAACTGTTTGTTATGTTATTACACTTGGTTTGTTTGTAGGAGGATCAGACCTCAATTGATTTAATAAAAATTGAGAAATCAAAGAGACGGGTCTTCCTGTAGCACCTGTTGCTGATTTCCATGCAGTACCTGCAATATCTAAATGTGCCCACCTATATTTAGTGGTAAAACGTGCTAAAAAACAAGCTGCTGTAATAGCTCCTGCATAACTTGAACGTCCACCAATATTTGTCATATCTGCATAATTTGACGTTAATTGATTTTGATATTGTTCTATCATTGGTAATCTCCATACTAAATCACCAGATAGTTTAGAAGCTGTTAGTAATTGGGATGCTAATTTATTATTATTAGACATCAATCCACTAATTTCATTTCCTAATGCAATCACACATGCGCCAGTCAAGGTAGCTATATCAATTACAATGTTCGGATGAAACTTTTCAACATATGTTAAAACATCACATAATACCAATCTTCCCTCAGCATCTGTATTTAAAACTTCCACTGTTTTTCCTGACATAGTAGTTAAGATATCTCCGGGATGAAAAGATTTTTCACTAATCATATTTTCGCAACATGCAAGAATTCCAATGAGATTTAATGGCAATTCTAATTTAGCAATTACATTCATAATACCATATACACAAGCTGCACCACACATATCATACTTCATTTCTTCCATTGCATTAGCAGGTTTTATAGATAATCCGCCAGCATCAAAAGTTAATCCTTTGCCTATTAATACAATAGGTTTATCATTTAAATTTGGTAGATATTCTATGATAGTCATTAGAGATTCATTTTTAGATCCTTCTCCAACTGCTAGATATGCATTCATACCCAAATTTCTCATTTCCGATTCATTAACTGATGAAACTTTGATATTTTTATATAAATTGGATAACTGATAAGCCTGTGAATCCATATAAGATGAATTGCAAATATTTGGGGGCAAGTTACTAAGGTCTTTTGCTATTTTGATACCATCAGCAATAGCTATCCCATGTTTAATCCCCAACTGTGCAAGGTAAAAATCCTCCGAATGTGAAAGATTAAAAATAATTTTGTGAATACGACGTTTAAATTGAGTTTTATTACTCTTAAATTGGTTAAAAGAATATAAAGCATTTTTTATAGTTTCAACTGCTTGACGTATTTTCCAATATATATTAAGATTTTTAATCTCTAATTCCGGTAAAAATAATATCGCCTCTTTAGATCCAGTTTCATTTACGATATATATCATCTTATTGATAAGAGTTTGATAATGATCTTGATTGATTTGACGCTCCTTACCACAACCCATAAGTAAGATACGTTTTGAAGGAACATTCGGGACATTATACAAAAGTAAATATTGACCAATTTTACCTTCAAAATATTCTTGAAGTAGCAAAGTACTAAGGTAAAAATTACTGATTTTATCAAAATATTTGGCAGAAATAGATAATTTTCGAGATTCAAATACTCCTATAACCAAACAATCACTGTTTTTTATATCCGTGTTTTTAAGACTGAACTGCATGGAGTCTCCTAAAAATTACAGTAAATTATATAATATAAAAATAGTTATGTTAATATATCTCAAATGCCGAAGTGGCGGAATTGGTAGACGCAATTGACTCAAAATCAATCGCTATAATAAATAATGCATGCCGGTTCAAATCCGGCCTTCGGCACCCGATTTGTTTAAGTGGTTATTAAATAAAGAATTACTTCTTAATATAAGAGTGGCCCTTGCTGGATTTGAACCAGCGACCAAACGATTATGAGTCGTCTGCTCTAACCTCTGAGCTAAAGGGCCGTTTAATAAATCTTATCACATTTTTTAATCTTCAATAAAACTACGCAGTAATTCAGACCTACTAGGATGACGCAATTTACGTAAAGCTTTAGCTTCTATTTGACGAATACGCTCGCGTGTTACATCAAATTGTTTACCTACTTCTTCTAAAGTGTGGTCAGTATTCATATCAATACCAAAACGCATTCGTAATACCTTGGCCTCACGTGCCGTTAACCCAGACAAAACGGAATTAGTAGCCGCTTTAAGACTTTCAAAAGTAGCAGATTCTAAAGGCATTTCTACAGTTGTATCTTCAATGAAATCTCCTAAATGTGAATCCTCATCATCACCAATAGGTGTTTCCATAGAGATAGGTTCTTTTGCTATTTTTAATATTTTTCTAATTTTATCTTCAGGCATCATCATACGGGCTGCAAGTTCATCTGGAGTTGGTTCACGACCGATTTCTTGTAATATTTTACGAGAAACTCGATTTAATTTATTTATGGTTTCTATCATATGTACGGGAATACGAATAGTCCTTGCTTGATCAGCTATAGAACGTGTAATAGCCTGACGAATCCACCATGTAGCATAAGTCGAAAATTTATATCCTCGTCTATATTCAAATTTATCTACTGCCTTCATTAAACCAATATTACCTTCCTGAATTAAATCAAGAAATTGTAATCCACGGTTAGTATATTTTTTTGCAATAGAAATAACTAAACGTAAATTAGCTTCTACCATGTCTTTTTTGGCACGTCGGGCTTTCGCTTCTCCGATAGACATTCGACGATTGATATCTTTGATTTGTTCAATAGTAAGACCGGTTTCTTCTTCAATTTGAGAGAGTTTTCGTATAATTATTAATATGTGCTCAGTCATTTTATAGAGTTTTTTAGACCATGGTTGATCCTTAAGAATAGCATGTTTGATCCAAAAATCATTAGATTCATTGCCGATAAATAAAGACATAAAAGTATTCTTAGGAATTTTACATTCTTTGATGCATAATTTCATAATCAGACGTTCTTGAATACGTACACGTTCCATCATAGAACGCATATTATTTACTAAGTAATCAAATTGCTTAGGTACTAAACGAAATTGTTTAAATATTTCGGATAGTTTTTTTATTTCTATAGCAACATCTGGATGTTTGCGACCCTTATCGCAAATTATTTTTCTCGTGATTTCATATTGCATGCGTAATGCTCTAAACTTTTCTCGTGCAAAAACGGGATCAATATGATTGAACTCATCTATATCATCATTCATTTCATCACTAGATAGCTCAGATCCAATATGCGCAGCAACAGTAGTAAATGTTATATCCTCTTTAACATTTTGATCAACAAAACCGCTTATTAAATCAGACCATTTTAATTCATATACTTCTACTCGATCATATTGCTCTAAAAGATATGTAATTGCTTCAGGATATTCAGCTACTGAGCATTGTACTTGATTAATACCTTCTTCAATACGTTTAGCAATATCAATTTCCCCCTCTCGAGTTAATAATTCTACTACTCCCATCTCACGCATATACATACGTATAGGGTCAGTAGTACGATCTAATTCACCATCCACACTAGATAATGCTTGAGCTGCAGCTTCGGCAGTATCTTCATCAGTAGATGGATTATTGATATTTAGCATCAAATCATCGGTATCAGGAGTTTTTTCCACCACCGGAATTCCCATATCATTGATCATCTGAATGATATTTTCAATTTGATCCGGTTCAACAATACCATCTGGAAGGTGATCATTTACTTCCGCATCGGTTAAATAACCCTGTTCTTTACCCCTGGTGATTAGAAGTTTAAGCTGTGACTGTGGATTATGTCCCATTATATGATATCCATACTTTTTGGAATGTTGATAAAATTACATTTTATATGATTTTTTATTTTTTTGCTAATGCTTTATTTAAAGCCCATAATTCTCGACGAGCCTGAATATTTAATCCTTTACTACGTTCTATAGCAATTAATTTTTCTTGACGTTGTTTAAGTGCTAAATTATATAGGGTAGTTAATGCATCTTTAAAAGTATTTTCCACTTCTGTATCTATAATCATATGATTCCACACTGCAAGTATTTGAAGAGGTTTTATTAAATTGCTATTTCGGTATAATTCTAATAATTGTCCCATAGTAATTTTAGGATTAGTTCTACAGGTTTTTACTAATTCAATAAATAGTGATAATCCAGCAAGTTTTATATGAGTTAAACAATCTAATTCTGGAACAATACTTGAAAGACATGGATTTTGAAGTAATAAGGTAATAAGTATCCGCATAGGAGTAAATTTTAACTTTAAACCGCATTTCAGTTGATCTGTTGATTTATTGGCTAAATTAACTAGTCTAGTATAATCAAAAATACCTACTTTCTCACCTAATAACTGATGTAAAGAAAAACGTAACATCTCTCCGGGAATTTTATTAATCAATGGCAATGCTAGTGAACTGAATTTAGCCTTACCTTCAATACAAGACAAATTGATTTTTTTGCTTAAAGTATGAAACATAAAATCATAAAACGATTGGGCCTCTTGTATTTTATGTTCAAAAAAAATTTTACCTTGTTTTCTAATCAAAGATTCAGGGTCTTCTCCATCTGGAAGAAAAATAAAGCTTAACTCGTGACCATCCAACATATAGTCTAAAGCAATTTCAAGTGCTTTCCATGCAGCATTCCTTCCTGCATGATCACCATCATAACAATAAATAATATGGTTAGTCATTCTAAATAAATATTGAATCTGGTCTCTAGTCGTAGATGTACCTAATAACGCAACGGTATAATAAATACCAGCTTGTGCTAAAGCAATTACGTCCATATATCCTTCTACTACTAAAATACAAGAATTTTTTGAACATTTTTTAGATAATTCATAAATACCATATAATTGACGTGCTTTATTAAAAAGTATGGTATGAGGAGAATTTAAATATTTAGGATGACTATTATGATTTAGACTTCTCCCGCCAAATCCTAGCACTCTTCCATATTGATCACGAATAGGAAAAATAATACGTTCCCTAAAAAAATTAGAATAAGTTTTCTGAGATTTAGTAAAAAAGATCCCAACTTGAATTAAATTATTAAAATAATCTCTACCTAAATAATTGAGAAGATTTCCATTAGCTGGAGCATAACCAATACAATAATCTTCTATTATACCTCTACGAATTCCACGTTGTATTAAATATTTTCTAGCGCATTTGGCAGTTTTTTGCCAAAGAGATTTTTGATAAAATTTAGTTACTTCTTTCAGAAGAAAATATAATTTTTGACGGTAAAAAAATTTATTATTTTTTTCATATTCTACTTCAATACTGTTAATACTTGCTAACTCTTGAATGGTTTCAATAAAATTTAAACCATCAAAATTCATTATAAAATCAATTGCATTTCCATGTTTTCCACAACCAAAGCAGTAGAAGAATTGTCTTTCTTTATTTACAATAAAAGAAGGTGTATGGTCCTTATGAAACGGACAACAAGTACGATAATACTTTCCATACTTTTTTAAATTTAGACGAGATTCGATGAGTTCTACAAGGTTGGTTCTAGCAAGTAATGTTTGAATAAATACAGGTGGGATTCGACCAAGCATAAAGAAAATGTAATTATAAAAGTAAAAATATTGAATTTTTGAAAATTTAATAATGACGTATACGGCGTGCGCTTTCTCTCGCAAGCTTCTTAGATAAACGCTTTATTGCAGAAGCTTTAGCTCTTTTCCGTTCAGTAGTGGGTTTTTCATAATATTCCCTCCTACGAATTTCAGATAATATTCCTGCTTTTTCACAACAACGTTTAAAACGTCGTAAGGCAATATCAAAAGGCTCATTTTCACGTACCTTAATTATTGGCATGTATTATTTTCCTTCATTATTGATTTCAATCCTTATAAATATTATAATGCAATATAAGTTCTATTGTAAAGTATAATAAAGAATAATAAATGCGGGTACTTGGAATTGAAACCTCCTGTGATGACACAGGAGTTGCTATTTATGACAAGCAAAAAGGGTTATTAGCCAATAAAATTTCTAGCCAAATGACATTACATGCAGATTATGGTGGTGTAGTACCAGAGTTAGCAGCTCGTGATCATATACGAAAATTAGCACCATTAATTAGTTTAATATTCAAAGAAGCAAAATTAAATTTTCATGATATTAATGCTGTAGCTTATACAGCTGGTCCTGGATTAATTAGCTCCTTATTGGTTGGAGCAAACTTAGGACATGCACTGGCATTTTCATTAAATATTCCAGCTATACCAATCAACCACCTGGAAGGTCATATTTTAGCTCCATTTTTAGAACCTAAACAACAACCCTTCTTTCCTTTTATTGCTTTATTAATTTCTGGAAGTCATACACAATTAATTAAAGTCATAAAATTAGGTAGATATGAATTATTAGGTGAATCTTTAGATGATGCAGTAGGAGAAGCATTTGATAAAATAGCAAAATTATTGGGATTTGATTATCCAGGAGGAGCTATGCTGTCAAATTTAGCACTACAAGGTTCCAAAGGAAAATTTCATTTTCCTAGACCTATGACAGACCGTCCAGGACTCGATTTCAGTTTTTCTGGGTTAAAAACTTATACAGCTAATATAATTAAAAATCATAAAAAGGATGACCAAACTCGTGCTGATATTGCCTATGCTTTTGAAGATGCTATAATTGATACATTAATGATTAAATGTAAACGTGCAATTGTAGAAACAAAAATTCCACGATTAGTTGTAGTAGGTGGAGTTAGCGCAAATAATACTCTACGTTCTAGATTTAAAGAAATAATGATCACATTAGGAGGAGAAATATTTTATGCGCATCCAGCCTTTTGTACTGATAATGGAGCTATGATTGCCTATGCTGGAATAGTTAAGTTAGAACAGTATAAAAAAGCAAACCTAGAAATGGCCCCTTCATTACTTAGTATCACAGTGAATCCTTGCTGGTCATTAACTGAATCATTACCACTGGAAAATCAATTGATCACTACATAAATTTTTTTTTCCATTCGGATATTTTTTTACATCTAAGTTTAGATAATTCTTGATGAATTTTTATTCCCTGAAAACCTTGTTCTATTATTTTTTTCACTGAAATTTTATTAGCTATTTGAAACATATTCCGTAAATATTCCCCTTGTGAATAGAGCAAGTTTGTTTGACGATGATAAGCACGTGCGTCTGCTTCACTAACTAAGGAGAGTTGTTCTATACGATATGGTTTACGCCATGCATCTAGATGATTAAATAATCTAATTACCATACAAGGTTGCAATTTTTCTATATCATGAACCAAATAACTCAATTTATTTGCTAACATAGCAATTTTTTGCAAATAATTGGGAACACGTAATCGTTGACAAAAACCTTGTATTAACTTCTCTTCACTGCTTGCATGATTAAAATGAATTTTTAGGTGTGGAAAGTGAGTTAAGGTACCAAAATTATGACATAAAGTGGCAAAACGAACTTCTATTTGTGTACTCAGTTGTGCTGCAATGGATAACGATCTCAAAGTATGAATTCCCATATTCATGACTTTTGAAATAGGAATTTCATATAATCTTGCTAATTCAGGAAAAATTTTTTCTAAAGCATTACACTCTTGTAAAACTTGAAAATAGCGTTGTGGATTACGTGATTGAAGAGCTAATTCAGTTTCTTTCCAAATTCTTTCTGCAGTTAATTGCATTAATTCTCCATTTTGTGACATAGAACGCATTAACATAAGTGTTTCAGGAGCAATAGTAAAATCTAGATGAGCATAACATGCGGCAAAACGTGCTACACGTAATACACGTAAAGGATCATCACGAAAATTACTAGAAATATGACGAAAAATACGGTTTGCTAAATCTTTTCTTCCATTAAAAGGGTCAACATACTTTCCATTTTTATCACATGCAATAGCATTAATTGTAAGATCTCTACGTTGTAAATCTTGCTGTAAGCTTACATTGGGAGCAGTATAACAGGTAAAACCTGTATAACCTTGTCCCGATTTTTTTTCAGTACGTGCTAATGCATATTCTTCACCAGTTACTGGATGCAAAAACACCGGGAAACCTTTTCCAACTGGTTTAAAACCTAATTTGAGGATTTTTTGAGGTGTAGCTCCAACAATGACCCAATCTTTGTCCTTAACAGGTAAATTTAGCAGATGATCACGGATTGCACCTCCTACAAGATAAATTTTCATTATAAAATAAAGTTTTATTTAATTTTTATTTAATTTATTGATATTATTTAATAATAGAAAACACATTTTTTAAAAATAATGAATAAAAAGCATAATAAAATTATTCAATTTCCATTTTTGATATTTATTGTTTTTTTTATTTTATTATTTTATATTTATTCATGTTCTTATAATCCCCGTCAAAAAATCCTGGTAGGTTTTTCGCCCGGTCATTCAGCATCTAATTTGATTTTAAAGGTTATTTCTCAAGCTCAACACACTATAGATATAGCCGCTTACTCTTTTACTAGTAAAGCAATCAGTTTAGCATTATTAGAAGCACGAAACCATGGGGTAAAAATACGCATTCTTGCTGATTCTAAAGCTAATTCTAATAATTATACTGCCATTACTTATTTAGCTAATCATAAAATATTAGTGAAATTAAATAAACACTATGCTATTATGCATAATAAGTTCATGATAATTGATTCACAAATTATTGAAACTGGATCTTATAATTATACAAGTGCTGCTGATAAACATAATGCAGAAAATATAATAATATTATACCATTCTCCTGAAATAGCTTATCAATATACTAAAGAATTTAATAGACTTTGGCAAGAATCCAGGCTGTTTCCTCCTAGGTATTAAAATCCTACAGTAATTCTAAAAACTTTATGCTGTTATTTAGCTATTTTTTTTTATATCTACGTATCAATTCAATCACTTGTAGTTTTGCAATTTCTTGTGCTAATTGAGATGTCATTTGTCTTAAATCCAGATGATCATTATGATTGGTTTTTCTTAGATACTCTTCGGCTTTACGCTTAGCTTCTAAAGCTTTTGTTTCATCTAAATCTATACCACGAATAGCAGTATCAGCTAATACTGTAATTAGATTAGGTTGTACTTCTAATATTCCTCCCGAAATATAAAGCACTTCTGGCTTATTCTCATTAGTATTAAAAACTAAAATTCTTCCAGGATTAATTTTGGTTAAAAGTGGTGTATGACCTGGATAAATTCCCAGTTCTCCTTCACTGCCTGTGACCCGAATCTTGTATACTTTTCCTGAAAAAAGTAACTTTTCAGGACTAACAATAATCAAAGTACAATTTCTTCGAAAATTTATTTGCATTTTTTTGCAGCTTCTTTAATAGTTCCAATCATGTAAAAAGATTGTTCTGGTAAATCATCATAATCTCCTGCTAAGATTCCTTTGAATCCTAAAATAGTGTCTTTTAGTGTTACATATTTACCTTTTAATCCTGTAAAAACCTCTGCGACAAAAAAAGGTTGTGACAAAAATCGTTGTATTTTACGCGCTCGTGCTACAATTAGTTTATCTTCTTCTGATAATTCATCCATTCCAAGAATTGCAATAATATCTTTTAGTTCTTGATAACGTTGTAATAAGGATTGTACTCCACGAGCAGTATTATAATGATCCTGACCTATAATTAAAGGATCTAGTTGTCTACTAGTTGAATCTAAGGGATCAACTGCCGGATAAATTCCTAATGATGCAATATTTCTACTTAGAACTACAGTTGCATCAAGATGAGCAAATGTAGTTGCAGGAGATGGATCAGTTAAATCATCTGCCGGTACATATACTGCCTGAATCGAGGTGATTGAACCAGTTTTAGTTGAAGTAATACGCTCTTGTAATATTCCCATTTCTTCTGCTAATGTAGGTTGATAACCTACTGAAGAAGGCATTCTTCCTAATAATGCTGATACTTCAGTACCCGCCAGAGTATATCGGTATATGTTATCTATAAATAGCAAAACATCATGTCCTTCATCACGAAATTTTTCTGCTAGAGTTAATCCGGTTAATGCTACACGTAAGCGATTACCTGGGGGTTCATTCATTTGACCATATACTAAAGATACTTTATCTAAAACCTTAGAAACCTTCATTTCACGATAAAAATCATTTCCTTCACGAGTTCTTTCACCTACTCCAGTAAAAACTGAATAACCTGAATGTTCTATGGCGATATTACGAATTAATTCCATCATATTTACTGTTTTACCAACTCCAGCACCTCCAAATAATCCTACTTTTCCACCTTTCACAAAAGGACACATTAAGTCAATAACTTTTATTCCAGTTTCAAGTAATTCCTGAGAAGGAGCTAATTCTTCATAAGGTGGAGGAGATCGATGAATATTCCAGTACTCTCCTGTTTTTGATCCTATTTCACCCTTCATGTCAATTGCTTCACCCAATACATTCATTATTCTACCTAAAGTTATTTTACCTACTGGAATTTGGATGGGGTGTTGAAGATTGAAAACTTCTGTTCCTCGCTTTAACCCATCTGAAGAACCCATTGCAATAGTACGTACTACTCCTGCACCTATATGTTGTTGAACTTCAAGAATAAGACGAACATTATGATTTTTCACTTCAAGTGCATGATAGATTTTTGGAATTGCATCTTGAGGAAATTCAACATCAACAACTGCACCAATAATCTGAATAATTTTTCCTGTATTCATGCACTATAATCTCCTGTTACTTAATTAAACTGCAGCAGCACCAGATACGATTTCAGTAATTTCTTGAGTAATATTTGCCTGACGTACCTTATTGTATACGATTTGCATTTCATTAATTAAACTACAACCATTATCAGTTGCAGTTTTCATTGCAACCATCCTGGCAGCTTGTTCACTGGCTAGATTCTCTACTAATCGTTGATAAACTTGGGCTTCTATATAACGTTGCAATAAAATATTTAAAATAGATTGAGATTCAGGTTCATATAAGTAATCCCATTTTTTTGAATTTAAGAGTTGATTGGTTAGGTTTGTTAAGGGTAATAATTGAATTATTTGTGGTAACTGTGAAATCAAATTGATCAATTTATTATTAACTAGATAGATTCTATCTAGTTCTTTTTTATCATAAGCGTTTAATAATACTTTTATTGGTCCAATTAATTTCGAAAGGGATGCTATTTCTCCTATTCCACCTGAATGAGCAATGACCATGTTTTTATTGCATGAGTTAAAAAATGATAATCCTTTATAACCAATAATAGCTAACTTACAATTTATACCCTTATTAGACCATTGATTTATATTTACAAATAATTTTTTAAATAAATTACTATTCAAACTACCACAAAGTCCGCGATCGGTAGAATATACTAAATAACCAATGTTTTTCACTACCCGCTGTTCTAAATAAGAATGTTTATATTCTAAATTGCCTAAAGTAAGATGGCTAATTACCCTACAGATAGCTTCCGAATAAGGATAACTAGCTTCCATAATAGATTGAGTTTTTTTCATTTTAGAAGCTGAAACCATTTCCATTGCTCTAGTGATTTTCTGTAGATTTTTAATGGAAGTAATTTTATTACGGATTTCTTTTATAAAGGTCATAAACTATATCTTAATTACTTAAATTACATTGTTGATTTTTAACATCTTCAATAATTTTTTTAAAGGTGGAAATAATTTCATCATCATAACTGCCCGTATTATTAATATATTGAATTAATTTGGCATTGATACATTCTATATAATTAATTAAGGATAATTCAAATTCACTAATTTTATCTAATTTAACATCTTCTAAATAACCATGTGAAGCCGCAAATAAAAGAATTGCTTGTTTTACAACACTCATTGGACCATATGGTTTTTGTTTGAATAATTCTGTTAATTTTTTACCATATTCAATTTGCTTACGTGTGGTATCATCAAGATCGGATGAAAATTGTGCAAATGCAGCTAATTCACGGTATTGAGCTAATGCTGTACGTATTCCACTAGAAAGTTTCTTTAAAATCTCAGTTTGTGCGCTACTACCTACACGAGATACAGAAATACCAGGATTAACAGCTGGACGAATTCCAATATTAAATAGATTAGATTCTAAAAAAATCTGACCATCTGTAATAGAAATTACATTGGTAGGAACAAATGCAGATACATCTCCTGCTTGGGTTTCAATAATAGGTAAAGCTGTTAAAGATCCAGTTTTATCCTTAATTTTTCCTTTAGTATATAAGGTAACATAATTAGAGTTTACACGAGATGCTCTTTCAAGTAATCGAGCGTGAAGGTAAAATATATCTCCAGGATATGCTTCTCTACCAGGAGGTCTTCTTAATAATAAAGAAATTTGTCTATAAGCAATGGCTTGTTTTGACAAATCATCATAAATTATTAATGCATCTTCTCCTCGATCACGAAAAAATTCCCCCATAGTACACCCGGCATAGGGTGCCAGATATTGTAAAATAGCTGCATCTGATGCAAAAGCTACTACCACAATAGTATTATTTAATACTTTATGTTCTTCTAATTTTCGTACCACATTTGCTACTGTAGTAGATTTTTGTCCTATCGCAACGTATATACATTTAATACCCGAATCTCTCTGATTAATAATCGTATCTATTGCAATAGTGGTTTTTCCAGTTTGACGATCTCCGATAATTAATTCTCTTTGCCCTCGGCCAATAGGAATCATGCTGTCAATGACCTTATAGCCAGTTTGAAGTGGTTGATCCACTGGTTGACGATCAATGACTCCAGGAGCCATGGTTTCCACTGGAGAAAAACCCTCATATTTTAATAATCCTTTTCCATCGACAGTTTTTCCTAAAGGATTAATAACTCTCCCTAATAATCCTCTTCCTACTGGAACCTCCAATATACGTCCAGTACATTTTACTTTCATTCCTTCAACAATATCCATATAAGGACCCATAACTACCGCACCTACTGTGTCGCGTTCTAAATTTAATGCTATAGCATAAGATTGAGTATCAGGTAAATAAATCATTTCTCCTTGCATAACATTACTTAATCCAGAAATTCTGATAATTCCATCACTTATAGAAAAAATGGTACCTTCATTATAAGTATCAGTTGATAAATTTAAATTAGCAATACGTTGTTTGATCAGTTCACTAATTTCTGCAGTATTAATTTGCATATATGCCATCCAGTTTCATTAGGACTGTAATAAACTCTCAACTAGTCGATTAATACGACTACGTCCACTACTATCAATCACAATATCTCCTATACGAATAATTATTCCAAATAAGATTTTTTTATCAATTTTAAAATGAATTTTTACTTTCCGTAATAAAAGATTTTCACAAAAGGTTTTAATTGTTAAAAATTGTTCCTGAGAAATTATATTAGCGGTAATCACTTCTATTTCCTCGGTTAGATCATAATAAACCATACGTAAATATTTAAAAATTTCTAAAATTTTTGGAAGTAATTTCAATCTTTTATTTTCTGCCATTATTTCAATAAATTTTTGAAAATATCTATCGATATATGGTTCACAGATAGTAATAAATAACTTATATAAATTTTTATAAGACAAGGATCCTGAAACATTCTGAATTATTTTGTTAGATGAAACTAATGTACTTAATTCTAACATTTCTTGCCAATGTTCAACTTGTTTGATTTCTCTGGAGAATTCAAAAGCAGCTATAGCATAAGGTCTAGCTATAGAAATCAATTCTAATTTATTATCACTCATAGTTTTTTAGCAATTAGTTTATCTATAATTTTGCGATCAAGATGTTCATTTATAGAATATTCTATAATTTTTTCTGTACCATCTATTACTAATTTTGCAACTTCTTTTTGCAAATCATTACGTAAATGAGAATGCATAACTTCAATTTCTAATTGAGCTAATTGTATAATTCTTCTACGTTCTTTTTCCGCTTCAAGTTTCACCTCTTCTAAGATATTAGTCCTTTGATTTTTTGCTTGATTTATAATTAATAAGGCTTTTTCGTGAGCATGTTTAAATTCTTCTAGGGCTTTAATTTGTGCATTTTTTAAGGTTTTTTTAGCTTGTTCAGCACAAGCTATTCCATCAGCTATTTCTTTTTGACGTTTTTCTATAGCACTTATAATAGGAGGCCAGATATATTTCATACATAATATAATAAAAATTATAAAAGCAACTGCTTGACCTATGAGTGTTGCATTTAAGTTCATAGTATAATCTCGAGTGGCTGTTATTGAAGGTTTATACTCAATTTATGGTTTTACCATAGCAAACATTAGGTATAAAACTAATCCGACTGCAATCATAGGAATTGCATCTATTAGACCCATTACAATAAAAAATTGTGTTCGTAGTAAAGAGATTAAATCGGGTTGACGTGCCGCACCCTCTAAAAATTTACCTCCAAGTAGAGCAATTCCAATTGCAGCTCCAATTGCTGATAAACCCATCATTATAGCTGCTGCTATATATATAATATTAAAATTTTCCATGCAAATCTCCCTTGAATTGATAAAAACGATTTAAAAATCACGATTTATCACAAGCCATTGATAAATAAACAATTGTTAGGACCATAAAGATAAAGGCCTGTAATACAATAATCAAAATGTGAAGCATTGCCCATGGGACACTTAATAACCATTGTGACCACCATGGTAATAAACCAGTAATGAGAATGAAAATGAGTTCTCCTGCATAAATATTACCAAATAAACGTAAACTTAATGAAATTGGTTTAGAAAATAAGGTGACACTTTCAAGAATAAAATTTACCGGAATACAATATATATACGGGAATGGATGAAAGATTAACTCTTTAATTAATCCCTTGATACCTTTAGTTTTAATACTATAAAATATTATGAGAATGAATACTACGCTAGACATAGCAAATGTTATATTGATATCTGTAGAAGGAACAACTCTTAGTGCTGGTAAATGTAACCAGTATTCTCCAATATAAGGAAGTAAGTCAATTGGTAATAAATCCATAAGATTCATTAAAAATATCCAACTAAAAATGGTTAGAGCTAAAGAAGGTATAAAATCATCTTTTATATGGAAGATATCACGTACAGTTTTATCTACAAATAAAACTACTATTTCTATAGAAGTTTGTAATTTTCCAGGCACTTCCTGTTGCATATTTTTTGCAATATAGTAAAAAACCATTAGGAATGAGATTCCCAGTAATAAAGAAAAAAACATCGAATCTAAATTAATTACCCAAAAATTATTAGAAATTTGAGGTACTAAATGTAAGCTCCTTAAATCCCATTGAAGATGCTTAAGATGATTTGCAATATATCTTTCTGAAGTAAAAGTTTCTCCTCTAATCATGCTATTTTACCTGGCTTAGAATTATCATCAATTTTCTAAGAATCTTATGTGTATTATAATATAAAGTAAACTAAAAAAGATAGTAACCGACTATTTTACGATTGTACTAAATAATTACGTTTTTTTAACCAAAGTAGCAAAAGAGAGATAGCGGTTGGAGTAATTCCAGGTAAACCAGCTGCTTGATCAATGGAAATAGGTTTATATTTATTCAGTTGAGTGATAACTTCATTAGAAAGTCCCTTTATCTCATTATAATTTAATGTTAGAGGAAGAAGCAGGTTTCTATATCGTTGAGATTTCATGATTTCTTTTTGCTGTTTAATAATATAACCTTCATATTTTATTTGAATTTCGAGTTGTTTAGAAGTAATAACATTCTTTATACCAGGGGCAAAGGATTCAAGATTCATTAATAAATCATAAGTAATTTCGGGACGCCGTAATAGTTCTTCACAATTCATTTCTTTTATAAGAGTACTTTTCAATTGTGTACTAACTTTCATTAAATCATTTTTTGATATCCAAAGATTACGTAATCTTTGACGTTCCTTTTCAATTGCCTCGATTTTTTTATTGAATGTTATCCATCTTGTTTCATCTATTAATCCCATTTTACGTCCTATTTCGGTTAGCCTTATATCGGCATTATCTTCACGTAGATATAAACGATGTTCAGCACGTGAAGTAAACATCCTATAAGGTTCTTGAATTCCTTGAGTACATAAATCATCTACTAACACTCCAATATATGCTTGATCTCTTCGAGGAACCCAACCTTCTTTATTCAAAGCAAACAAACTGGCATTGATACCAGCTAAAATTCCTTGAGCAGCTGCTTCTTCATATCCAGTAGTTCCATTAATTTGTCCAGCCAAAAATAAACCCTGAATAGATTTACTTTCTAAAGTAGGTTTAAGATTACAAGGATCTAAATAATCATATTCTATTGCATAACCCGGACGAGTGATATGAGCATTCTCCAGACCTTGAATAGAACGTACAATTTGTATTTGTATATTAAATGGTAAACTAGTTGATATTCCGTTTGGATATATTTCCTTACTAGTCAGTCCTTCGGGTTCTAAGAATACTTGATGTTCTTGGCGATTTTTAAAATGTATTACTTTATCTTCAATAGAAGGACAATATCTTGGACCTTCACTTTGAATTAAACCTTTCTTCATGGGACTAAAATTTAAATTTTTCCTAATAATATCGTGCGTCAATATATTAGTATGAGTAATATAACAAGGGATTTGAACTGGATGCTGAGAAATCTTCCCCATAAATGAGAATACTGGCATGATAATATCACTGTGTTGAGCCATTAACCTATTATAATTAATAGAATTAGCATGAATGCGTGGAGGAGTACCAGTTTTTAATCGTTTTACACCTAATGGAAGTTCTCTTAAAAATTGCGCTAATGAAATTGAACTGAGTTCTCCATCACGTCCTCCTTCATAAGAATCTAAACCGATATGAATTTTACCATTAAGAAAGGTACCAACTGTAAGGACTATTGATTTTGCATATAAAGTAACTCCAATTTCAGTTATTACACCTTTAATACATTGATTCTTAATCAATAATTTGCTGACTGATTGTTGAAATAGCTTGAGGTTGGATTGATTTTCTATTTGAGTACGTATCATATGCCGATATAAAACCCGATCGGCTTGCGCACGAGTAGCACGTACGGCGGGTCCTTTACTAGAATTTAAGGTTCTAAATTGAATTCCTGCATGATCAATAGCTATTGCCATATAACCACCAAGAGCGTCAATTTCTTTGACTAGATGTCCTTTTCCTATACCTCCTATAGAAGGATTGCAAGACATTTGTCCTATAGTCTCAATACTCTGGGTAATTAATAAAGTGTGAAGTCCCATTCTTGCCGATGCTAATGCAGCTTCGGTTCCTGCATGACCCGCACCTATTATAATAACATCAAAAAAATTTGAAGAAAACATTAAATAATCCTATATTTGTAAATAAGATTTTCGATTTATATGTATCAATTTTTTGAAAATTACATTAAATTGAAGATTAATCTAATAAAATGTAATAAACCTCTACAACAATTTAAAACATTTAATCCTGTCAATATAGAAGATGTAAATGCTTGTGAAGTTTGTATAGTTTATACAAGTAAGGAATAAATCTCAAGAGTCAAATAAACCCCTTAGATGAAGAGTAATCTTCTAGAGATAGAAGATTATCTAGAGTCATAATTAATCGGTTTAAAATGTCGTAAATTCAATGTTTCTTACATTTGCATGTTAGTTCAGGAGAAGATTGGCACACGTACATAGTTAGAATATACCTAACAAAGGAAGGGGTTGATGTGGTTTACAAAAAGATTACCAGTTTAGCAGCTGAAAAAATTAGAGCATATGGTGTCTAATTGAGTAGATTTATTAGAGTTCTCAAAAAAAATTACGTATCTCAGCTTCTGAATGTGGATTGTTTCGTTTACCATATCAAACTTAATCCTTTTGAAATATAAATCATTTTTTCTATCTATTTACAGATAATGATTTTTTTTGTTGCATAAATATCTTGATACTCATAAAATGCAGTTCATTCTATCCAGTAGTAAAGGCCGGCTTAGCTCAGCAGGGAGAGCAACTGACTTGTAATCAGTAGGTCGCCAGTTCGATTCCGGCAGCCGGCATCATTAAATTTTTAAAAATAGGTGGGGTTCCCGAGTGGTTAAAGGGAGCAGACTGTAAATTTGCCGTCATTGACTTCGAAGGTTCGAATCCTTCCCCCACCATATACATAAAATTAGCGGATATCGTATAATGGTTATTACCTCAGCCTTCCAAGCTGATGATACGGGTTCGATTCCCGCTATCCGCTTAATAATAAATAAATCAACCAATCATAAATAAAGTTAAGCTGATATAGCTCAGTTGGTAGAGTACACCTTTGGTAAGGGTGAGGTCGGCAGTTCGATTCTGCCTATCAGCATCAAATTGATCTGACCATTAATTTGACATGCTATAAAATATCAAAAATTTGTTATACTGCTAGAAGAATATTCTAAACTTTTTATTAGTTATATTAGCATTAATTATTAAGGAGCACTGATAGTTTGGATGTTTTAAAATGGCTAGCTGTTATTATTATTTGTTTTATGATAGCAATAGTAGCTAATCCTCATTATGCAAATATGAACTTATCTATACGAATACTTACTATTATTCTTCTTATTGGAATGGGAAGTAGTATGGCTATCCTAACTAATAAAGGTCAATGCATATTAGAATTTTTTCAGAAAGCAAAAAATGAAGCTCGTAAAGTAATGTGGCCTTCGAGTCAGGAAACTTTATATACAACCTTTATTGTTATTGGAATAACTTCGGTTATTTCCATAATATTATGGGTATTAGATGGAATTTTATTTCATTTAGTACGGTTCCTAACTAGTCTGAGGTTTTGAAATGTTTGAAGCATTATCCAATATGCGTTGGTATGTTGTGCAGTCTTTGTCAGGTTCGGAAAAAGATGCAGCTAAATTATTACAGGATCATATCAAATTACATAATATGGAGAGATTTTTTGGAAAAATTATGGTTCCTGTTGAAGAAGTACTTGAAATGAAAAGCGGTCAACGTCGGAAAAGTGAACGAAAATTTTTCCCCGGTTATGTATTAGTACAAATGATTATGAATGAAGATAGTTGGCATTTAGTACGTAATATTCCAAAAATTATGGGATTTATAGGAGGAACAGCGGATCATCCAATTCCATTAACTGAAAAAGAATTTCAAGCAATATTAAAACGCATTGAACGATCGGAAGAAACACCTAAACCTAAAGTTTTATTTGAAGCTGGAGAAATTATTCGGGTCAATGAAGGACCCTTTGCAGATTTTCATGGAGTAGTTGAAGAAATAGATTACGAAAAAAATTGTTTAACGGTGTCAGTATCAATTTTCGGACGTTCTACTCCAGTAGAATTATCTTTTCATCAAGTTGATAAAGGTTAATTTTTTAGCACCGTACTTGACTGATTTTTTAAGGAAATAACAATGGCTAAAAAAGTACAAGCTTATGTAAAATTACAAATTGCTGCTGGCATGGCTAATCCAACTCCTCCAGTTGGACCCGCGTTAGGTCAACAAGGAGTAAATATTATGGAATTTTGTAAGTCTTTTAATACTAAAACGGAAAGTTATGAAAAAGGGTTACCACTTCCTGTTATTATTACAGTTTATTCTGATCGTTCTTTTACATTTATTATAAAAACTCCTCCGGCAGTTGCTTTATTAAAAAAAGCTGCTGGAATTGTATCAGGATCTGGTAAACCAAATCAAGAAAAGATTGGTAATATAACTTATAGACAACTTCGTGAAATAGCAGAAGCTAAAGCTCCTGATTTAACAGGAGCTGATATTGAAGCGATGATTCGTTGTATTAAAGGTACAGCTATTTCAATGGGATTGAATATAATAAAGGATTAAAAATGTCTAAATTGTTTAAGCGCCAGATGGTTATTCGTGATAAAATTAATAAAAATAAAGCGTATTTATTTCAAGAAGCTGTAAGTCTTTTAAAAGAATTAGCCAGTACTAATTTTATTGAAAGCGTAGATGTCGCTATCCCTTTGGGCATTGATGTACGCAAAACTCAGCAAGGGATTCGTGGAAGTGTAGTTTTACCACATGGTATTGGTAAAGTACCAAGAGTAGCTGTATTTACTGAAGGAGAAAATATACTTGCTGCAAAACAAGCTGGTGCGGAACTAGTGGGAATGAATGAATTAGCTAAAATAATTAAAGCCGGACAAATCAATTTTGACATTGTTATTGCATCACCTGATGCTATGCCGTTCGTGAGTCAATTAGGTCCAATTTTAGGACCACGAGGATTAATGCCGAATCCCAAAATGGGAACGGTTAGTACTAATATTGGTGAAAGTGTGAAAAAAGCCAAACAAGGACAAATTCATTATCGCAATGACAAATACGGTATTATTCATAATACTATAGGAAAAATAGATTTTCCATGTAATCATCTTAAAGAAAATTTAGAATGTCTATTGGAAGCACTTATAAAAATTAAACCTTCTCAAATGAAGGGTTTATATATTAAAAAAGTGTACTTATCTAGTACAATGGGTGGGGGTATAGATATAGATCAATCTAGTTTAAAGTTAAGAGTTTAACCAAGTAAGTTAAGAAGTAGTAGTACCATAAATTAAAGTTAACCAATTAAATTATTGCTGGAGTAAAAAACCTAACAATGGCATTAAAATTAAGAATAAAACAAGCTATTATAAAAGAATTAAAGGAAATGGCTAAAAAAGCAGTATCAGTAGTACTAGCAGAAAATCGTGGAATAACAGTAAATCAAATGAATGTTTTACGAAAAGCCAGTCGTGAATTAGGGGTATCTATACATGTTGTACGCAATACTTTATTGCGCTTGATTATGAAGGGAACATCTTTTGAAACTCTAGAAAATTTATTTAGGGGTCCTACACTAATTGCTTTGTCTTATCAATATCCAGGAGCGGCAGCTCGATTGTTACAGGATTTTGCCAAAACCAATCTAACCTTCAAGGTTAAAGGAGGATATTTTGAAGGAAAATTAATGTTAACTGAAAAAGAAATAGATCAGTTAGCACAACTTCCAACTTACGAAGAAGCATTAGGAAGTTTCATAAGAGTTCTACAAGAAGCAGCTATTGGTAAATTAATTAGAACTCTTATAGCATATCATAATCAAAAAAATAATATGGATTATTCTAATCTAACTGAGATAATCAAATGATTATTTAGGTTTTTTGGTTAATTTATAAATTATTACTAACTATTAGGAATAATAATTATTATGTCTATTATCACTAAAGAAGATATTATAGAAACTATTGCAAAAATGTCGGTAATGGAAATTACTGATTTGGTTTCTGCTATAGAAGAAAAGTTTGGAGTTTCAGCTGTGGCTCTAACGGTTCCTTCTACTACTTCAAAAGAATCAACCAGTGAAGAAATGGAAGAACAAACGGAGTTTGATGTAGTTTTAACTGCAATTGGTAATAATAAAATTGCTTTAATTAAAGCAGTACGAGTAATAACAGGATTAGGATTAAAAGATGCTAAAGATCTGGTTGAATCAGCACCAGTTGTAATTAAAGAAAGTCTCAGCAAAGAGAACGCTAATACTATTAAAGAATCTTTAGAAAAGACTGGTGCTTCTATTGAACTTAAATAAGAAGCTATTAAATTAATTTCATCTCTAATTTAGAATGTAATCGGGTTATTTATTATTAATCCTCTCCTATTTGTAGCTGATATTTGTATTTTTCAATAAATTACATGGTTTACAAATTTTGAATGTTAATTTAATAGGACCCAATCAGGTTTAATATATTCATTTTTGCATAATTTAAGGAACTCCAAAAGTTATGGCTCAATCTTATTCCCATACAGAAAAAAAACGCATTCGTAAGGATTTTGGAAAACGTTCACTATTATTAGATGTTCCGTATCTTCTTTCTATCCAGCTGGATTCGTTTCAAAAATTTGTCTCTAAAGATTATAAAGGTGATTCGGGTTTAGAAGCTGCATTTCGTTCTATTTTTCCTATTAGAAATCATAATTGTCATTATGAATTACAGTATATTAGTTATCGACTAGGTAATCCTATATTTAATGTAAAAGAGTGTCAAATACGTGGATTAACCTTTTCCGCTTCCTTACGGGTTGTAGTACGTTTAGTAATGTATGAGCGAGAATCTACTAACAGTTCTGAACAGGTGAAATGTACCAAAGAACAGGAAGTATATATGGGAGAAATTCCTCTTATGACACCAACTGGCACTTTTGTGATCAATGGAATTGAAAGAGTCATAGTCTCGCAATTACATCGCAGTCCAGGGGTATTTTTTGATAGTGATAAAGGAAAAACTCATTCTTCAGGAAAAGTTTTGTATAATGCACGGATTATTCCATATCGAGGATCATGGTTAGATTTTGAATTTGATCCTAAAGATCATTTGTTTATTCGCATAGATAGACGTCGTAAATTACCAGTTACTGTAATTTTACGTGCTATGAATTATAGTACTGAAGATATTCTTGACATTTTTTTTGATAAAACCGTTTTTGAGATAAAAAATCATCAATTAAAAATGGAATTAGTTCCTGAAAGATTAAGAGGAGAAACTATTCCTTTTAATATTGAATCTAATGGTATTCTTTATGTTGAAAAAGGCAGGCGTATTACGTCTAGACATATTCATCTTTTGAAACAAAATAATTTAAAAGAAATTGAAGTTCCGATGGAATATCTTATAGGTAAAGTGGTCGCGAAAGATTACTATAATACTGTCACAGGAGAATTAATTTGTAGTGCCAACAGTAAATTAACCTTAGAATTGTTAGATAAATTAAGTAAAAATGGATACAAGATTATTTCTACTATATTTACTAATGATCTTGATCATGGGCCTTATATTTCAGAAACTATGCGTATTGATTCTTCCACTAATAAATCTAGTGCTTTAATTGATATTTATCGTGTAATGCGTCCCGGAGAACCGCCAACCGGGGATAATGCGGAAATTTTATTTAACAATCTCTTTTTTTCAGAAGATAAATATGATTTGTCAGCCGTAGGACGTATGAAATTAAATTTTTCAGTAAATCAGCAAGAATTTCAAAGTTCAGGTATTTTAAATTCACAGGATATTATAAATGTTATAAAAAAACTCATTAGTATTCGTGATGGCAAAGGATCAATAGATGATATTGATCATCTAGGAAATCGTAGAATTCGTTCAGTGGGTGAAATGATTGAAAATCAATTTCGTATGGGTTTGATACGTTTAGAACGAGCAATAAAAGAGAGATTATCTCTAGGCGATGTTGATTTAACTCCACAAGATTTGGTAAATGCTAAACCTATTTCTGCTGCTGTAAAAGAGTTTTTTATTTCCAGTCAGTTATCTCAATTTATGGATCAAACTAATCCTTTATCCGAAGTAACTCATAAACGTCGTATTTCAGCTTTAGGTCCCGGAGGATTAACAAGAGAACGAGCTGGATTTGAAGTGAGAGATGTTCATCCAAGTCATTACGGCCGATTATGTCCTATAGAAACTCCAGAAGGACCAAATATTGGTTTAATTAATTCTTTATCAGTATATGCTCAAACAAATAAGTATGGTTTTCTAGAAACTCCATATCGAGTAGTACATGAAGGAAAAGTAACCGATGAAATTCATTATTTATCGGCAATACAAGAATCCAATTATATTATTGCTCCTGCAAATGCTTCTTTAGATGAAAATTATGTTTTAAAAGAAGAAGTATTAGCTTGTCGTGCTAAAGGAGAATCAGCTTTATGCAATCGTAAACTAATTAATTATATTGATATTGCTCCTCAGCAATTAGTATCGGTAGGAGCGTCGCTTATACCATTTCTAGAACATGACGATGCTAATCGTGCTTTAATGGGAGCGAATATGCAGCGTCAAGCAGTACCAATATTACGAGCAGAAAAACCTTTAGTAGGTACAGGTATGGAAAGAACCGTAGCTATTGATTCAGGAGTTGCAGTAATGGCTCAACGTGGTGGAGAAATAGAATATGTAGATGCATCTAAAATTATAGTGAAAGTTAAAGACAATGAAGTACCTTCAAGCACAACCGGAATTGATATCTATAATTTAATTAAATTTTCTCGCTCAAATCAAAATACATGTATTAATCATAAGCCTTGTGTATCAGTAGGTGAATTAGTAAATCCTGGAGATCTGTTAGCAGATGGACCATCTATTGATCTTGGCGAACTTGCACTGGGTCACAATATGCGAGTGGCATTTATGCCATGGCATGGTTATAATTTTGAAGATTCAATTCTTATTTCTGAACGTCTAGTGCATGAAGATGTTTTTACTAGTATTCATATTCAGGAATTATCTTGTATTTCTCGTGACACCAAATTAGGTGCTGAAGAAATTACATCAGATATACCAAATGTTAGTGAAACTGCATTATCTAAATTAGATGAATCTGGCATTGTTTATATTGGTGCTGAGGTTTCAGGGGGAGAGATTTTAGTAGGAAAAGTTACACCTAAAGGTGAAACTCAATTAACACCTGAAGAGAAACTCTTAAGAGCCATTTTCGGAGAAAAAGCTTCAGATGTTAAAGATTCTTCTTTACGTGTTCCAAATGGGGTATCAGGATCAGTGATTGATGTGCAAATATTTACCCGTGACGGTATAGAAAAAGATAAGAGAAGTCTTGAAATAGAAGAAATGTTAATTGCTCAAGCAAACAAGGATTATTCAGAGCAATTAGAATTTTTACAAACTAAATTCGAATCAACCATAAAAAATCTTTTATTATTATCGGGAATTCAAAAGGAAAAGTGGAAGTTATTGAAACTGGAACAAGAATTAAATATTACTTTAGATCCAGCTGAAAACAGACCCAAAGAGTTAGATGACCTTATCACTCAATTTAGTGAGTTAAAAGATCACTTAAAATCTGAATATGAAGACAAATGTAATAAAATAACTGAGGGTGATGATTTAGCACCAGGAGTATTAAAAGTAGTGAAAGTTTACTTAGCGGTAAAACGTCCAATTCAACTTGGAGATAAGATTGCTGGTCGACATGGTAATAAAGGAGTAATATCGAAAATTAATCCAATTGAAGACATGCCATATGATGAAAATGGTATTCCTGTAGATATTGTTTTAAATCCTTTAGGCGTTCCTTCTAGAATGAATATTGGTCAAATTTTAGAAACTCATTTAGGAATGGCAGCTAAAGGTATTGGAGAAAAAATTAATATTTTGTTAAAAAACCATACATCAGCTGCAATGTTACGTAAATTTATGCAAAAAGTGTATGATATAGGAGTAAATTTAAGAAAAAAGGTAGATTTTAATACTTTTTCTGATTCAGAAATTTTACAATTAGCCAACAATCTCCAACAAGGTGTACCAATGGCTACCCCCGTATTTGATGGAGCTACCGAAGCAGAAATTAAAAAAATGCTCCAGTTAGCTCAGTTACCCTCTTCCGGTCAAATTACTTTATTTGATGGACGTACTGGAGATCAATTTGAACGTCCGGTGACAGTTGGATATATGTATATGTTGAAATTAAATCATTTGGTTGATGATAAAATGCATGCTCGTTCTACTGGTTCTTATAGTCTAGTTACACAACAACCTTTGGGTGGTAAAGCACAGTTTGGTGGACAACGTTTTGGTGAAATGGAAGTTTGGGCTTTAGAAGCATATGGAGCCGCTTATACTCTACAAGAAATGCTTACTATTAAATCTGATGATGTGAATGGTAGAACAAAAATGTATAAAAATATTGTAGATGGTAATCATGAAATGGAACCCGGGATGCCAGAATCATTTAATGTTCTAGTCAAAGAAATTAGATCATTAGGAATCAATCTAGAATTAGAAGATAAGCAATAAATTACTAAAAACTATATTATTCAGTAGGGAGTTGATTTGTGAAAGACTTACTAAAACTTCTAAAGTTGCAACCAGGTAAAACTCAAGAATTTGATGCTATTAAAATTTCTTTAGCCTCACCCGATATGATTCGTTCTTGGTCTTTTGGAGAGGTTAAAAAACCAGAAACAATTAATTATCGTACGTTTAAACCAGAACGTGATGGTTTATTTTGTGCTCGCATTTTTGGGCCAATAAAAGATTATGAATGCTTATGTGGAAAATATAAACGTCTTAAGCATAGAGGTGTAATTTGTGAAAAATGTGGTGTTGAAGTTACACAGACTAAAGTACGTAGAGAACGCATGGGACATATAGAACTTGCTTCTCCTATAGCACATATTTGGTTTTTAAAGTCTTTACCATCACGTATAGGTTTATTATTAGATATGCAACTTCGTGAGATAGAACGGATTTTATATTTTGAATCATATGTGATTGTAGATGAAGGAATCAGCAATTTAGAACGTGGTCAAATTTTAACGGAAAGGCAATATTTTGAGGCCTTAGAAGAGTTTGGTGATGAATTTGAAGCTAAAATGGGAGCTGAAGCTATTCAGCATCTATTAAGAAATATAAATTTACCAAATGAGTGTAAACAACTTCGTGAAGAAATTGACATAACTACATCTGAAAATAAACGCAAAAAGTTAGCTAAGCGTATTAAGATATTAGAATCTTTTATACAATCAGGTAATAAACCAGAATGGATGATTTTAAGTGTTCTACCAGTATTACCACCGGATTTACGTCCTCTAGTTCCGTTAGATGGAGGTCGTTTTGCAACTTCAGACTTAAACGATCTATATCGTCGTGTCATTAATCGTAATAATAGATTGAAAAGATTATTAGAATTAGCTGCACCAGATATTATTGTGCGAAATGAAAAGAGAATGTTGCAAGAAGCAGTTGATGCTCTTCTAGATAATGGTAGACGTACTCGTGCTATTACAGGTTCTAATAAACGTGCTTTAAAGTCTTTAGCTGATATGATTAAAGGTAAACAAGGAAGATTTCGACAAAATCTATTAGGAAAACGTGTAGATTATTCAGGTCGTTCCGTTATTACTGTTGGACCTTATTTACGTCTACATCAATGTGGTTTACCAAAAAAAATGGCCTTAGAATTATTTAAACCTTTTATTTATGGAAAATTAGAATCAGAAGGAATAGCTACTACTATAAAGGCTGCAAAAAAAATGGTGGAAAAAGAAGAAGCCATAGTATGGGATATACTTGAAGATGTAATTAGTGAACATCCTGTATTATTAAATAGAGCTCCAACATTACATCGACTAGGAATTCAAGCTTTTGAACCGGTTTTAATTGAAGGTAAAGCAATTCAACTTCATCCATTAGTCTGTGCTGCATATAATGCTGATTTTGATGGGGATCAAATGGCAGTTCATGTTCCATTAACATTAGAAGCACAGTTAGAAGCTCGAGCTTTGATGATGTCTACTAACAATATTCTTTCTCCTGCTAATGGAGAACCAATTATCGTTCCATCTCAAGATGTAGTTTTAGGCTTATATTATATGACTAGAGATAAAGTCAATGCTAAGGGAGAGGGTATGATATTAACCAATCCTAAAGAAGCTGAACATATTTATCAAGCAGGTTTGGCAGAACTACATGCCCGTGTAAAAGTACGCATTACAGAATTTATTATAGATAATGCAGGCAGTTTATTATCTACTACTAGTTTAGTAAATACTACTATTGGTAGAGCGATTTTTTGGATGATTGTACCTAAAGGGTTACCATACCATCTAGTTAATCAAACGTTAGGTAAAAGATCTATCTCGAATTTATTAAATGCATGTTATCGCATTTTAGGATTAAAAGAAACGGTTTTATTTGCTGATCAAATTATGTATCGAGGCTTTGCGTATGCTACTCGTTCAGGAGCATCAGTTGGTATTGATGATATGGTTATTCCACCTAATAAAGGAGACATAGTCAAAGAAGCAGAAAAAGAAGTAGCAGCAATTCAAGATCAATTTAATTCAGGTTTAGTCACTGCAGGAGAACGCTATAATAAAGTAATAGATATTTGGGCAACAGCAAATGAACGTATTGCTAAAGCTATGATGGAAAATCTTTCCATAGAAAAAGTCAAAAATAGTCTAGGTGAAGAAGAAATACAAACCTCTTTTAATAGTATTTTTATGATGGCAGATTCAGGTGCTCGAGGTTCAGCTGCACAAATACGTCAGTTAGCAGGAATACGTGGTTTGATGGCAAAACCAGATGGTTCTATTATTGAAACTCCAATTACTGTAAATTTTCGTGAAGGTCTTAATGTACTTCATTATTTTATTTCTACACATGGAGCTCGTAAAGGATTAGCAGATACCGCTTTAAAAACTGCAAATTCAGGATATTTAACTCGTAGATTAGTTGATGTTGCACAGGATTTAGTTATCACTGAAGATGATTGTAAAACCCTTGAGGGGATTTTAATGACTCCAGTCATTGAAGGAGGTGAGATTAAAGAATCTCTGCGAGAACGAGTCTTAGGTCGTGTCATTGCACAAGATATATTTAAAAATAATAGTACTGATATCTTAATTTCACGTAATACCTTATTAAATGAACAATTATGTGAATTATTAGAAAATAATTTTATAGATAGTGTAAAAGTGCGTTCAGTAGTTACCTGTGAGACTAATTTTGGAGTATGTGCTTACTGTTATGGACGAGATTTAGCACGTGGGCATTTGATCAACAAAGGTGAAGCAGTGGGAGTTATAGCAGCTCAATCTATTGGGGAACCAGGTACACAATTAACTATGCGTACCTTCCATATAGGAGGTGCTGCTTCGCGTTCTGCAGCAGAGTCAAGTATTGAAGTAAAAAATAATGGATGGTTAAAATTAATTAATGCAAAATTTGTTAAAAATGATCATGGTGAATTAGTTATTACATCTCGAAATGTAGAATTAAAAATAATTGATGAATTAGGTCGTACTAAGGAAAATTATAAAGTACCTTATGGTGCTATTCTAAAAAAAGAAAATGATGAAATAGTTCGTGCAGGGGAAATAATATCTAATTGGGACCCCCATACCATGCCTATTATAACAGAGGTAAGTGGTTTGATTAATTTTACAGATATGATTGATGGACAAAGTATTATTCGTCAAACTGATGAATTAACTGGTTTATCTTCTATCGTAATTTTAGATACAGCAGAACGTCCTTCTGGTAGTAAAGATTTAAGGCCAGCTTTAAAAATTGTACAGAAAGATGGACAAGAAGTCTTTTTACCGGGTACCGATATGCCAGCACAATATTTTCTTCCGGGTAAAGCCATTGTTCAGCTTGAAGATAATATATGGGTCAATGCTGGAGATACCCTAGCAAGAGTACCTCAAGAATCAGTAGTAACCAAAGATATTACGGGAGGATTACCTCGTGTTGCTGATCTCTTTGAAGCTCGTCGTCCAAAAGACCCTGCAATACTAGCTGAAATTCAAGGAATCATTTCTTTTGGTAAAGAAACCAAAGGTAAACGTCGTGTAATAATAGCCGCTTTAGATAATAATGATGATAAACCATACGAAGAAATGATTCCTAAATGGAGACAATTAAATGTTCTTGAAGGAGAATATGTACAACGGGGTGATGTAATTTCTGATGGTCCAGAATCTCCACATGATATTTTGAGATTACGAGGAATACATGCTGTCACCGAATATATAACCAATGAAGTGCAAGAAGTGTATCGTTTACAAGGAGTAAAGATTAATGATAAACACATTGAAGTGATTGTACGCCAGATGTTACGTAAAGTAACTATTAAAAAACCTGGCGATTCTCTATTTTTAGATGGTGAACAAGTGGAATATTCTAGAGTTAAAATAATAAATAGCGAATTGCGAAATAAAGGTAAGATTCAGGCTACTTATCAACGTGATTTATTAGGCATTACCAAAGCCTCATTAGCCACAGAATCTTTTATTTCAGCAGCTTCCTTTCAGGAAACTACACGTGTGTTAACCGAAGCAGCAGTAGCAGGTAAAAATGATGAACTACGAGGATTAAAAGAAAACGTAATAGTAGGTCGATTAATTCCTGCAGGTACTGGTTATTCTTATCATCAAGAAAGATTACGCAGACGTAAGAAAATCAGACAATTAACCAGCACTGAAGAAGCTACGGTGAATTTAGCAAAATTATTAAATTCTGATTAACTGATTTCAGGTTTTATTGATAATTAATTGTATGCGTACTACTCAATATATTCTCTTTACATTGAAAGAGAAACCTAAGAATACAGAAAATATTAGTCATCAGTTGATGCTACGTGCGGGATTAATTCGTCAAATAGCATCTGGTTTATATACGTGGTTACCCACAGGTATGCGCATCTTAAGAAAAATCGAACAAATAGTACGTGAAGAAATGAATAAGATAGGTGCATTAGAAATTTATATGCCATTAGTTCAACCTGCAGAATTATGGCAAGAAAGCGGTCGTTGGAAAAAATATGGTCCCGAGTTATTACGTTTTGTTGATCGTAATAATCGTAATTTTGTATTAGGTCCTACACATGAAGAAATTATTACAGCTTTAATGCGTACTGAATTAAATTCATATAAACAATTACCACTGAATTTGTATCAAATCCAAACGAAATTTCGTGATGAAACTAGACCACGTTTTGGAATAATGCGTGCACGAGAATTTATTATGAAAGATGCTTATTCATTCCATTCTAGTCAAAAATCTTTAGATGATACCTATACCATTATGTTTAGTACCTATACTAGAATACTTAATAAATTAAATTTAATGTTTCGTGTAGTACCAGCAGATACCGGTAGTATTGGAGGAACTATATCTCATGAATTTCAAGTATTGAGCAAAAATTATCAAAAATTAAAAAGAACGGATGATATTCCTAAAGAAGCGTCTCAATTTTTAATTGAGGTAGGACATATTTTTCAATTAGGTACACAATATTCTAGTACTATGCATACTACAGTCAAAGATAAATCTGGAAAATACCAAATAATTTTCATGGGATGTTATGGAATAGGTATTTCGCGCCTAATAGCAGCTGTCATTGAACAGCATCATGATGACAAGGGTATTATATGGCCAACAATCTTAGCACCATTTCAAGTAGCTATTTTACCTATAAATTTTTCTAAATCTATAGATGTTAAAAATCTCGCCGAAAAATTATATTATTTGCTATCGGCAAAAGGTATAGAAATTCTTCTATATGATCAAGCAGATCATATCGGTGTAATGCTAGCTGATACAGATTTAATAGGGATTCCACATATTATTGTTGTTAGTGATCGCAATTTAAAGTACCAACAAGTAGAGTATAAACAACGCGATCAAACAAATGACAAAATGATTGTTATAAGTACTAAAAATATTATTGATTTTATTACTAATAAGATTAAATTTTAAGATACTGTTTTCTTATCCCATTTTAAATACCAACCCAATTTTTTATTAGCTGTATATCCTTCTTGAGTGATAAAAACATCCATTGCAGCGATTAATATTTCATTATAAAAAATCAATGGGATACGTTCTCGTAACCAGTAAGGAATAGCAAACTCCTGCCAAATTTTTTTTATAGAACGACGTCCTGCTGAACGTCCTAATAGTAAAAATTTTCCTTTAGCTTTAAAACGTATACTAACCTTTTCGCTTAATATATTTGGTGAACGCATTAATATTCCATGACTATGGTGTAATTTAATTACACCTAATTTATTCGGTAATTGCAATGGTTGCCATGGAGATTTCCAATCCAGTATGTGTTCTTTGATTGAAGGAGTTGTAGCAAGTAAATAAATAGCATTATGATAACGTCGAATTTCATTTGGTCCAATTCTTATACATGCTAATGCATCTTTACGACTACATATTATTTCACGCCAAATACATTGAATTATTTTAAATGAGGGTGCCATAATCTTATGGTTCATTAACCATTGTCTAAGTATTGCATAAACCTTGATTTCACTATGATGATGTAAATCATCTATTATTAGACTTCCATCATCTCTTGTGATTTTTTGCAGATGTTCTGTTAATAAATCATGTAATAATTGTTCTTGATATGCACACAATTTAGCACTACGTGTTACAGCTTTGCAAAAATGAGGCCATTTATTTTTTAATACAGATAATACTTCCACGCGTAAAAAGTTGCGATCAAAATAGGTATCATTATTGCTATTATCATTAATCCAACATAAATTATATTGATTAGCCCATTTTTCAATGGTTTTACGATCGTGATTTAAAAAAGGTCGAAATAGTATTTTTCCTTCCAGGTTTTTTTTTATTAAAGGCATAGAGGATAAACCAGAAGGTCCACTTCCTCGTTTCAATGCTAACAGAAAGCTTTCAGATTGATCATCCATATGATGTGCAGTTAATAATATTTCTCCTGGTAAGAGCGCTTTAAAAAGAGCATTATAACGTGCTATACGACTAGCAGCTTCAATTCCTTTATCTTTTTTATTTTTTGAATCTAAATTAATTTCAACACTTGAAAAAACAATGTTCCATTTTAAACATTGTTCTTGACAATGTAACCTCCATAAATTTGCATTAGGATTAATATTATGGTTAATATGAATCGCGCGGAATTTTAATAAGTACAAATAGTATTTACGTAACTGTGTTAATTGATGTAATAATACCGTAGAATCTATACCACCACTATAAGCAATTAACAAATTAAAATATCCATTAAACTCTAACTGTTTTTTAAATACATTAAGAATTCTATTCTTCATTTCTTTGCTATATATACTATAAAGGATTTTAAAACTCTAGCTTCACAGATTCATATCCTAATAAGGTACGTAGATTATTGATTAAATCATTGTTCGGTGATACAGTCCAAATATCTTGAAAATTTAATCTAACTTTAGCTTGAGCTACTATGCTCTGATAATAGAGATGTATGGGTATAATTCCAGAACTATGTTGTTCTAAACACTCACGAAGATTTTTTAAAAATTCTTGATTAATTTGATTACTATTCAGGAATATAGCAATTCTACTCAGATATTTATTACGTGCTTCCTGAAGATCCATAATTTTGCTCGCTATAATCTTTCGTTCCCTAAAAGTATCAGTACTGACTTTACCACTAATAATCAAAATTTTTTCTTTTTGCAAAAAATGTTGATATTTTTTTAATAAATTAGTAAACAATATTACCTCTATACAATTAGAACCATCATCTAAAGTACAAATTCCCATACGATTACCATTTTTTATGGTAATAATTTTATTATTAACCAATAAACCCACTACTGTAATAAAAGCTCCTACTTTATAAGAATCCAGATCTATTAAATTTATTTGACTATAGTGTTTAATTTCATTTTTATAGGTATTTAAAGGATGATTGGTAAAATATCGACCTAAAGTTTCACGTTCTCCTGATAACAATATATGTTCTGGAAATTGTACGACTGGTTGATCTTTTTCTATTTCTATTGTTTTAGTTGCTCTTATACCGCCAAACATATCTTTCTGACCACTGTTTTTTATTTGAGTATATTGACGTACAGTTTTAAAAGTCTTATCAAAAGTATTCAACATATCTTGTCTACTTTGACCTAATGAATCTAAAGTCCCAGATTTAATTAAAATTGTTAATAATCGACGATTTATTTTTTTTGTATCTATACGTAAACACAGATCAAAGATATTTTTAAACCTTCCTCCTTGTTTTCTAGCTTGAAGAATTTCTTGTATAGCTGCTATCCCTATTCCTTTAATGGCTCCAAGACCATAAACAATTTCATTATTCTCATTAACATAAAAATGATAGTTTCCAGTATTAATATTTGGTGGTAAAATTTTTGTTCCAGTTCGTAAAACTTCATTTGATAATGCTCTAAGCTTGTCAGGATGATCCATCTCTGAGGTCATAACTGACGCCATAAATTCTTCATAGTAGTGCTTTTTAAACCATAGGGTTTGATAAGATAATAAAGCGTAAGCAACAGAATGTGATTTATTAAATCCATATCCAGCAAATTTTTCTAATAAATTAAAGATTCTCATTGCAAGTTCACCATTAATACCTTTTTTTTCCGCTCCAGTTTTGAATCTTAATCGCTGTTGAGCCATTTCGGAGGATTTCTTTTTACTCATTGCTCGTCGTAAAATATCAGCTTCACCAAGGGTATAATCTGATAAAACTTGAGCAATTTGCATTACTTGTTCCTGATAAAGAACTATTCCATATGTTGGAGATAAAATATTTTTTAAAGATGAATGTTGCCATTTGATGTCTGGATATGAAATTTTCTCCATTCCATTTTTACGTTTGATAAAATTTTCTACCATACCAGAATGCAAAGGTCCAGGACGAAACAGTGCTATTAAGGCAATTAAATCTTCAAAACAATCAGGTTTCAATCTTTTAATAAGATCTCTCATCCCTTTGGATTCTAGTTGAAAAATGGCTGTAGTTTCTGCTTGTCTTAATAAAGCAAAACTTTCACTATCATTTAATGTGATTTGTACGAGAGACAAAGGATCTTGATTGTTTTTTTTGCGTTTCCAGTTAATCATTTCTAATGTTCTACTAATAATGGTTAAAGTACGCAGTCCTAAAAAATCGAATTTTACTAATCCTATAGTTTCTACATCATTTTTATCAAATTGTGTAATTGGATTATTAGTTTTTCCATCAAAGTAAATAGGTACGAAATCTGTAATTTTTGTAGGTGCTATAACAACACCCCCAGCATGTTTGCTAGCATTACGTATTACACCTTCTAATTGTGAAGCCATATCTATCAAGATCTTTACTTCTTCATTGGACTTATATAATTGCATTAATTGAGGTTCAATTTTTAATGCGGATTTAAAAGTCATTCCAATATTAGATGGAATTAATTTACTTATACTATTTACAAAAGTATAAGAATAACTTAATACTCGACCTACATCCCTAAGAGCTGCTTTAGCAGCCATGGTACCAAAAGTAATAATTTGTGAAACCGCCTCTTTACCATAAGTATCAGCTACATGATCTATGACTAGATCACGTTTTTCCATACAAAAATCAATATCAAAATCTGGCATAGAGATACGTTCTGGATTTAAAAATCGTTCAAATAACAAATCAAATTGTAAGGGATCAATATCTGTAATATTTAACGCATAAGCCACTAAAGATCCCGCACCAGAGCCACGACCTGGCCCAACCAAAATATGGTGTTTTTTTGACCACTGAATAAATTCCATAACTATTAAAAAATAACCCGACAAACCCATTTGATTAATTACTTTTAATTCCATTGCTAAACGATCATCATATTTAGATCTTTTTTGCATCCGTATATTTTTATTTTCTAATAAAAATAATAGACGTTTTTCTAATCCCTGACGTGCATGATTAATAAGGTATTGATCAGCACTCATATGTCCTGTATTAAACTGAGGTAGAAAATATTTACTTCCCAGATTAAGAATTACATTACAACGTTTTGAAATTTCCACTGTGTTTTCTAGAGCTTCAGGAATATCTGCAAATAAATCACACATTTCTTCTTCATTACGAAAATATTGTTGGGGACTATAATTTATAGGACGTTTAGGATCTAGCAGAGTATAACCATCATGAATGGCAACACGAATCTCATGCGCCTTAAAATCTGAAGATTCAATAAAACAAACTTCATTTGTAGCAACAACCGGAAGATTTTCTTTTATAGCTAAATCTATCGCTGCATGTAAATAATGTTCTTCATTAGGTCTATTAGTACGAATTAACTCTAAATAATATCTATTAGGAAAAAACGTCTGATAAAAATCTAGAAACCTTAAAATTAAGGATTTATTATCTTTTAATAAATTTTTTCCAATATCACCATTCCGCCCACCAGATAATAATATAATTCCCTCAGAAAACTTAGCTAACCATTCTTGTTTAATAATTACTCCTTGTAAACCATAACCATGTTGATAAGCGTGTGAAATAAGTTGAATAATATTATTGTATCCTATATTATTAATAGCAATTGTAGTAATTTGACACAATTCATTGTGCATAATGGGATGATAAAGTTGAAAATCAGCTCCTATGATTGGTTTTATGCCATTTTGCCAAGCATGCTGATAAAATTTAATTACACCAAAGAGGTTACTATAATCAGTAATTGCCATTGATGGCATATTTAATGTAGCTGCCTTTTTGACAATTATATCAATTTTAGCTAACCCATCTTTAATAGAATAATCACTGTGAATACGTAGATGAACAAAACGAGGTTTTTTCATATTTATTATAAATCAAAATAATTTTTAATTTATTGTTATAATTAATACTATCTATGGCTTATTTGTAAGACTTCTTTTTCTTAGAATGCACTTTATTAATGCTGTACAAGCCAGTTCCTTCTTGACTTTTGCAAGACATTGAAAAATAATTAAACCTTGACGTTCTTTAATCCATTCTATTTTCAAGATCATTTGGTCTCCCGGAACAACAATCCGTTTAAATCTGGCTTTATCAATTCCTACTAGATAATAAAAATCCTCTGTTTTTAATGTGCCCCAGCTTTTTACAGCAAGAATCCATGAAGCTTGTGCTAAAGATTCAATAATTAGTACTCCAGGTACGATTGGATGGTGAGGAAAATGCATGGATAAAAATGGATCATTAATTGAAACATTTTTTATTGCACACAAAGAATGTCCTTTTTTCAAATGGATTATACGATCAATTAGTAAAAAAGGGAATCGATGTGGTAAAATTTTAATAATTTCTTCAATATACATATTAAAAATTATTATAAAAATTTTATTTGGATCTAAGATTGTGTATGACTTTTGCAGTCATATCTTTTAAATTATGATCATAAATAATTGCATCTGCATCAAATACCATATCATAATTTTCATTACGTGCGATTGTACTTACTATATCTCTAATAATAACTAGAAGTTTATTTTGTTCTTCAATTTCACGATGTTGTTTATCATTTTCGAATGATTGTATCTCAGTAGCTAATGTTTGACGTTGTAAGAGAATTTCTTGTTCTAATTTAGTTTGTTCAATACTATTCATAGTGAAACGATCATCTTGTAAATGTTGCATTTGTTTTTGTAAATGTAATTCCATATTTTGAATGGTATTAGACCTATATTTAAATTCTTCTTCTAGTTTTTTAGAAATTACTTGTACTTCTGGAAGTTGTTGAAAAATTTTTCCCATGTTCACAACTGCATATTTACCATTATTAGTAAGGGTATGAGCGGCAGTTGAACTGAAATAACCGATGGTACATATAATTATAAGCGATGTAACATATAACAATTTGTTCAATTGAAAACTCCTTAATGATTGATTTTATAAAACATTTACATTTAATATATTGTTACCAATTAGTTCCAAAACTAAATTGGAATGATTCCCCTTTATCTAAATGATCTTTTTTAAGCGGCTTAGAATATACGGCTATTACTGGTCCCCATGGGGACATCCATCGTAGATTGATTCCAGTAGAAATGCGGATATTATTTAAATTAATATCATTATTGATAATAACATAATCTTGTTTTTTAAATGGATTTTTCCAATGACTATTAATGAGTATAACTGTGCCCATATCAACAAATATTGAGGCTCTCATAGATCCTAAAGAATTGTGATAAAGAATTGGATTAATTATAGGAGCAAGCATTTCGATACTGGCCACAGTCATAAGATTTCCTCCTATTCCGTCTGTAGAAAGACAGATAGGTTGGTTTTTATTTTTACAAAGATAGTTGCTGGAATTATAATAAATAGCTCTCGTACCTATAGTATTAATACTAAAACCACGTAAATAATTGAGACCTCCTGCAGAAAAATGATCAAAAAAAGGAGGGTTATTTTTGAGAAAAGTACTTGTATATCCAATATGTCCATGACTTAAAAAAGTCCAGCTATTATGATTATTAATAATTGGTAGGTTTATATATTCACGAGAATCTAGAGTGATTTGATAGTAACTTTTAATAAAATTTAATACAGATATTGGGAAGGGTATATATATTGTACTTAATATTTTATTCTGAATTCCATAAGTAGGAAATAATTGTTGATTAAGACTATTATAAGTCCATCCCGTTTTAAAATGGAAATTACTTTCAGTATATTTGATTTTTGAAAGTAAATCAGGACTTAGTCCTTTATAACGCAAATAATGCCATACATTAATTTTGGGTTGTATATTTGAAAGATCATTATTAGCATAACCTATACCTATATTGATAAAATTATGTTGATTGATTGGCATTGCTATATCATCATTCCATCCATAATTTTTATGTTTATATTTTGAAATATCAAAATTATATAAATTATTAAAAAAAATACTTTTACTTATACTCAAATCTTTAAGAGTAAAATGTGGATTGATTATTGTTATATCACTATGACTACTCTCATTACTTTTGTTCATTCCGAAAGCCATTGTATAAGCAGTACCTAGCCAATTAGAATGTAATATCTTAATATTGTAAGTTAAATGTTTTTCACCATCCCATCCTAGTCCAACCTTTATATTTCCTTTATATTCTGGTTCTTTTAATTGGTAAATTAGATCTACACCATTAGATATTTTTGGTACACGCTCAACATTTATACTTACTGCATTAAAAAAACCAGTATTATATAGTCTATTTTTACCTTTTTCGATTAAATCTTCATTAAACCATTTACCTTCTATTTGACTAATTTGACGTCGTAAGACAGCATCTTGTGTAAGATGATTACCTCGAAAATAAATTCGATGAACATAATAACGTTGTCCTTTATTGATATTAACAATAATATTAATTGTATTATCTTTGTTAATTATCTCATTGATATGTATAGATGGCCAAATATATCCCGAATTTTGCAGAATATTTCGAATGCATTTCTCTAACAGTTGTACTTTTTTTAAGTTATACCATTCTTCATCTTTAATAAAAGATAATTTTTTCCTTTCTTTTGGGGTAATTATAAAATTACCATTAAAAATTACTTTTTTCAGTTTATAACGTAAGCCTTCATAAAGATTTATAGTAATAAAAATTTTTTCTTTATTTGGGGTGAAATTCACTTGAGTAGAAAACAATTTAAAATTGGCATAACCATGAGACAAATAGAATTGTCGCAATTTTTCTAAATCTTGAAATAACAAGATTTTTTGGTATTGGTGTCCGTTGTTAGCAAATATATTATTATTTAATGCTAAGAGGGATTTTCTATCATGTAGAATAAAATTCTGACTTAATTCTCTATAATTGAATGCTTTATGACCTAAAATTTTTAGATTATCGATTTTTGCTGGTTTTCCTTCTTTAAAAGATATTATTATCCCAACATCATGGTGTTGTAGTGATAAAACCATTATTTTTATACTTGCATGATAGTATCCAAGAGAGTAATAATAATTTTGTATTTTTTGTTTTATTGAATAGAATTTAGTTCGATCAAAGATCTGACCAGGATGAATACCTAATTCATAGAAAAAGCTAATAAGCGTTTTTTTATTAATAATATTATTATCTAAAATTTTAATAAAAGTAATAATAGGACGTTCTTTTAATTGAACAATAAAAGTATTAGCATTACGTAATATTTGTACATTCTCAAAATTTTTAGTACTAAACAACGCTCGAATACTATTATTAATATCTTCTATAGAAACCGAATCTCCAAGACGGATAGGAAAATTCATTAAAGTAGTAATGGTAGAAATTCGGTGTAATCCATGAAAACAAATATTTTGTACTATAAATTTCTGTTCTGCGAAAATAGGAGTAGAAAAAAATATTAATATCAAAAAAATTTTTAAGAACCTTTGATATCTTATCATTTCACTAGATCTTTTATATCATTTTGTTTAGTTAGTGATATTAAATAAAATGTGCGAACAATCATTGAAAATGGTAAGAGTCATAATTAATATCAAAAAAATTGTACTAATATTCCAACTAATTTTTTTAAATTGGTCCGAAAGTGACTGTCCTTTAATTTTTTCAAGTAAAAGAAATAAAATCTGTCCCCCATCTAAAATAGGTAAAGGGAACAAATTCATCATACCTATATTAATACTAATTAAAGCTAAGAACATGAGACATTGTAATAAACCGTGTTTGGCAGATATTATTGCACCTTGTGCAATTGAAATTGGACCACTAAGAGTATGAAGTGATAATTTTCCCATTATCACTTGTTTCAAGATACGCAAAGTTAATTTAGATAATTGCCAAGTTCTTTTACCTGCCATTAACAGAGCAGTAATAGGATTATACTTTTGCTGGTTTTGGAATTTCTCATCTAGCGGAATATGATGGGGAATAGCACCAAAAAAACATTTTCCATTCTTCCATAGTTGATGTTTCAAATTATCAGTGAAATTAATTGAGAATATTTTTGATTGTCGCTTTATCATTAATCGAATAGTCTGATTAAAATTATTACATAATGAAATCATTAAATCTGACCAATTTTTAAATGACTGACCATTTACTTTTAAAATCTCATCGCCAGCATGTAACCCTATTTTGCTGGCAATTGAATTGGGATAGATTCTATCTACAATAGATTCAGTTGATGAGGATTGATAAGGATTAATACCAAATGCAGTTATAGGATCTTGTTTATAAGGATCAAGATGCCAATGATCTAAATCAATAAATTTTTTTATAATTTTTTGATGAGATACTTGATCAAAAAGTGCGAGTTTTACAGGTATATTTTTATTACCTATTTGTGTAAGTAATGCCATACGCACATCATCCCAATTATCAGTGTTGACATCAGCAATAGATTTTAATTCCATATTACTTGTAATTTCCGATTGAAATGCTATTGATCCTTTTTTTACTTCCGAGATAATGGGTTTAATATTAGTTATACCATATATAAAAATTATCCAATAACAAATAATGGCTAAAATAAAATTAGCCAGAGGGCCTGCACTTATAATAGCTGCTCGATGTAATAAACTTTGATTATTAAAACTTTTTATTGAGTGGAGATGATTTTTAATGTCACTAGAACTCTCTAGCATTTTCACATATCCACCCAACGGAAATATACATATTATATAATGCGTTCCATAACTGTCATACCATGACATTAAAGGTTTACCAAAGCCAATTGAAAAACATTCAATAAATACTCCACAACGTCTAGCAACAATAAAATGTCCGTACTCATGTACTGTGATTAAAACACTTAATGCTATAAATGCTATTAGAGTTTGGAAGATAACCATAAGGTCCTCAAATAACCTAAGCTTATTATTACTGTTAATATGCCAATAAAAACTAATATCTTATTTTAGCAAGAATTTCATTCAGTATTTAACCCAGGTATTTTCAAAACTTTTTATCTCTAGGATTAGATACTCTATTACTGCCAAATCTACGTTCTCTTTTAGTAAAAACTGTTATTGCTTGTTTAAAACTATTTGCATTAAAATCGGGCCAAAGTACATTGGTAAAATATAATTCAGTGTACGCTATCTGCCAAAGTAAAAAATTACTTAGTCGATATTCTCCTCCAGTTCTTATGAGAAAATCAACTGGAGCTAACTTATTTAGACATAAATATTTTGATAGATAATCTTCATCTATTCTATTAGGATCTATTAATTTTTTTTGTACTAAAATTACGATTTTCTTAATTGCATGTATAATGTCCCATCGACCCCCATAATTTACAGCAATAGTCAGTACTAATCCGCTATTTTTTCTAGTAATTGATTGTGCATAACCAATAATTTTTTGTAATTGCATATTGAAACTACTTATCTTACCAATAATATGTAATTTTATATTATATTTATTCAATTTTATTAAATTAGCATTAAGTGTCCATTCGAATAAATTTAATAATGCTATTACTTCAGTTTTTGGTCGATTCCAATTTTCACTACTAAAAGCATAAAGAGTAAGTGCTTCTAATTGATGATAAACAGCAAACTTAACCACCTTTTTTAAAGATTGAACTCCAGCTTTATGTCCAAAAATCCGAAGTTTTCCTTTACGAGTTGCCCAACGCCCATTACCATCCATAATAATAGCTACATGACGAACACTCAGTTCATTAGGTATTTTTAGAAAATTATTATAATATATACACAAAAGAAAAACTTCCGATCTAATGTTAGAATATAGGGAATAAAACGCAATAATCTAAAAAAATTTAGTTTAAAAGTTATAAATAAAACGATGGTAATAATTCGGTTATTTTAATACGTACTAATTTATCCACTTCAATGACTTCTTCTATATTATTAGGTTCTTGATAATGAATCTTTTGTAAAGCAGAGCTATTTATAGCTGGAATAGCAGTAAAAGGTACCTTTTTAGTAAGAAAAGCGTGAACAGCAATTTCATTTGCTGCATTTAATATAATTGAAGCCAGTTGTCCTTTTTTGCAGGCTTCTATTGCTAATTTCAAACATGGATAACGTTCTAAATCTGGTTGAAAAAATGTTAATCCATTCATTTGTGTTAAATCTAATTGTATTACTGCATTTTTTATGCGATTTGGCCATGCCATAGTATGTGCTATTGGTATTTTCATATCCTGATATCCAAGCTGAGCCAATACACTACCATCAATATATCGTACCATAGAATGAATTACTGATTGAGGATGAATAAGAACTTCTAATTGTTTATCAGACGCATTAAATAACCAATGAGCTTCAATATACTCTAATCCCTTATTCATCATGGTTGCTGAATCCACAGAGATTTTTTTACCCATTGTCCAGTTAGGATGTACACAAGCCTGTTCTGGAGTGATTTTATTAAATTCGGAAAGAGATAAATTTAGAAAAGGACCTCCGGAACCCGTTAAGATAATGCTCTTAATTCCATTTTTTATTAAAGATGCTTTGCCTAATTGTAGTTGAATATTTATAGGTAAACTCTGAAAGATTGCATTATGTTCACTATCTACGGGCAATAACTGAACTTTTTCATGGCATATGGCCTCCATAAAAAAACGACCAGATGTTACTAAAGACTCTTTATTTGCCAATAATACTTGTTTACCTGATTTTATAGCCGCCATTGTCGGTCGTAAGCCCACTGCACCTACTAATGCAGACATTACTTGATCTACTTCATCCAAACTAGCTAATTCACATGCAGCTTTTTCTCCTGTAAGTACTTTGGTAGAAACTTTCATCTCTTGTAATTTCTTTTGTAATAACTGTGCCGCATATTTATCAAATAGAGCAGCCCAGTCTGGTTTAAAACAAGCACATTGTTTAGCCATTATCTCAACATTGCAACCTGCAACTAGCGCTTTTACTTTAAATAGATCTGGATGTTCAGATACTATTTTCAAGGTGTTTGTACCTATAGATCCTGTAGAACCAAGTATTGTTAAGTTTTTCATTGTTTTTATTTGTTAAAAGTCGAAAATATCTTTAATTTTTTTATTTTGAATAATATCAATTTTTTTTATATAATCATTAGTAACTTTTTGAAGTTCTTCTCCTCTTCTATGTTCTTCATCTTCACTGATAGCTTTTTTTTTCAGCTGTTCTTTTAATTCTATATTTAAATCACGTCGTACATTTCGTATACATATCTTTCCATATTCGGCTTCTTTTTTTACTAGTTTACTCAATTGCATCCGACGTTCTTCGCTTAATACAGGAAAGATTAAGCGAATTTTTGTTCCTATACTATTTGGTGTAACTCCAAGATCAGATAAAAAAATCGCTTTTTCAATAGCGGGAATTAATTTACTGTCAAACACTGTCATAGTTAAGGTTCGTGAGTCTTCAGTAATAATATTAACCAGTTGACGTAATGGCGTTACAATTCCATAATATTCTACTGTAATGGAATTAATTAAACTAGGAGTTACTCGTCCAGTGTGAATTTTATTAATATGATTATAAAAAATATTTACACATTCTTCCATACGTATAACTGTATTATTTTTAATAGTATTAATCACTTTAATTAGATCCTGTGTTTGGCTCATTTAATTTAGAATATTTAACATGTAATTAATGTACCTTCAATCTCTCCAAAAATTATCCGACGTAATGCTCCTAATTTAGTTACATTAAAAACTTGAATAGGAATCAGATGATCTCTGGCTAATGTAAAAGCTGTAAAATCCATTACTTTTAACTTTTTATCTAAAACTTCTTGATAAGTTAATTTTTTATAAAGTGTTGCACGTTGATCTATTAAAGGATCATTAGAAAAGATTCCATCAACTTGAGTTGCTTTGAGTATTATATCTGCGTTTATTTCTATACCTCGTATACAAGCAGCAGAATCAGTTGTAAAACAAGGATTTCCAATCCCCGCGCAAAAAATAACTACATATTGATTTTTTAGGAGATAAATAGCTTTTGCCCAACTATAAATCTCACAGATTCCATTTAGTGGAATAGCTGACATCATACGAGATTTTACATATGATCGATGAAATGCATCTTGTATAGCAAGACCATTCATAACAGTTGCTAACATACCTATCTGATCAGAAATAACTTTATTAAGACCTACTTTAATTAAATCCGATCCTCTAAAAATATTTCCACCACCAATAACAATACCTACTTGTACCGATAAATTTACTATATCTTTAATCTCTTTAACAATATGCTTCAGAATATTTGGATCAATGCCAAACTTGTTCATACCTTGTAGATATTTTCCACTAATTTTTAATAAAATACGCTGATAGTTTTTTTTAACTAAATCATTCATTATTATTCTTATTATTAAGTATAGTGCTGAGATTTTATCAGCAGATTTTTTAAAATGGATTTTATTCACCTACTTCAAAACGGATAAAGGTTATCACGTGAGTATGATTTTCTTTTAATACTTGTTCTACGGTTTTATTAGGTTCAAAAATAAATTTTTGACACATTAAGGTGAATTCATTAAAAAAATTTTTTATACGTCCCTCAATAATTTTTTCCAAAATATGAGGGGATTTACCAGATTTTATTGCAATAGCTTTCTGAATTTGACGCTCATGTTCAACTATATTTATAGGAATTAACTCAGGTTTAATATATTCAGGTTTGCTAGCTGCAATATGCATGGCAATATGTTTACCTAATTGCTTATTTGTACCTTGACAAGTACTGACCAGAACTCCAATCCGATTTCCATGTAAGTAATAACTAATTTCATTTTCTTCTTCTATTACTGAAATCCTCCGAATGTTAATATTTTCACCTACAGCATTCATTAATGCTAATTGTTCTTCTTGAAATTTAGCTTTTAAGATTTTAATATCTTTAATACGATCATAAACAGCAGTGTTAATAATACGATCGGCAAAGTTTTTAAATTCGGCATTTTGACTAACAAAATCAGTTTCACAGTTAATTTCAACCATTGCACCGTAATTTCTATCAACCTTGATCATTATAATACCTTCAGAAGTAGGATTATCTAATCTTTTTGCACAGGTTGTATTCCCCTGTTTACGCATATAATCAATAGCTAATTCTAGATTTCCATTAGCTTCAATTAATGCATGTTTACAACTAATGATCCCTGCTCCAGTCCTTTTTCTTAATTTTTTCACCATTTCTATAGTAATCTTAATCATATTTATTTAACTCCATTGACTTCAAATGAATAAGATTTATTATCTTACCACGGATTCGGTTACTTCAAACTTAAAATCATCCGTATCTAGCGGGGGATGAATAACTTTAGCAACACTCTTTAAATAGAGTTTAATCGCACGTATAGCATCATCATTACCTGGAATAACAAAATTAATGCCATCTGGATCAGAATTAGTATCAACAATAGAAAATATAGTAATTCCCAGTTTTTTGGCTTCTTGAATAGCAATGTTTTCATGATTTGCATCAATTATGAACAAAGCATCTGGTAACCCTCCCATATTTTTAATTCCTCCTAAACTCTGATCAAGATTTTTCAATTTTCTAGAACGTATTAGTACTTCTTTTTTCGTTAATTTATCAAAAGTACCATCTTTAGCTTGTATTTCTAGATCTTTTAATTTTTTTATGGATTGTCTAACAGTTTTCCAATTAGTTAACATTCCACCCAACCAACGATGATTAATGAAGTATTGATTACAAGTTTCTGCAGTGATTTTAATTGGTTGACTAGCTGCCCTCTTAGTTCCAACAAATAATATCCTTCCGTTTTGAGAGGCAATTTTTTGTAACTCAATTAAAGCTTCTTTGAACAGTAAGATAGTCATATCAAGATTAATAATATGAATTTTATTACGTACCCCAAAAATATAAGATTTCATTTTTGGATTCCAGTATTGAGTCTTATGTCCAAAATGCACTCCAGCTTTTATCATGTCGCGCATAGAAAGAGTTATCATATTTATATTCCTTATTTTCCCTCTATATTATAAATAATATAGATGTTTATAACACAAATTATACATAGAGACTAATAACTCTCAATAATATTCAGCTAGAGATCTTTTAGATTTTTTATCGTGTATAAACCCTTCTTACTATTCAAATGAAAATAATAATGTTACTATAACCGAATCTAATCAATTGTAATCATAGATAATGAACAGAATTATAAAAACCCTTGAGGAAATACAAAAAATTCGTGTAGCTAGCCATCTAGCTGCTGAAGTATTAGAAATGATTACACCATATGTAAAAGCTGGAATAACGACAAGCCAATTAGATTATATCTGTCATGATTATATTACCAATAAACAACATGCTATCTCCGCCTGTTTAGGATATCGGGGATTTCCTAAATCAATTTGTATTTCAGTGAATGATGTGGTTTGTCACGGAATTCCCAATGACCGAGAAATACTTAAATCTGGAGATATTGTTAATATAGATGTCACAGTGGTTAAAGATAATTATCATGGTGATACATCTAAAATGTTCATGGTTGGTAATACTACCATTAATGCAGAAAAATTATGTCAAGTCACACAAAATAGCCTTTATTTGGCTTTACAAATTATCAAACCAGGTATTCGATTAAGAAGTTTAGGTCGTAAAATACAAAAATATGTTGAGTCTTATAATTTTTCTGTTGTACGTGATTATTGTGGTCATGGAATTGGTAAAAATTTTCATGAAGAACCTCAAATACTGCATTATGATGCATATGATAATGGGATTATTCTCCAATCGGGGATGATCTTTACTGTAGAACCTATGGTTAACGCAGGAAGTTACAGAGTTTATAACATGAAAGATGGTTGGACAGTTAAAACTGAAGATCATAGTCTTTCTGCACAATATGAACATACAGTTCTAGTCACTGACAATGGTTGTGAAATCTTAACGTTAAGAAAAGATGAAAAAATATCAAGTATTATAACACATATGTAATTGAAATGACCAGTTTGAACTTTCATGAAGAATCATTCTTGATTCAATACGAATAACAAATCTAACGAATAAACAATCTTATTTCAGATCATTATATTTAAAGCTTTCATCGTCCCTTTAGGTAAAATAGCTGAAACAAAATCCCGGTTGATTATAATTTCTGTCGTAGAATTAAGTGCAATAACAATATAATTGTCGTTTATCTTACTAATTTGTCCTACTATACCACTTGTAGTCAGGATTTCGTCCCCTTGAATAAGGGATGCCATCATTTTTTTATGCTCTTTAGTACGTTTTATTTGGGGTCGTAAAATAATTAAATATAACATTAAAGTAAAAAATAATATGACTGATAATATAGAATATGAACTTAGTTGTATAGATGTATTATTTCTAGCTATTGCCTGATGTATAGAAAAAGACATTAAATCACCTTAATTTTTATAATAAAAATTATTTAATAATTGTTTAAAATATCCACCATCTATTGCATTGCGTATAATTCTCATAAGTCGTTGATAATAACGTAAATTATGGATAGTATTTAAACGTATTCCTAAGGTTTCATTACAATTGTCTAAATGATGTAGATATGCACGACTATAATGTTTACAAGTATAACAATCACATTGATCATCAAGTTTTGAAAGATCATTTTTATATTTAGAATTACGAATTTTTACTATTCCATTAGTTACAAATAAATAACCATTTCTTGCATTCCGAGTTGGAATAACACAATCAAACATATCTATACCAGTACCTACTGCATTAATAATGTCCTCAGGTTTTCCTACTCCCATAAGATATCTTGGTTTATCATGCGGAATTTTTATGCAAATCTTATTAAGAATATTTATCATATGTTCTTTCGGTTCGCCAACTGCTAAACCGCCAATAGCATAACCATCAAAGCCTATTTCAATTAATCTTTTTAGAGATTTTTCTCTTAAATCTTGATAAATACTACCTTGAATAATACCAAACAGAGATTTTTTATTACCTAATTTTTCAAAATGATTTTTACTCCGTTCCGCCCAACGAAGAGACAATTCCATGGAATACTTGGCCTTATTCCAATTAACTGGATAGGGTGTACATTCATCAAATATAGTTACTATGTCTGATCCTAAATCGGATTGAATTTCTATGGATTTTTCAGGAGTTAAAAAAACTCTTGTCCCATTTATAGGATTATGAAAATCTACTCCTGTTTCTATAATTCGACAGATTTTGCTAAGACTAAAAACTTGAAATCCTCCTGAATCAGTAATGATTGGACCCTTCCATTTCATAAAATCATGTAAATCTCCATGCAGATTGATAATATTTATTCCCGGACGAAGCCAAAGATGAAAAGTATTACTTAAAATTATTTGAACATCCAAGTGTATCAGTTCTGCTGAAGTAAGACTTTTAACAGTACCATAAGTACCAACTGGTATAAAAGCTGGTGTTTCTACAATACCACGATCAAAAATTAAACTACCACGACGTGCTGATCCATCTGTTTTATAAATTTTAAATTTCATTTAAAAACTCAACTTGAATTATTTTCATAATAAATTAATATAAGAGTAACCTAACTATGAGTCTTATTATATGATAATCTAATGAGTAGAGTAAGTAGTATTTTTATAGGAGAATAAAAGATGCTGGTATCTAGATTAGCACCAGACTTTACTAGTAATGCTATTTTAGGAAATGGAGAAATCATTAATTGTTTTAATTTTAAAAAATATATCAATGGAAAAGTGGCAGTCATTTTCTTTTGGCCTATGGATTTTACTTTTGTTTGTCCTTCAGAAATCATTGCTTTTAACAAACGCTATGAGGAATTTAACAAACGTGAAGTAAAAATAATAGGTGTTTCTATTGATTCAGTATTTGTTCATCAAGCATGGCGCCAAACTCCAGTTTATAATGGAGGAATTGGAAAGATTCAATATCCAATGGTCGCAGATATTAAACATGAAATTCAACAAGCTTATGGAGTTGAACATCCAGAATTGGGTGTTGCTTTGAGAGCTTCTTTTTTAATTGATAAAAACGGCATTATTCGTCATGAAGTTGTAAATGACTTACCACTAGGTCGTAATATTGATGAAATGCTACGCATGGTAGATGCTCTTCAATTTCATGAAGCACATGATGGTGAAGTATGTCCGGCACAATGGCAATCAGGTAAACCTAGCATGACTGCTACTATAGAAGGGGTAGCTAACTTTTTAAAAACACATGTTGATAATTTATAAATGAAAATTAGTAACTGATATATTTAATTAAGGTTAGCTAACTAGACAATCGCCGTTGAGTGTTATTATTAACATTTAGAGGAGGAAAGTCCGGGCTCCTACGGGCAGGGTGCCAGGTAACACCTGGAAGATGAAAATCTATGACTAGTGCCACAGAAACAAACCGCCATTATAAATAAACAAAAGGTAAGGGTGAAATGGTGTGGTAAGAGCACACCGCACTACTGGTAACAGTTAGTGGCTAGGTAAACTCCACTCGGAGCAAGGCCAAATAAGACTTCATAAGTATGGCCCATACTAAGTAGTAAGTCTGGGTAGGCCGCTTGAGCTAGTAAGTAATTACTAACCTAGATGAATGATTGTCCATGACTGAACCCGGCTTATCGGTTAGCTATCCTAAAAAAAGTATTCTATCATATTTGTAATCGTCATGGTGTTTAGATGGTTTAAGATGGTTAATGAATGAAACAATAATTTTGATAGTGAGTGATAAAAAAATTTAATAGATGGATGCTGCTTAAATAAGCAGCATCCTATTAGTTATTATTTATGTAATAAAAAATTTATAGATTTTCCATATAGCCATACCACGTTTTGACCAACGTATTAATCTTCGAGGATGAGGTGCTAAAAAAATAGTGATTATACTTAATAAACCACTAATAATAATTAGTGTATTCCTTAGAATAAGTAAATTACGTTGGTAATGAGACAATATTCTCTTCCATTCCTTATATTCACTCGTTAAATTAATCCTTTGTTCTTGAATTAGATCTAATAATTTATGCTCATATTGATTCATGCAAGATTATTCCTGATTTTTATTAACAAAAAAATTAATATCATGTTTTAGCACTTTACAAGTGGAGGAAAAGATATTCAGTTGTTTTATTTTATATAAAGTCCATACACCTGAACTAAATGCTAAGATAAATAAAATACCGGTAATAGTAATCATTACAACTAAACGATCCTTTGGATTAACTAACAAGATAGCTACTAATAATAAACTGTTTAAAAAAAAAGTAACTAAAAGTAGTGTTAATCCTATCAGTCGAAATATTTGTAAAAAACCAGTTTTAACTTCATCTAATTCTGTAATGATCAAAGATATACGGGTTTTTATTATATCTATGATAGTCCTAATAATCCTTCCAGTAATACTGATGATTCCATCTGGATGACAAGAAATTGGTCTAGATTCTTTCATAAAATTAACGACGCATTAATAAACAACCTAAAATTAAACCTAGAGTAGCACCAATTCCTACTCCTGCCCATGGTTTTTCATGCAAATAATTGTTGGCTAAATTTGCTACTTCACGAGTTTGCTGCATAATATGTTCTTTAGAATCTCCAAGAGATTTTCTTGCTTCATCTAAGATATGCCTAGCTTGTTGACGTAACTTATCAAGATCTGAAGGATTTTTATCAGTACAATTATTCAACATATTCTCAATAGAACTAACTAAAGTTTTTAGATCTTTTCGCAAGTTTGAAAAAGTAGTATCTTGTAACATAAACAATTCCTTTATATAAATTTTTAAAAAGGTTTTGTATAAGCATAGTAGTAAAATAATGAAATCTCAAAAAAATAAATAAAGAAATAAATAGATTGATATGAGTAATAATCTTCTACAAAAAGATAGATGGCGGAGGAGGAGAGATTCGAACTCTCGAACAGTTTCCCATTGCCGGTTTTCAAGACCGGTGCCTTCAACCACTCGGCCACTCCTCCTAAAAAATAACATAACATATTGAATAAATTTGTAAATAAAATACATTAGATATTTTGAGGAATAATACATGTTAATTATTGAGAGAGATTCTGAAGGATATTTAACCAATACTTCGGATTGGAACCAAATGATTGCTAAAAAATTAGCTAATGAAGAAAAATTAAATCTAAATGAAGAACATTGGAAAATTATTTTTATAGTACGTAATTTTTATTTTAAATTTAATATGGTACCAACAATGCGTATGTTAGTCAAATCAATCACCAAAGAATATGGCGTAGAGAAAGGAAATAGTCGTTATCTTTTTAAATTATTTCCTAAAGGTCCCGCAAAACAGGCGGCAAAAATTGCTGGTATACCTAAACCAGTAAAATGTCTTTAACATATTATCTTGAAATCAAATTTTTATAGAAATGAACTATCGAAAATAACGAACTATATATTTTTAGGATTTTTTCAAAAAGTATTCAATCTCATTAACCATTTCTCTATTTCCTATAAATAATGGGCAACATTGATGTAATGTAATGGGATTAATATCTAATATACTAGACGCTCCATCGCTTGCTTTTCCGCCAGCCTGTTCGGCAATAAAAGCCATAGGATTACATTCATATAACAATCGTAGTTTTCCTTGTGGATGTTGGTTATTTTTAGGATAAATATAAATGCCACCTTGTAATAAATTACGATGAAAATCCGCTACTAGTGAACCGGTATAACGTAAAGTATAAGACCCTTGATTATGACAAAATTGAATATATTTCTGGATCCCTAAAGGAAAATCAGAATAATTTCCATCATTAATAGAGTATATATAACCCTTTTTAGGAAACTTTATATTTTTTCTATTAATATACCAAATATCATTCAATGGATTATAAACAAAGATATATACTCCACAACCAATAGTCAGAACTAATAGAGTTGCAAAACCATATATGATATACCCTGCCGCTATTTGCTGATTCCCTGGTTGTAAAAAATCATGCTGGGTAATTTTACTGCCTATAGGACTAATACGCTGATAGATAGAAAAAATAGTACCTATAGAAATATTATTTTTGATATTTGAAGATCCATCTATGGGATCTATGAACATTATGTATTTACTTTTTTTACCTTCATGTAAGACTAAAAATTCTTTATCTTCTTCTGTAACAATTGCAGCTATACAACCACTAGATAACTGCTTCATAGCAGCTTTAATTATATCATTAGCCAATATATCAAACTTGAGTTGAATTTCACCATGAATATTTTCATTTTGGGTTACTTCACTCAAACCAAATAATTTTCCTTGACTAAGATAATGATAGATATTTTTCGCACTCTTTTTAATGCCCGATAGCAGATCGATTAATTCTTCTATTTCTATTGAGAGAATCAAATTTTGTCCTTCTTCGAGGAAAAATTCTTCTATTGATTTCATAAATTCATATGCCTAATCTTATTTGGATCTTACATAAATAGATTTGATCTAATCAAAATTCATATTATTAAATAGCATCTTTTTTATAAGAATAACGAAGATTCGCTTCATCCCAATTAATTACATTCCAAAATGCTTTAATATAATCTAAACGTCTGTTTTGATATTTCAAATAATAAGCATGTTCCCATAAATCCAATCCAATAATTGGATAACCAAATATACCAATCATTTTTTCACCCATTAATGGATTATCTTGATTAGCTGTAGAGACTATATTTAATTTTTTTCCGGTTTTTATTAACCAAATCCAACCGGAGCCAAAATGATTTACAGCGACTGTTTCAAACAGTTGTTTAAATTTTTCAAGGCTATTAAATTCTCTTTCTATAGCACCTTGTAATTGTCCTTGACAAACAGTTCCTGTTTTTAGTCCTTTCCAAAACATGCTGTGATTTGCATGACCTCCAGCATTATTGCGTAAACTCATTCTTTTATCGATTAATATATCTTCTAATTGCATAATTAATTCGTCAACTGAGAGTTTTGAGTATTCCTTAGGTAATGCTTTTAAAATAATATTAGCATTATTAATATAATTTTGATGATGTTTAGTATGATGAATTTTCATGGTTTCTTGATCAATATATGGTTCTAATGCATCATAAGAATATGGTAATCTTGGTAAGACGTAACTCATAATTTAATTATATCTCCATGAAAAATGATTAAATAAAAAATATAGATATTATATAATAAAAATTGGGAGAAGAACACTATTGATTCATCAACATGCTCAAGATTTAAATCCAACCACAATACCTTTATATGGTGAAATCCTCATTGAAGCTTCTGCAGGAACCGGAAAAACACATGCTATTAGTATACTTTACCTTCGTCTATTATTAGGTTTACGTTATGGAAAAAACACCCCACTGAAAGTAGAAGAAATCCTTGTAGTAACCTTTACTGAAGCTGCTACTTTAGAATTAAAAAATAGAATTCATAGTCATATTCATGAATTACGTATGGCATGTATCCGAGGAAAAACTAATAATCCACAATTAATGCTGTTATTAAGTCAAATAAATAATTTCAAGCAAGCTGCTAATGTTTTATTAATGGCTGAACTACACTTAGATACAGCTGCAATTTTTACTATTCATAGTTTTTGTCAAAGAATGTTATATATTAATATGATTGAATGTGGAAGGATGTTTAAACATCAGATTATAGAAAATGATTACTTTTTATATCATAAAATAATTCATGATTTTTGGAAGCGTCATTTGTCTGAAATTCCTATTAATATAGCTAAATTAGTATTACAAGAATGGTCATCACCTACTTCTCTTTTAAAAACATTATTACCTTGGTTAAAAGGTGAATTACCTCAATTAAAATATCCCTTATGTTCTAATATAGAACAACACCATGAAAAAATGATCAATCATATTCGATCATTGAAAAAACAATGGTCTTTAGTAGCTTCACAGCTCAAAGATTTAATTTGCTCTTCTTGTAATGGTTACCGTGCTAAAATCCTATTACAATGGATTAATAAAATTTCACTATGGTCAAAAGAAGAAACACAAACATATTTTTTTCCAAGAGAGATTAAAAAAATTCGCCAAGAAATATTTAATCAAATAATTTATAACCGTGAATTAATACTTAATCTTCCTATTTTTGAATCTATCGAAGGATTTTTATCCAATCCTCCATCATTACGCGAATGGGTAGTTACTAAAGCTTTATTAGAAATTCATGCAGCTGTAAGAAATAAAAATCGTACTTTATTAGGATTTGATGATTTAATTCATCTATTAGATGAAGCATTACAGCAACCATCTATAGGAGATAATCTAGCTCAACGTATTAGATCTCGTTATCCAATAGCATTAATTGATGAATTTCAAGATACTGATTCACTCCAATATCGGATTTATCAAAAAATATATAGGGGTTATTGTGAGAATGCTCTGATTCTTATTGGAGATCCTAAACAAGCTATTTATTCTTTTAGAGGGGCCGATATTTTTAGTTATATGAATGCTAAATCGACTATTAATAATTATTATACGTTAAATACTAATTGGCGTTCTTCATCTAACATGGTTTCTAGTATTAATCAACTGTTTTCTAGCAATAAATATCCATTTATCTTTTCTGAAATTCCGTTTGTTCCAGTAAAAGCTGCTTCTAAAAATTCAAAATTATTTTTTACCATTGATAATCAACCCCAAACAGCATTACGTTTTTGTTTACAACCAGGAGACAGTGTAAGTTTTAGCGAGTATCAACAATTTATGGGTTGTTATTGTGCTACACAGATAAACAATTGGATTATAGCAGGACAAAATAATCATGCACATTTAATAAATGGTAATAGCATCCGTAAAATTACACCTGCCGATATTTTTGTATTAGTACGAAATCAACAGGAAGCAACAATTATACAAAATGCACTTAATAACTTTCATATTGCATCTATTTATCATTCTAGTCGTGAGAATATTTATTCTACAGTAGAAGCACGCGAAATATTATATTTACTAAAAGCCATCTTAATGACTAATAAATCACAAATGTTACGTACTGCTTTAGCTACTAGTTTATTTGGATTCGATGCGAAAACTATAGATAATCTTCTAAATCAAGAGGATTATAAGGATTTTTATCAACAATTTATTCATTATCGAAAGATTTGGTTTCAATATGGTGTGATGCCAATGTTACATGAATTAATAATCTCAAATAAAATTTCTGAAACATTATTAAAAAATAATGAAGAAAGACGTTTAATAGATATTTTTCATCTTATTGAACTATTACAAAAAGCTTCTTTTCAACTCGATAATGAATATGCATTAATACGCTGGTTAGAGTTACAGATTATTCAACCTAATCATCAGACAGTAAATCAACGACTAAATTTAGAATGTAATAAGAACATTATACATATTGTTTCTATTCATAAATCTAAAGGATTACAATATCCATTAGTTTGGTTGCCTTTTATTTCACTCTTTAGGCAAGCAACTGATGTTTTATATCATGATCGGATAACGTTGCGTAAAATACTTGATTTACATTCTAACCATCTCACTAAACAACTCGCAGACGAAGAACGTCTGGCTGAAGATCTACGCATACTTTATGTAGCTTTAACTAGATCTATTTGGCATTGCAGTATAGGGATTGCACCTTTAATTAAAGGAAATAAAAAAAAAGCAGAAAAACATGATCTACATCTTAGTGCGATTGGTTATTTAATACAAAAAGGTAAATCACATAATATAAAAGAATTAGTGAAAAGTTTAAAAGAAATCCAAAATGAAGATATTGAAATAGTATATACACCAAAAAATGTGACTATTATTGAATCTACTTCTCCAAAAATAATTGCACCAATGTTTTCGGTTATCAACCCCATTGGATTGAATTCAAATCCATCTCGAAATAATAATCTTTATACTAATAAAAGTGTTAATCGTAGTACCATAATAAGAAGTAGAAGTATAGAAGAATTATTTTCCGAGATTGATCGAGAGGCAGTGATTGATAATGATATTCATCATTCTATTACTCTACCTATGTCTCCACATACTTTTCCTCGAGGAATTACATCATGTATTTTTTTACATGAGTTATTAAAAATTATTAATTTTGCTCAATCCAAACAAAATGATGTTTTAGAAACCACTATGAAAAAATATGGATTAAATATAGCTTGGATGCCTGTATTAAATGAGTGGATTGATAATATTTTACATGTTTGCATAGATAATATCGAGCATATAAGTTTAAGTAAGATAGTAAACCATCATAAAACAACTCATTGGAGGTTTAATTTAAAAGCAAATTCTTCTTTGAAAATTCATCATCTGCATGAAATTGTTAGACATTATTCTACCTATACTAGTGAACCTTCTATTAAATTAAATAATTTGGGTAATTTATTAAAAGGTTGCATTGATTTAATCTTCAAATTTAAAAATAAATATTATCTTATAGATTATAAAACTATTTGGTTAGGTAAAAATACCTTAGCATATGATTATCAATCTTTAGAAAAATTTATCCGATATTACAACTATGATTGGCAATATATTTTATATACTTTAGCATTTCATCGCTATCTACAGTACTATTCATCAGCTTATGATTATGATATTCATTTTGGAGGAGTATATAGTCTGTTTTTACGTGGTATTACTAGAGACCAATCTAGAGGTATTTGGAAATTCCGTCCTAATAAAAAACTAATTACAACTTTAGACCAAATGTTTTTAGGAAATAAGGAAATGAAATATGACAAATAACTTTGTAGAACGTTGTGAAAAAGATTCACTTGGTATTATTAAGGTTCCTAATGATAAATTGTGGGGGGCTCAAACACAACGTTCATTAAACTATTTTAAAATTTCTACTGAAAAAATTCCATTGGAATTAATCACAGCTTTAGCATTAATTAAGAAAGTTACTGCAAAAATTAATAGTGAATTAGGATTACTTTCGCTAGATTTAGCCAATGCAATTATTATTGCTGCTGATGAGATAATCGCAAAAAAACATATAAATGAATTTCCTTTAGTAATTTGGCAAACAGGATCTGGAACTCAAACCAACATGAACATTAATGAAGTATTAGCTAATCGTGCCAGTGAAATTCTAGGAGGTAACCGTGGAATCACACGTTTAGTACATGCTAATGATCATGTTAATAAAAGCCAAAGTTCTAATGATGTTTTTCCTACAGCAATGCATATTGCAGCCGTTCTAACTATACGAAATCAGTTACTCCCAAACATAATTTGGTTATCTAATACTTTAAAAAACAAATCAGATGATTATAAAAATGTAATTAAAGTGGGTCGTACTCATTTACAAGATGCTACGCCATTAACATTAGGTCAAGAAATTTCAGGATGGGCTACAATGATCATTCATAATTTACAACATATTGAGCAGAGCTTATCCAATCTTTATCAACTAGCTTTAGGAGGAACAGCAGTTGGGACAGGTTTAAATACTCATCCTGCTTATGCACAGCTTGTAGCTCAAGAAATAGCTAAAATTACTAATCAGCCTTTTATCACTGCACCAAATAAATTTGAAGCCTTAGCAACTTGTGATGCACTTGTATATGTACATGGTACTTTAAAAGGATTAGCTGTTTCATTAATGAAGATTGCTAATGATATACGTTGGTTAGCATCAGGACCTAGATGTGGAATTGGTGAAATTTTGATTCCCGAAAATGAACCCGGGAGTTCTATCATGCCGGGAAAAATTAATCCTACTCAGTGTGAAGCTATAACTATGTTATGTTGTCAAATCATGGGTAATGATGTAGCTATAAATATAGGAGGATCTTCGGGTAATTTCGAACTAAATGTATATAGACCTATGATTATTTATAATTTTTTACAATCTGTAAGGTTATTAGCAGATGGTATAGCAAGTTTTAATAAAAATTGTGTAATAGGTCTTAAACCTAATTATAAAAGAATAAAACAACTGTTGAATGAATCTTTGATGTTAGTAACTGCATTAACTCCCTATATTGGTTATGATAAATGTGCAAAGATAGCTAAAAAGGCTTATAAAGAAGAGTTAACTTTAAAAGAGTCTGCTATTAAATTAGGATATTTGAATGCGAAAGAATTTGATAGGTTAATACAACCACAAAATATGATTCATAGCAAACCTTAATAATTTGCTGAAGGTTGAAAGTCCTGATTTCTGTCAAAAATCTCTTAGTATTAGAATGAAAATTACTATGAAACAACCATCAATTTATGAACGGCTCTAATCGTATCTTCAATAAGTAGTTCTTGTCTCACTAAACTAAAGATTAGATTGTACAGTATAAACCTTTTAAATTAATTTTTTTTACTATTGTAGAGGTAACACAATATTAAAACCCCCATCCACATAAATTACTTGTCCCGTTATTCCTGAAGCTAAATCTGAACAAAGAAAAGAGGCCACATTTCCGATTTCTTCTAAAGTAACAGTACGTCTTAGAGGAGAATGATATTTGATATATGACAATATTTTTTTAAAATTTTTAATACCATAAGCTGCAAGAGTTTTAATTGGACCACTAGAAATAGCATTAACACGTATTCCTTTAGGACCCATAGAATTCGCCATATAACGTACATTAGCTTCTAATGAAGCTTTAGCAATTCCCATAACATTATAATTAGGAAGCGTTCTTTGCGATCCTACGAAAGATAATGTTAGAAATGTAGCATTATTATTAAGCATATGACGACATGCTTTTGCTAAAGCTACAAAACTATAAGAAGTAATATCATGTGAGATGTTAAATCCTTGACGACTTATATTATCAATATAATCATCACTAAGTTGATTTTTAGGTGCATATCCGATAGAGTGAACTAATCCATCAAATTTTGTCCAATGTTTTTTAAGATTATCAAATAGTTTTTGTATGTTATGATCGTTACTAACATCACAAGGCAAAATTATTTTTGAATGTAATTTTTCTGCCAGTAATTGAACTTGATTCTTCAATCGGTTATTTTCATAAGTAAATGCTAATTCAGCACCATGATGATACATAGCTTTTGCTATACCGTAAGCAATTGAATAGCTATTAGCAACTCCCATTATCAATATATATTTTCCAGTTAAAAATCCCATAATATTTTTAACAATTTTCTTTCAGAGTAATTAAACTAGTATTTCCTCCTACAGCTGTAGTATTAATACTTAAAGTTCTTTCTAATATGAACCTCTCTAACAATAATTTTGTCTCTCCTTTAGAAAATCCATATACAGGTATTATGGTTTTATTTTGATTAGCTATTTGGCTGCAAATTTCACGCATTTTAGATGTATCACCATGATATAAGATGGTATCAAATAACAGATTTTTATCGAAAATATCTTTAGGATTTACAAAATGAATAAGACTCGTAATTTCTTTCGGAAGAATAGTATGTGTATTACGATACAATTTCTGTTCTAACCAGAATGCTTTACTACCAACACTTGCTATTGCTGCTAATTGAATTAATAAATCCGATTGATTATCGGCGATACATAATATACCTTGTCGAGGTAATAACGAATAAGTATTCTGTTCTCCTGTTGGTCCCGGCAGTAAATAAGTCGTACTACTTACAGATAATTTGATAAAGTATCTACAAAGATTTACTAAATCATAATTTTGATTATTTTTTGCCCATGAGATTAAAAAATGAAGGGGTTGTAATAATTGCTGACGATCTATATAGTTTTCGGAATGAAATTGTTCATATTTTGATAGTGTTGCATGTATAGCTTCTTCGGGATAGTTAGATAGCAATTTATACAGATACAGGGGACCTCCTGCCTTTGGACCAGTACCCGATAATCCTTCTCCACCAAATGGTTGTACTCCAACTACAGCACCAATCATATTTCTATTAACGTATAAATTACCTACTTTAGCTATTTTGATGATTTGAGCAACAGTTTCATCAATGCGAGTATGAATACCCATAGTTAAACCATATCGGGAAGCATTAATATCATTTATTATTTTAGATAGATTTTTTCTCGAGAAACGAACTATATGTAATATAGGCCCAAAAACTTCAGTTTGCAATTCACTAATATGATTGATTTCAATCAAGGTTGGTGGTATAAACATGCCATCTTCAAGATGGCTATTACGATCAATAAAACATTGTGGTTGATAAATTTTAAATCCCTTCGATTGCATAGTTTGAATATGTAATTCAAGATTGTTTTTAGATTGCAAATTGATTACTGGTCCAATATCAGTGCTAAGTCGATCTGGATTACCAATTCTATATTCTGTAAGGGCTTCTTGTAACATATTCAATGTTTGTTCCGCTATATCTTCTTGGAGACATAACAGACGTAATGCCGAACAACGTTGACCTGCACTATCAAAAGCAGAAGTAATAATATCTAAAACTACTTGCTCGGTTAATGCAGAAGAATCAACAATCATAGCATTTATACCTCCAGTTTCCGCAATAAAAGGAATACTCTTTCTTTCAATACGTTCAGCCAAAATTTTTTGAATAGATTTAGCTACAGTTGTAGATCCAGTAAAAATGACACCTTGTACTAGATCATTTTTAATTAATGCAGATCCTATTGTCTTACCCTTACCAATAATGAGTTGTAAAACATCATTAGGTACTCCTGCATCGTATAGAATTTTGACTGCTTGGGTAGCTATTAATGGGGTTTGTTCCGCCGGTTTTGCTATAACACTATTACCAGCTGCTAATGCAGCTGCAATTTGTCCCACAAAGATTGCTAGTGGAAAATTCCAAGGACTGATACAAACCACTGGACCTAATGGTATAAACTGTTGATCATCGAAATCTTTTATATTACTTGAATAATAACGTAGAAAATCAATGGCTTCGCGTACTTCAGAAATGGCATTACTTAGTGTTTTGCCTGCTTCACGAACTAAGAGACTTATCAAGATATTTATACGATTTTGCATTAATGTAGCCGCATCATTTAGTATGGATGCTTTTTGTTGCATTTTAAAATCTGCCCATATCTTCCCGGCTTGCTCTGCAATGGTAATTGCAAAATTTACTTCTTTTTCAGTTGCATCACGAGCATAACCTACAATATCCTTTTTTTCTGCAGGATTTATAATTTTACGATTACATTCTTCATCTGCTTTTCCTTTTTTAATTAAAGACGTTGCATACCATTTTTTTGTGGTATTCATTAATAATGCATTTGATAATAAAGATAGATCTTGTTCATTATTTAGATCTATTCCAATAGAATTAATTCGTTCTGCTCCATATAAATTTATAGGCAATGGAATTTTAGGATTTGGTAATCCTATGGTTCCTTCTTTCGATGAGATTTTATCTACTATTTCTACTGGATTAGAAATTAGTTCTTCCATTGAAACTAACTTATTTGCTAAACGGTTCACAAAAGAAGTATTAGCTCCATTTTCTAATAAACGTCTAACTAAATATGAAAGTAATTTTTCATAACTACCAATAGGAGCATAAATACGACATGGTCTGTTTATTTTTTCTTTAGATATCGAACCAACTATTTGTTGGTATAAATTTTCTCCCATGCCATGTAAGCACTGAAATTCATATTGTCCTGAATAATAATTCTCACCAGCTAAATAGTAGATAGCAGCTAAAGTATGAGCATTATGAGTAGCAAATTGAGGATAAATTAACTGTGGTACAACTAGTAATTTGCGTGCACATGCAAGATAAGAAATATCAGTATATACTTTGCGAGTATATACTGGATAATTTTCCAATCCCTCTATTTGAGCTCGTTTGATTTCCGTATCCCAATAAGCACCTTTTACTAATCTAATCATTAGACGATGATTACTACGTTGAGCTAAATCTATTATGTAATCTATTACGACAGGACACCGTTTTTGATAAGATTGAATAACAAAACCAATTCCATTCCATCCAGATAACTCTGACTCAAAACAAAGTTTCTCTAACAGATCTAGCGATAGTTCTAATCGATCACTTTCTTCTGCATCAATATTAATTCCTATATCGTATTGTCGTGCTAATAATGTTAATTGTTTTAATCTTGGATATAGTTCATTTATAACACGATCATATTGGCTACGATTATAACGAGGATGTAAAGCTGACAGTTTGATAGAAATTCCCGGTCCTTCATAAATTCCTCTACCATCTGAAGCTTTTCCTATCGCATGAATGGCGTCTTGATAAGCATGAAAATAATCTTTCGCATTTTTATATGTTAGAGCAGCCTCTCCAAGCATATCATAGGAATAACAAAATCCTTGACTTTCTAAGTGTCGTGAACGAGATAATGCTTCTGAAATAGTTTCACCAATTATAAAATTTTTTCCCATTATTCTGATTGCTATATCTATACTTTTTCGAATAATCGGTTCTCCACTATTTCGGATGATTTTATTTAATAAATTTGATAATTTACTAGCATCATAATTAACAATGCGGCCACTAATTAATAATCCCCAAGTTGTAGCGTTTACGAATACTGAATCACTCACACCTAAATGAGCTTGCCAATTTCCTTTTCCAATTTTATCCCTGATCAGGGCATCACGTGTTGGTTTATCAGGAATTCGTAATAGAGCTTCCGCTAAACACATCAAAGCAATTCCTTCGGGAGAAGATAAAGAAAATTCATTCAATATTTTTTGTACGGTATCTATGCGACTAGACTGGTTTTTTGAAATACGTAGATTACTAACTAAGATGAGAGCTAGTTGTTGGATTTTATCTTCTAAGAGAGTTGTAGATTGACGTACTTGTTCTAGTAATTTAGGTACCAGTTGAGTTTCTGATATTCTCCACGCTGAAGTAATTAAAGCTCTTTTATCGGATTGTTGTCTAATGTTTTTTGATAATTCCTCAAAAGGTCTACAAGCGGTTTCTTCTAAAGTTTTTAACAATTCCACTTGAAGAGAGGATGAGTCTAAGGTTAGATTAGAGAATTTTTTAGGTAAATTAGCCTCAATTTCTAACTTTTCTAAGTAGTTTAATATTGCCTGTTTTATCAAATCGTCTGGAGTACGATTAACATGCTGCGCAGCTATATTAATTCTATCCTGTAGAATTTTATTTAGCTTTACGCATAATGTCATCATATTCATTCTCCTTCTTTAATTATACTGGAATATGATTTTATCATAGAGACAATGAGATTCAATTTTTATTTTATAAACTTATTGGTCTTAGTACTTTTTAAGTGAGGTAAAATATATAAAATAATTGTTCTAATACTAACCATATTCATGAATATGGTTAGTAGTTACATTGATTTTTATATTTTCAAAATCCTCATATACCAACTAAAAAGAATCTTGATAACCACTAATGATAACGGTGAGGGAGGGATTCGAACCCTCGATACGTTGTTGTTGTACGTATACATGCTTTCCAAGCATGCTCCTTCAGCCTCTCGGAAACCTCACCTACATTCTATCTACAGTTTGAATTCCTAAAGTATTTAATCCTAATCCTAGGGTTTTAATAAACAATTGTACTAATTTTAAACGACTATTTTTTCTTATAGGATCCGATATATTTATAATGGGATTGGTTTCATAAAAATTAGAAAATAATACCGCTAAATTATAGAGATAAGTACACATTATATGTGGTGTTCCCTTCATAGCCACTCTAGTTATAATTTCTTCAAACTGTAGTAAACGTACAGCTAACAATCTTTCTAATTCGTTAGATATTTCTATTTTTTCAGTACTTAAGTTAATTAATACTTTTCTTAAAATTGAGATGGCACGTGTATAAGCATATTGTATATATGGGGCAGTATTTCCATCAAATGATAACATTTGATCCCAATCAAATACGTAATTTGTCATACGGTTCTTAGATAAATCAGCATATTTTATTGCACCAATACCAACTACCTCTGCTAATTTGGTTAATTCGTCTAAAGATAAATTTGGATTTTTAGATGCAATCACATTTCTCGCGCGAAATACAGCTTCTTTTAATAAATCTAATAATTTGATTGTCTCACCTGTACTAGTTTTGAATGGTTTCTCATCTTTACCTAACATCATACCAAACATATGATGTTCAAGAGAAACCGATTGAGGTATATAACCAGCTTTACGTACAATAGTCCAAACTTGTGTTAAATGTTGGTGTTGACGTGAATCGATGTAATAAATAATTCGATCTGGCTGAAAGTTTTCATAACGATATTTTATACATGCTATATCAGTAGTTGTATATAAATACGCTCCATCTCTTTTTTGAATAATGACGCCCATGGGATTACCTTGTTTATTTTTAAATTCATCCAGGAAAACAACTATAGCTCCTTCACTTTCAACAGCTAATCCCTTAGATTTTAAATCACTAACAATACTTGGTAACATTTCATTATAGATACTTTCTCCCATTACATCATTATTAGTTAGAGTAACATTCAGCAGATTATATATGGTTTGATTTTTTTTAAGACTAATATCTACTAAAACTTTCCACCAATGAAGACATTTAATATCTCCATGTTGTAATTTAACCACATAATTACTTGCTTTTTGAGCAAATCCTGTATCTTTTTCATAATAAGTTTTTGCTTCACGATATAAATCTTCTAGGTCGCTAAGTGCTATTTTTTGATTAAAATCCTTCTTTTCTTTTTCCATCAGAGCAATTAACATGCCAAATTGCATTCCCCAATCTCCTATATGATTAGCACGAATTACATCATGACCTAAAAATTCTAAGGTTCTAACCATAGCATCTCCAATAATAGTGGATCGAAGATGACCCACATGCATTTCTTTTGCTACATTCGGACCGGAATAATCTACTACAACTCTTTGTGGATGAATCGTTTTTATACCTAAGTTAGGAGAGATTAAGGCTTTTTCTATTTCATTAGCTAACCAAGTACTATTTAAAGATATATTAATATAAGCTGAATTAGCAATATCGATGCTCTTAGCCATCTCATGAATATGTAGATTGTTGAGGATCTTTTTTGCGAGATGTTGCGGTGCCACATGCAATTTTTTAGCTAAAGCAATAATACCATTCACTTGATAATCACCAAAAATAACTTTTGTTGCGTGATGCACAGTTATCTCGTTAGAATTAGGTATTCCTATTTTAATTAGAGCTTTTATAATTTTTTTATTAATAATAGCTTGAATATTCATAAGTATTTATTTTCTAGCAATAATGATTGCTCGTAATGGTGCAGGGTATCCTTCGATAGTTTGATCTGGATTGTTGATATCTAAGAAATTAGATAAAGAATCCACATTTGCCCAAACAGTACTACGTTGTTCTAATAAAGTAGTTTTTGTATAATCAACTATACGAATATCTTTAAAACCCGATCTGTCTAACCATATTTTTATGGCGCCAGCGGAAGGAATAAACCAAACATTACGCATATTAGCATAACGTTTCCTAGGCATAAATATTTTTGATGTTTCTTCCCTCCAAATAAGAGTTTCAAGTATTAATTCACCTCCAGAAACTAATTGATTTTTTAGGTGTATCAAATGATCTAAGGGTGATCTTTTATGATAAATTACTCCCATAGAAAAAACAGTATCAAAAATTTCGCATGAGGGCAGTTGTTCTAAAGAAAGAGGTAATAGATACGCTGATAATTTATTACCTAACATTTGTTTTATAGCTTTAAATTGAAAAAAATTTAAAAGATTAGGATCAACACCAATAGTTAATTTAGCATCTGCACCAAGCATGCGTAATAGATAATAACCATTTCCACAACCTACATCTAATACCATACGACCAGATAATGAAGATATATGTTTGAAAACTCTTTCCCATTTGAGATTGGAACACCATTCAGCATCAATTGTTATTCCATAAAGAAAAAAAGGTCCTTTACGCCAAGGTCCTAATTTATGTAGTAATTGTTCAATCCTTATAAGATGATTCTTATCAATCGTATGATTGATAGCAGTAATACTATTTTTTAAATCAACTACTTTTGGTATAATAATTGGTATATTAAGAACAATTTTATACCAATCCTTAAATGATCCTCTGAATTGTTCAGGTTGAATTTTATTTAATTGAACAGGTAATATTTCTAGCCATTTCATGAGACGTTCTTGAATGAGTATTTTATAAAAACTTTCAAAGTTCATATTAATTTTTAATTGCTATTAAAGATCCAAAATTTAAATATTGGAACCATACATCAACATGTGCAAATCCAATATTTTTAAGATTTTTTTTATGATTATCAATTGTATCAATTATCATAGCAGTTTTTAATAAATTATGTTTTTGAAGGATTTCTAAATCACTATAACCATTGGTTTTTTTAAAATTATAATATAAATTATTAATTAGTTGATTCACATGAGGATTATTAAATTTAAATTTTTCCGAAAGAATTAAAATTCCTTCTGGATTAAGACCAGCATAGATAGACTTCAAAAGAAGTTGTCTTTCTTCAATTTTTATAAATTGTAAAGTAAAATTCAATACAACCATAGAAGCATTTCTAATAACAATTTTATTTATGTCAGCTTCAATAATCTCAATTAAAGTACTAGAAGTATTTTGATGATTTTTAATTTTATGTTGAAACCTTTTAATCATAGAGGGAGAATTGTCAATAGCAATTATTTTACAACCTGTAGTAGTATGTAGATGGTTTTGAATTGATATTGCTATCTCACCTAAAGAACATCCAAGATCATAAATATGAGTATGGTTCTTTACAAATTTTTTTGAGAATTTTCCAATCATATTCTTTATAATTGAATAGCCTGGAATTGAACGCTTAATCATATCCGAAAAAACTTGTGTGACATCTTCATCAAAAGTCCATTGCTTTTTATTTATAGGTACAGAAAACAGTTTATCGCGCTTTGGCATGTGGTTAAAAAATTAGTTATAAATACATAATACTCTTTTCGGTTTAATTTGATTATAAGTATTTATAATTTTAAACATTTTAACAATTAAAGGGAAACATTATGCGTACTAGATATTGTGGTCAGCTTACAAAACAAGATATTGGTCAACATGTAACTTTATGTGGTTGGGTACATCATTATCGTAATCTACGTACAATACTCTTTATTGAGTTACGTGATTGTAAAGGAACCGTTCAAATAATTTTTGAATCTAAATTTCCAGAACTTTTTCAAAAAGCAACTGAATTACGAAATGAATATTGTATTCAAATTAAAGGGGTCGTATGTCTACGACATAATAAAAATATTAACTATGAAAAAGAAACTGGTAGTCTAGAGATTTATGCTAGCGAACTGGTTATTATCAATCCTTCTGATTCTTTACCAATAGATATTAATAAAATTAATAATGAAGAAATACGTTTAAGATATCGTTATTTAGATTTACGTCGTTTTGATATAGCTGAAAGATTAAGAATACGAGCACAAAGTGTGACTTTTATACGAAAGTTTTTAGAGTCTCATGAATTTACAGAAATTGAAACTCCTATTTTGACTCGTGCAACTCCTGAAGGAGCACGAGATTATCTGGTACTAAGTCGTATACATAAGGGTAAATATTATGCTTTACCTCAGTCACCACAACTTTTTAAGCAATTGTTAATGATTTCAGGTTTTGATCGTTATTATCAAATTGTTAAATGTTTTCGTGATGAAGATTTAAGAACTGATCGTCAACCGGAATTTACTCAGATAGATATAGAAGTTTCTTTTTTATCATCTGCAAGCATACGTGAAATGTTAGAAAGAATGGTGCGGGGTTTATGGCAAACAATTAATAAAATTGAATTAGGACATTTTCCCGTTCTTACTTTTAATGAAGCTATGCAACGTTATGGATCTGATAAGCCAGATTTACGTAATCCTTTAGAATTAGTAGAGATAAGTGATTTAGCCGTAGTTTTTTCTTTACAAAAAAATTTCATTCAAGAACGATTTGCTGTACTTCGTATTCCTGATGGAACTAAAGTCTTTCAATTAATAGAAGAATTTATACAAATTTTTTGTTCTAAATGTTCTAAATTAGAGTTAACATTTATAGACTGGATTTCAGTTAATAGTTTTTATAAGGAAAAATCAAGAATACCAAATCTACTACCAGTAGATTTTATCCATGCAGTTATACATCGTACAAAAGCTATTAATGATGATATTATCTTTTTTTGTTCAGGTAGTTTTCAACAAGTTTCATATATCTTAGGAACTTTGCGTGTTAAAATAGGACAAGAATTACAATTAATTAATAAAAATTCTTGGTGTCCTTTATGGGTAATAAAATTTCCTCTATTTTCAGAAGATGAAAACGGAAACCTAACTTATATGCACCATCCCTTTACATCTCCATCTCAATTGGTAACAGTACAAGAAGTTTTAAAGGAACCTAAAAAGATCTTATCTGATACATATGATCTTATAATTAATGGTTATGAAGTTGGTAGTGGTTCGGTTCGTATCCACACAGTTGATATGCAAAAAGCAATATTTTCTATTTTAGGCATGAGCACAAAACAGCAAAATGATAAGTTTGGATTTTTTATAAATGCACTAAAATATGGCACTCCTCCACATGCTGGAATTGCTTTAGGATTAGATCGATTGTTAATGTTATTAACCCAAACTACTAATATTCGTGATGTTATTGCTTTTCCAAAAACTACTACTGCTACTTGCTTAATGACAAATGCTCCTAGTTTGATAAATTAATTGTATTGGAAATAAAAATGTCCGGACATAGTAAATGGTCAAATACTAAACATAGAAAAGCAGTACAAGATGCAAAACGTGGAAATGCTTTTACAAAAATTATTCGAGAGATTGTAACTGCTGTAAAAATTGGAGGAACCGATCCTAGTATTAATGCGCGGTTACGTACAGCTATAAATAAAGCATGGGCTAGTAATATGACTCGTGATACTATTAATCGTGCTATTCTGCGTGCTAGTCTTATTAATCAAGATGATTCGTCGCTAGATGAGATTACATATGAAGCTTATGGACCAGGTGGTACTGCCATAATACTTAACTGCTTAAGTGATAATCGCAAACGTACGGTTTCTAATTTAAGATCTATATTTACGAAATATGGTGGTAATTTAGCTGTTAATGGATCGGTTTCATACTTGTTTAAAAAAACGGGTGTGATTTCAATTTTGGCAGAACTAAAAGATGAAGAAAAAATCCTAAATATTGCCTTAGATATAGGGGCTGAAGATATTGTATCATTAGGAAATGGAACATTTAATATCTTTATAAAACCTGACTTGGTAATCGTAATGAAAGATATTATAGCTAACTTAGGTTTAAAACCTGAAAAATATCAAATAATGATGAATCCAATTATTAAAATTGAATTAAATGAAACCAATATGGTTCAATTATTGGATTTAATTAAAATCCTTCAGTCTTGTAACGATATAAAAGAATTTTATCATAATGCAAATATATAAATATAATGATGAGCTAATATAAAAATGGTTAGAATTCTAGGTATCGATCCAGGATCACGGATTACTGGATATGGGGTAATTTGTAAAAATGGTAAAATTCTTGATTATTTAGGTAGTGGTTGTATTAATACCAATATTCAAAATACTTTTTATCAACGTTTAACAGATATTTATTGGGGCATAAGTACAATTATTAGTCAATATAATCCTAATATTTTAGCTATTGAACAAATTTTCATGGCTAAGAATGCTCAGTCAGCGTTGAAATTAGGACAGGCTCAAGGAGTGGCAATAATATCAGCAGTTAATCATAATTTACAAGTATTTGAATATGCAGCTAAACAAGTAAAACAATCTGTAGTTGGAAATGGAGGAGCAAGCAAAAATCAAGTTCAGCGTATGGTGCGGATTTTACTGAATTTATCTACTAATCCACCTGAAGATGCTGCTGATGCTTTAGCTGTAGCCATTACACATTGTCATATGTATAATAATTCAATTATTTGAAAACTTTTTTAAGGAACGTGAATTGATAGGACGTTTAAAAGGTATTATTATTGAAAAATATCCCCCGCAAATTTTATTGGATGTTAATGGTATTGGTTATGAAATCAACATGCCTATGACTTGTTTTTATATTCTTCCTAAATTAAATTGCGAGGTAATTATTTTAACACATTTTATAGTCCGGGAAGATGCTCAACTGTTGTTTGGTTTTAATAATCAACAAGAAAGAAGCTTATTTCGGGAATTAATTAAAGTTAATGGGATTGGACCTAAATTAGCATTAGCTATGTTATCAGGAATGTCGGCTAGGGAGTTAATTTCAGCTATTAAAGGTAATGAAATAGATATTTTAGTAAAATTACCAGGAGTGGGTAAAAAAACTGCTGAACGATTAGTTATCGAAATTAAAGATCGCATAATACATAATTATAGCTTATTTTTTACATCTTCAAAAAATAAGACGCAACAAATTATCGATAAAAAAAATACCAAGGTAGAAAGTGAAGCTATATCTGCTCTCATAGTATTAGGTTATAAACCTCAAGAAGCGAAACATATGATTGATAAAGTGCAGAATAAGAATGTAGATTGTGAAACACTAATACGTGAAGCTCTGCGTACAGTACTCTAATGGCTAATTCTTTAAGATAATGAATGATATATATAATGAAAAGGGATTCTCGATTAATATCACCTAATTTAATAAGTCAAATTGATATCAAACCAAACACCCTCTCAGAACGTGCTCTGCGTCCTAAGAAACTGATAGAATATATAGGACAAAAACCCGTAAAACAACAAATGGAGATATTTATTCAAGCTGCTAAACTTAGGAAAAATGTCTTAGATCATGTACTTATTTTTGGACCTCCAGGATTAGGTAAAACCACGCTTGCTAATGTTATTGCTAATGAAATGGGGGTTAGTTTACGTAGTACTTCTGGTCCAGTATTAGAAAAAGCAGGAGATTTAGCAGCTATTCTAACTAATCTAGAATGTCAGGATATATTATTTATTGATGAAATCCATCGATTATCTCCTCTGGTAGAAGAAGTATTATATCCGGCAATGGAAGATTATCAATTAGATATTTTAATTGGGAATGGTCCTAGTGCACGTTCAATTAAAATTGATTTACCACCTTTTACTTTAATTGGGGCAACTACTAAAGCTGGGGCCTTAACATCTCCTCTACGAGATCGTTTTGGGATTATACAACGTCTGGAATTTTATTCGATCTCAGATCTTAAAAAGATTGTGAATCGTACTGCAGTAAGTTTAGGTTTACACATTAGTGAAGATGGAATATTGGAGATTGCACAAAGAGCACGAGGGACACCTCGTATTGCTAATCGATTATTACGTCGAGTGCGGGATTTTGCTGATGTACATACTACCAGTAATTTAAATAAAGAAGTAGTCTCCCAAGCATTAAATATGCTTAATGTAGATAATAAAGGATTAGATTATATGGATCGCAAATTATTACTTACAATAATTAATCAATTTAGTGGAGGACCAGTAGGATTAGATAATATTGCTGCTGCAATTGGTGAAGAAAAAGATACTATAGAAGATATATTAGAACCTTTTTTAATCCAACAAGGATATATTAAACGTACACCACGAGGTCGTATAGCTACTTATCAAGCGTATCAACATTTTGAAATTTATCCAATTCCGGAAAATCTTATTAAAAAATAATGGTTTTTATGATAATTGGGTGAAATATCTATCAACAATTCTTGATTAATAAGATTGAGGACGTGTGATTCCACTAAAAAACCTTTTAGTTAGTTAAATTATTTGCATCTAGAAATTAATTAGATTAATCAATTGTTAATTGCTAACTAATTTTTACTCAGAGAGTCATATGAATCCATTAGATCAATTGAAACAATATACTACTATTGTAGCTGATACTGCAGATATTGAGTATATTGTTCGATCTCATCCTACTAATGTTACTACCAATCCATCTTTAATATTAAAAACTGTTATACAACCTAAGTATTATTACTTAGTTAATGAAGCAATTCTATATGCTAAAAAGCAAGGTGGTAGTACAACCACTCAATTAATTAATGCTAACCACAAGATATTAGTTAATATTGTATTACAAATCCTGAACAATATCTCAGGAAAAATTTCTACTGAAATAGATAGTCGTTTTTCTTTTGATAAAAAAATGTGTATAAATCAAGCTCATAAATTAATTACAATGTATCAAGAAGAGGGAATTTCTAAATCACGTATTCTTATTAAATTAGCTTCTACATGGGAAGCAATTCGTGCAGCAGAACAACTTGAGATGGAAGGAATACATTGTAATATGACACTATTATTTTCACTCGCACAAGCACGTGCTTGTGCTGATGCTGGAGTATTTATGATTTCTCCCTTTGTGGGGAGGATTTCTGATTGGTACTCATTAAAAAATAAATGCCTGAATAATAATTCTAAAGTAATTAGAGATCCAGGACTGCAATTTATTCGTAATATTTATAGTTATTATAAAAAATATAACTATAAAACTATCATTATGGGAGCTAGTTTTAGAAGTATTGAGCAAATAATTGCTTTGGCAGGATGTGATTCACTGACAATATCACCAGAATTAATAGAACAGATAAAAAACACTGCTCTTCCCATCACACGTAAACTTTTTCCAATTGTTACTGAAAGTTATGCAACCAAACCTGCTAGAAGTTCTGAAGCTACATTTAGATGGGATCATAATCAAGATGCTATGGCAGTAGAAAAACTATCACAAGGTATTCGAGATTTTTATATTGATCAACAAAAATTGGATCAAATGATCTTAAATTTTTTATAAAATATATTTTTAGTTGAATAATTAATCTAAAAAGACTTTCTTTATTTTAAGTAATTTGATTAAGATTGAAGTAAAGAAAAATCAGCTATTATAAAAAATATTTTTTGTAATTTTATTAGGAATTTCAACCTATTGATTTTTAATTTATTATCATAAATATTTATTGGTACAAATTTAAAAAAATCATTAACGGGATCAGATAATTTTATTAATTCTTTTAAAACTAATTCATAATAATTAGGATCACCATAATATTGTGGAATTTTTATACTTAAATGCATTATACAAGAAGCCAGTTTTTTTTCTTCGTTGTATATGAGCAAGGATAAATCAATGTCTTCATTTAAATTTGAAAGGTCTTTTTGATTTTTTCTTAAGAAATTAGCGATTCGTTTATTAATCATAGTAAGTTGAAAACTGTCTTTAAAAGAAGAAAGAGCTTTTATACGTGCATCAAAATCACTGAGTAAAGAAAGATTACTTACTGCTGATACAGCTTTAATAATATCAATTCTATATCCTTTCTCTTGATACCAAGATACTAAACGTTTAAAGAAAAATTGCATAACATCATTGGTTACAGTAATATTTGTTAATTGATTATTGTAAAATTTTATTGATTCTTGTATCAGAAATTGTAAATTTAATGGAAGATGTTTTTCCAGTATGATACGTAATATGCCTAATGTATTACGTCTTAATCCAAAAGGATCTCTATCTCCTGTAGAATGAATGCCAATTCCAATAATACCGGTTAAAGTATCAAGTTTATCAGCAATAGCTATTGTGCAAGCTATAAGATTAGAAGGTAATATATCATTTTTATAAGAGGGGTGATAATGTTCTTTTATGGATATGGCAATTTCTTTTTTTTCCCCATCAAGAAGAGCATAATGCATACCAATAATACCTTGAGTATTTGGAAATTCAAATACCATATTTGTCGCTAAATCACATTTAGCCAACAATGCAGCTCGTTCTACATAATTTATATTTATATTAATTTTTTCAGCTATATAAATAGCTAATTTTTGAATGCGTTGTACTTTATCACATAATGTACCTAACTGGTGCTGAAATATTATTTGTTTTAATAATGAAAAATATTCATGTAGACGTTTTTTACGATCTTCATTCAAAAAAAATCTTGCATCAGATAACCGAGAATGTAAAAAATTTTCATTACCTTCAATAATTTTTTGAGGATGTTGAGATTCAATATTAGCTATGAAAATAAACTTAGGCATTAATTGATCATTAGAATTATAGACTAAAAATGATTTATGATGATATTCAATAATATGGGTTAAGATGGGAAGAGAGAGAAATTTTTTATCGAAAGATCCCATTAAAACAACTGGCCATTCAACTAATGAAGTTAATTCTTCTAAAAGAAGGTTATCAATTTTTACTTTTCCCCCAAGTTCAGTAGCTACTTTTTTAACCTGAAATGTAATTGTTCTTTTACGTTCTTCATAACAAGCTATTACTTTTCCACGTGAAAGTAAAATTTCTGGATACTCATCGGCATAATCAATCTTAACCTGTAATTCTCCCATAAATCGATGACCTAATATTTTTCTAGAAGATTGTATTCCGAATAATAGCTGGGTTGAAAGTAATTCATCTCCAAATAATAACAATACGCTATGAACAGGTCGTATAAATTTTCTATTTTCCTTTCCCCAACGCATAGCAGGAAATTTTTTTTTCACCAGTTGTAATAAAGCCTTATTTACTAGGTCTGGTAAAATTTTTTTAGTCAGCTCAAAATCATTTAATCCATCAATCTTAATTGCAAGACGACGTGGAGATGCAAACCAATGAATTTTATTATACTCTAAATTTAGACTACGAAGTTCTTTTATAACATTAGTAGTAAATGTTACGGCAATATTATGTAAATCTTTTGAAGGTAATTCTTCAGTACCTATTTCTACTAAAAAGTTTTTTTTTTGAATCATAATGTTATTTTTGATCGTAATTTTGACATCTAGGAAAACCTAACGCTTCACGAGAATTATAATATTTTGTCACAACGTTTTTAGTGAGTGTTCTAAGACGCAAAATATATTGTTGACGTTCAGTTACAGAAATTGCTTTTCTTGCTTCAAGTAAATTAAAAATATGCATAGCTTTTAATATTAACTCATAAGCTGGAATGGATAATGGTTGTTCTAAATCAATTAGTTTTTTAGCCTCTTTTTCATATTGATCAAAACAAATCAATAAATAATTAATATTAGCATATTTTAAATTATAACAAGAATGTTCAATTTCATTTTGCATAAATAAATCACCATAAGTAATTATGGTTTTGTTATCTATATACCAAATAATATTACTAATGTTATTTATTCCTTGCAAATGCATAGCTAATCTTTCTAAACCATATGTGATTTCTACCATAATAGGAAAACATTCTAGTCCTCCCATTTGTTGAAAGTAAGTAAATTGAGATATTTCCATACCATTCAGCCATATTTCCCAACCATAACCCCAGGCTCCAAGTGAAGGATTTGCCCAATCATCTTGAATAAAACGAATGTCATTAAGAGATAAATTAATTCCCAATACATTTAATGAATTAAGATACAAATCTTGTATATTATCAGGAGAGGGTTTAATAATTACTTGAAACTGATAAAAATGCTGCAATCTATTAGGATTATTCGCATAACGTCCGTCTGCTGGACGACGAGATGCTTGAACATAAGCAGCTTTAATAGGTTCAGGACCTATAGCACCAAAACAAGTAATAGGATGTGAAGTTCCAGCACCTACTTCTAAATCAAATGGTTGAACTAAAATACAACCATTTGATTGCCAATAATTTTGAAGATTTAAAATTATACTCTGGAAGGTATTTTTCTTCATTGAGAAGATGCCAATTTTAAAAAAAGCCGGCTATGATGCATAATAAATTGAATTATATTCTAGATGCATAAAAACCCTTGCCATCAATACACTAACAAGGGTTTTTAAATAATTATTATGTATGTTATGTATGGATAGTTTTTATTACATCATACCACCCATTCCTCCCATACCACTAGAACCAGCAGGATTATTAATATCAGATTTATCATCTTTAGGATGTTCTGTTATCATACATTCAGTAGTTATCATTAAACCAGCAACTGAAGCAGCATATTGTAATGCAGAACGAGTTACTTTAGTAGGATCTAAAATACCCATTTTTAGCATGTCACCATACATTTCAGTAGTAGCATTATAACCATAATTACCTTTTCCTGCTTTTATTTTATTAGCAATTACAGATGGTTCTCCACCAGAATTAGCAACTATTTGACGAAGTGGAGATTCCATGGCTTTTTGTGCCACACGAATTCCCATGTTCTGATCTTCATTTTCACCTTTTAGCGAAGCAATATTTTCTGCCGCACGTATTAAAGCTACTCCACCACCAGATACAACTCCTTCCTCTACAGCTGCACGTGTGGCGTGTAATGCATCTTCAACTCGTGCTTTTTTCTCTTTCATTTCAACTTCAGTAGCAGCACCAACTTTTATTACTGCAACGCCCCCTGCAAGTTTAGCAACACGTTCTTGTAATTTTTCTTTATCATAATCAGATGTTGCTTCCTCGATTTGTTGACGAATTTGTGCTATACGTCCTTTTATAGCTGATTGTTGACCAATACCATCAATTATAGTTGTAGTATCTTTATTAATGACAACACGTTTTGCTTGTCCCAAATCTTCTAGAGTAGTTTTTTCCAATTCTAATCCAATTTCTTCAGAAATAACTGTACCTTTAGTTAAAATAGCAATGTCTTGCATCATTGCTTTTCTACGATCTCCAAATCCTGGAGCCTTTACTGCAGCTACTTTTACAATACCACGCATATTATTAACTACTAAAGTTGCTAAAGCTTCACCTTCTACATCTTCAGCAATTAAAACTAAAGGTTTATTAGATTTAGCTACTGATTCTAAAATAGGAAGCATTTCACGAATATTAGAGATTTTTTTATCAACCAGTAAAATAAAAGGATGTTCTAATTCTATTGTACCAGTCTCTGGTTTATTAATGAAATAAGGCGAAAGATAACCACGATCAAATTGCATTCCCTCTACTACATCTAATTCATCTTGTAAACCAGAACCTTCTTCAACTGTAATAACTCCTTCTTTTCCTACTTTTTCCATAGCTTGTGCTATTAATTTGCCTACGCTTTCATCAGAGTTAGCTGAAATAGTACCCACTTGAGCTATTGATTTATAATCCGAACAAGGAACAGAGATTTTTTTTAGCTCTTCAACAGCTGCTGTGACAGCCTTATCAATTCCTCGTTTTAAATCCATAGGATTCATACCGGCTGCAACAGCTTTTAATCCTTCATTAACAATTGACTGAGCTAACACAGTCGCAGTAGTAGTTCCATCACCAGCTGCATCATTTGCTTTCGATGCTACTTCTTTAACCATCTGTGCACCCATATTTTCGAACTTGTCTTCTAATTCTATTTCACGTGCGACAGTAACGCCATCTTTAGTAATAGCAGGTGAGCCAAATGATTTATCTAATACAACATTACGTCCCTTAGGACCTAAAGTAACTTTTACTGCATCTGCCAATATATTTACACCACGCATCATTTTAACACGTGCGTCATTACCAAATTTTACGTCTTTAGCTGCCATTGTTGTTTTCCTTAAATTTGTTTCATCTATAAGTTTTAGACTTCAAGAATCGCCAAAATATCGCTTTCGGACAGAATTAAAACTTCTTCATTATCTATTTTTTCTGTTTTTACACCATAACTATCATTAAAAATAACCAGATCGCCAACTTTTACATCTAGTGGTTTAGTTTCACCATTATCTAGAATACGACCATTACCTACCGCCAAAACTTCACCTCTTGTTGATTTACCGGCTGCAGATCCCGTTAGTACAATGCCTCCCGCAGATTTAGATTCAACCTCTTTACGTTTGACGATAACTCGATCATGCAATGGACGAATTTTCATTAATAGATCTCCTTTGAGAAGTCCCATCATTGGTGGAAATTATTAAATACCGGATTAATACTATTCCGGTCTACTCCTAATAAATGGGGATAAATATTTTATCTTCAAGGGAAATAAAGAATATTTTTTAAAAAAAATTATCAATCAATTTATAATTTGGTATATAGTAAATTCAATAATTTTATCAATCTTTAATTCGTTTATAAGGTTGCCATGACAATAAATACCCGCAAAGAACAAGATCTATTAGGATGTCGAGATATTCCATCTAATGTTTATTATGGTATACATACTATTCGTGCACTAGAAAATTTTAGGATTAGTACTAATAAAATTAGCGATATACCTGAATTTATTAAATCTATGGTTATAGTAAAAAAAGCGGCTGCTTTGGCTAATAAAGAACTTAAAGTTCTACCTGATATCATTGCTGATGCAATTATTCAAGGTTGTGATCTCATCATAAATGAAGAAGAAAAATATAGAGATCAATTTCCTATAGATGTATATCAAGGAGGAGCAGGAACTTCCGTTAATATGAACATTAATGAAGTATTGGCGAACATTGCCCTTGAAATTCTGGGATATCAAAAAGGCGATTATCATTATATTCATCCTAATGACCATGTAAATAAATGCCAATCTACTAATGATACTTATCCGACTGGTATTAGAATTACAGTTTATATTTTAGTACAAAAGCTTCTGCAAACTTTAGCAGAACTACGAGAAGGATTTAAAATAAAAGCTGTAGAATTTAAAAATATCCTAAAAATGGGTCGAACACAATTACAAGATGCTGTTCCAATGACATTAGGACAAGAATTTAATGCTTTTAAAGTATTACTTAATGAAGAAATTAAAAATATCGAAAATAATAGCCAATTATTGTTCGAAGTAAATCTGGGAGCTACAGCAATAGGTACGGGTATTAATACGCCAAATGCTTATCAGGAGTTAGCTGTGAAAAAATTAGCTGAAATTACTCAATTACCTTTTGTACCTTCTGAAGATTTAATTGAAGCTACTTCTGATTGTGGTGCATATGTAATGATTCATGCCGTATTAAAACGTTTAGCAGTGAAACTATCGAAAATTTGTAATGATTTAAGATTATTATCATCGGGTCCACGGGCTGGATTAAATGAAATTAATCTTCCTGCATTACAAGCTGGCTCTTCTATTATGCCAGCCAAAGTGAATCCAGTAATTCCCGAATTAGTCAATCAAGTTTGTTTTAAAGTAATAGGTAATGATATTTGTATTACTCTTGCAGCTGAAGCAGGACAATTACAATTAAATGTTATGGAACCCATCATTAGTCAATCTCTGTTTGAATCTATAAATCTTCTAAGACACGCATGTTTTTCTCTATTAGAAAAATGTGTCAAGGGTATAACAGCTAATCAATCAGTTTGTGAGTCATATGTACTTAATTCTCTTGGAATTCTCACCTATTTAAATCCTTATTTAGGTCATCATAAAAGCGATCTAATCGGTAAAACTTGTATAAAAACGGGTAAAACTATAAAACAAGTCATATTAGAACAAGGGTTATTATCAGAAAAAGAATTGGATGAATTATTATCTTTAAATAACTTATTATTGCATAATAAGATTAAATAAAATTGTTATATTAAGATGACTTAATTTTAGTTTTTATAATTAGTCCGTTGTAAAATCACATGGAAAACTGTCTTCATCTGCAAGGAATTCATGTAGATAAGGTTGTAATATAACTTTTACGTTTATTATTTTTCCATCTCTCCATAAACTAATAACTAATTTAGTTCCTACCGGCAAAGTTGCCAGTTTATATTTTAAAAAGTTATAACTAGAAACTGCTTTTCCATTTAAGGCAATAATTATATCTCCGGATTTCATTTTGGATATTGCCGCAGAAGATTTTGGCATTACTCTTTTAATTAAAATGCCATGATGTAAAGGTTTTTTTAAAACTTTTACTAGATCCGACGAATTCAATTCGGTTCCTATAATTCCTAAATTTCCTCGTTTTATATCTCCAAATTGTATTATTTCATTAGCTAATTTTTTAGCAATATTAGCAGGGATAACTAATGAAACAGCAGCAGTTTTCGATACCTGTAAAGGATCAGAGAGAACACCAGAAAATTTTGCGGTATTAATACCCATTAATTCTCCATCAAGATTAATTAAAGGACCGCCAGAATTTCCCGTAGTGATAGGTGTATCTGTTTGCAAATATATTCCCGATGGAATTTCATCATAATTAACTTCGGGTATTCCAGTGATTCCTAAAGCTGAAATGATTCCTGAGGTCACTGTTTGTCCTAATCCATGAGCATTTCCAATAGCTATCGAATAATCTCCTACCCTAATTTTATCAGAATCAGCGAATTTAATTTCCGTTAAATTTTGAAATTTTTGCAGTTGAAGAACCGCAAGATCTATGAATTCATCTTTACCAATCATCTTTGCATGATATCTACGTCCATCATTTAATTGTGCTATTATATTATGTGTATGATTAATTACATGATAGTTAGTAATAACGTAACCTTTGCGAGCATTTATAATTACACCTGTACCTAAGGACGTAAAATAATTTTTCTTTGATTTGTTTTCACAAAAAGGAAAATCCTTTCCGGTAAAATCACATATTTCATCATTGAAAAAGTCTCGGAACTCAGATTTAATCTGAGTAAAGTGAGAAGTACAAGATCCTTTTGCAGTAATAGTAACTACAGTTGGCATAACTTTATTTACTATGGGAGCTAAACTAGGAACATAATTAACAGAATAATTAATGGAATTTTTTGCTATTATACAAGGAATCTTTGTCAAAAATAATCCTATTAACATAGCACTAAAAATTAAATATTTTTTCATTAGGTAGTTTATCCTCATAAATTAATAAACTATATAGATCACTCACTCAATTAAATCTTGGACATAAGATTACTTTCTATTCTATTAGGTAGTAAATGAAGCACCACAACTACATGTTATTTTTGCATTAGGATTATTGACCATAAAACGAGATCCTTCAATTTTTTCTTCATAATCAATACAACTTCCCATTAAATATTGAAAACTCATAGCATCTATAACTAATCTGACATCCAATTTTTCCATGATAAAATCACCTGGATAAATATGATCATCTAATATAAAGCCATATTGAAAACCACTGCAACCTCCTCCGGTAATATAAACACGTAGTTTTAGATCAAGATTATTTTTTTGAGATATTAAATTTTTGATTTGTTTTACTGCAGAATCAGTGAGTTCTATTTTGTTATTCATATAATTAATATTATTAAGTTAGTTACTACAACAATTAGGTTATTTATTATTGCATGTATTAATTTGGCGTAATCTTTTAGTTGTATTGCAATTCCATTTGGATAACAATTGATATTAATCATACATATGTCTATTACTTGAGATAATAAAAATCGCAAAATAACGTTTAGTTGAATCATTATTATCTTTTTCTAACACAAATACAACTACTTCATTGCCTTCCATAGCTACATTGTAGCATATATAATACCTTATTTGGCAGCCAGAGATAATTCTGATAAATAATCAATCAGTCCTAATGAACTATTCCATAGATTGCTATCTATTAGATTAGATTTAGTTAAAGTTAAATAAGTGACTTGAGTATAAAATACCTTCTGTATTTTTGGAATGCTATTTATTATAAATTGTCTCTCTTCAGTAGCAATTAATATATTTAATTTTTATGAAATAAACGTTGTTCACGATTATTTCATGACCATATAGTTAGTAAAAAGGATTAATACTAACTAAGTACAGATAGTTCATTATATAACTTAATAATGTTTGTTAAAAAATTTTGTGTGAACAAAAAAAGGTGTTTAAGAATTTAAGCTATTAGTAAAATCAAATGGACTAAGCATTTCAATTGTATTCTTATTTATAAGAAACTCACAGTTCTACTTATTGTAATAACTATACGATCTTTTATTAATTTTAGTATTTGAATCATCTGACAGGTATTGAAATATTTTAAAAAAAATACTTTTTAGATTAAATATCTAATAATATTAAGCAACTATATACTAAAAGTCGCACATTCCAGATGGTTCGATTAATACGAGCACGTATTCAATGATCGAGTCTAATACCAAAAATAATAATTAATATTAAGAGAATGGCTATCATTCCTATTAACAACCAATCAGATAATAAAATTAATCTTGATTTAAAATTATTAGGTTTATCTATACAAGTAGAATTTTATAAATTGATCATTTTTCACAAGATTGATTTATTTTTTTTAAAGAATTATGTAAATTAATAAACAACTAAAAAATTGTACGATAAAATATAGGAGAGAAATGAATTACATGATAAACAAAAAAAACTCTTTAAGTCTGCTTGCTACTGCTGGAGTTGAACCATATCAAGAAAAACCTGGAGAACAATATATGAATAAAAATCAACTCAACCATTTTAAAAAAATTTTACACGCCTGGTGTAATCAACTTCATGAAGAGACTCCTTGTCATCTTACAGATAATGAGTCCATTAATTTTCCTGATCCAGTTGATAGAGCTGTTCAAGAAGAAGAATTTAATCTCAAATTACGTACTAAAGATCGAGAAAGAAAGTTAATTCAAAACATTGAACAAACCTTAAGAAAAATAGATGAAGGAATTTTTGGTTATTGCGAAACCTGTGGAATAGAAATAGGTATCCGTCGTCTCGAAGCTCAACCTATAGCTAATCTTTGTATTGATTGTAAAACTTTATCCGAATTTCGTGAAAAACAAATTATTTCACGTTAAAAGATAATTAGTAATTAATTTTTTAATCCATAACCTTGTTGAATTAATTTCCATATCAGCATGTAAAATATTATTATCATCATAATAAGTACTATTACTGTCAATACAATAGATACATCTTGAATTCCAAGGAATCCTAAACGAAAACCACTAATCATATACACAATAGGATTCAATCTAGAAAAATTTTTCCACAAAGGTGGTAATATATTTATAGAGTAGAACACTCCACCTAAATAACTTAATGGAGTGATTATAAGAGTAGGTATTAAATTGATATCATCAAAATTTTTTGCAAATAAAGCATTTAGTAATCCAGCTAGAGAAAATAAAATTACTGTTAAAAGTAAAATTGATAGGATTATCATCCAAGAATACACGTGTAAAGTAACAAATAACATAGATATTAAAGTAACTAAAAAACCTACACAAATTCCACGTGCTACTCCTCCACCTATATACCCTATAATAATAATATGTGTTGGTATGGGTGCTATTAATAATTCTTCAATACTACGTTGAAATTTAGCACTAAAAAATGATGAAGCTACATTACTATAAGAGTTAGATATTACAGCCATCATAATAATACCGGGAACAATAAATTGAATATAATTGAAACCATGTATTTGATGAATTTGTGAACCAATAAGATTGCCAAAGATAAAAAAATATAAGGTCATTGTAATTACTGGTGGCATTAAGGTCTGGATCCAAATTCTAGTAAATCGATGAATTTCTTTATTCCATATACTTTTTAAAGCTATCCAATATGGGAAGATCATTTGTTGACCTCTTTATCTTCTTTAATTAATTTTACAAATAAAGTTTCTAATCTATTGGTTTTATTACGCATACTTAATACTTTTATACCTTGATGATTTAATTGGCTAAATATATCATTTATTCCTTGATTTCGATATATCTCTACTTCTAAGGTACACTTATCTATAAATCTAGATTGATATCCAATTAATTTTGGTATACGGCTATTTTTATGTAAATCTAGAATAAAAGTTTCGGTTTTTAATTTAGATAATAAGTTCTTCATAGAGGTATTTTCTATTAAGATACCTTTTTGAAGAATACCTATATTACGACATAATGTTTCAGCTTCTTCTAAGTAATGAGTAGTTAAAATAATAGTAGTACCATTATGGTTTAATGTTTTTAAAAACTCCCAAATTAGAATACGTAATTGAATATCTACCCCAGCACTTGGCTCATCTAAAATAAGCAATTTAGGGGAATGTATTAATGCTCTAGCAATCATAAGCCGACGTTTCATACCTCCTGAAAGCATTCGAGCTGGTTGAGAACGATTATTCCATAAATCTAATTGATTGAGATATTTTTCCGCTCTTTTCATTGCTTCACGTTGATTTATTCCATAATAACCAGCTTGATTAGTTATAATTTGTAAAACTGTCTCAAATGGATTGAAATTAAATTCTTGGGGTACTAAACCCAGCATACTTTTTGCTTTAATTGGATTAGATTGTAAATCGTATCCAAAGATCTTAATTGTTCCAGCAGTTTTATTAATTAAAGAAGTTATAATACCAATAAGGGTAGTTTTACCTGCTCCATTTGGTCCTAATAAAGCATAAAAATCTCCAATTGCAACCTGTAAGTTAATTTCTTTTAAAGCATAAAAATCATCATATACTTTGATAAGTTTTGTTATTTCCAGTGCATAATTAAAATTATTGGTTATCACAATATTAATGTTCCAATGTCAGGAAGATTACGATAATTTTGTGCATAATCCATACCATAACCTACGACAAAATCGTTGCCAATAATAGTAAAACCTATCCAACTGGCTTCAATATTAACTAATCGACAGGTTGGTTTGTCTAATAAAGCACAAATTAATAAAGATTTTGGATTTTTTAAACTAAGAAAATCATAGATTTTTTTTAAAGAATAACCTGAATCAATAATATCATCGACTAATAAAGTAGGTTTTCCTTGAATATCTAATTCGAGATCTTTAATAATATTTATGTTATGATCTGAACAAATGTCATTGGCATAACTTGAAACCTGCATAAAATCAATCTGATGTGGAACAGTAATTTCTCTGCATAAATCAGCTATAAAAATAAATGAGCCTCGTAATAATCCAATAACAATTAAATTATTGCTATTTTGATAATATTTCGAGATAGATTGTGCGATAATTTTCATACGAAGTTGAATCGTATCTTTGGTTAATACCACTCTAATAATATTTATTTTGTTCATAAAAGACTATCTTTATAACAGTCTAAAAACCTCTTAATATAAGAATAATGTACTTATTTTTACTTTAAATCTAGTGTTAAGTAATAATAACTGACTTATTAATAATTAGGTTCTAAATCCTAGATCAGTAGACTGCATTTGATTGTAATGATTTTACAAGAAGATAACATCGCTACATCTAAGAAGCTGTAGATTATTCAATTTAAGGATGTGGTTTTCTTTTTTTATTCAATAAATCAGTAACTGTTCCTAGCATTATTTGAGCGCTAATACCGATAGATTCATATAAAGTTGGATGTGCATGAATAGTAAGAGCAATATCTTCAATATTACATTGCATTTCAATCGCTAATGCTATTTCTCCAAGTATTTCACTGCAATTATGACCTACAATTCCTGCTCCTATAATAAGGTTATTAGATTTGTTACTAATTAATTTAGTTATTCCATTAGAATGATCAGATACTAGAGCACGCCCCGATGCTGACCAAGGGTAAATGCCAACATCATATTTTATATTTTTTATATTGGCTTCTTTTTCGTTAATACCTATCCAAGCTATCTCGGGATCTGTATAAGCTATATATGGTATAACCTTAGCATCAAAGTAATGTTTTTTACCAGCAATCACTTCCGCTGCTATGTGTCCTTCGTGCATACCTTTATGTGCTAACATAGGTTGACTAACAATATCTCCAATGGCATAAATATGAGGAATGTTAGAACGCATTTGTTGATTAACAATAATAAATCCTTTATCATTCAGTTCTATACCAATAGTTTTTAGATTAATTAAATCGCTATTTGGTTTTCTTCCAATTGCAATTAAAATTGCATCATATATTTGGGATTCAGAACGTCTATTTTTATTTTGGATGATCACTTCAATGCCATTATTTTGAGATTTTATCTCTATCACTTTAGTATTTAATCTTAAATTAAATTGATTCTTTATAGTCTTAGTAAAAAATTCTATTAGATCTTTGTCTAATCCAGGTATCAGCTGATCAGACAATTCAATTATATCAATTTGTGATCCAAGTGAGTGATAAATAGTTGCCATTTCTAATCCTATAATACCTCCTCCGATAATTAGAAGTCTTGAAGGAATAAATGGAACTGATAAAGCTGTTGTAGAATTCCATATTCTATGATCTTTATTATAACTTAATGGAATGTCGATCGGACGTGAACCTGTAGCAATAATCAGCTTATCAAAGGTAATTGTTGCGTAAATACTATCTTTCTGAACTGTTATTGTATGTGAATTAAGAAATTCTGCTCTTCCTTGAATGACAGTAACTTTACGATATTTAGCCATTATTGCTAATCCATCAGCTATTTTATTAACTACTTTTTGTTTCCAATTACATACCTCATTGATATTGATCTTAGGAATTTCTTCAAAAATTCTTTTTTGAGTCATTTTTTTGTTTTGATTAATTAATTTGCTAATATCTAGCAAAGTTTTAGAAGGAATACATCCTTCATTCAGACACACTCCACCCAATAAATCTTTAGATTCTACTAAATAGGTTTGTAATCCTAAGTCAGCACATCTAAAAGCTGCCGAATATCCTGATGGTCCTGCACCAATAATTAGAACTTCAGTTTTAAAATTTTTTATAGCCATATGTATATTATTCCTTTTGCATGGATTTAAAAAATAACATCAATTAATAATTCGACTATTGAATTAATTTTATACTGTACTCAAAGTAAGTTTTTATAATCATAAATAATTCTTTTATATTGACATAGAAAATATGTCAAATAAGATAGATTAAATTTAAGATAATTTTAGAGTATCTAATGCAGTTAGTTTTATTTGTTACAGGTCCTGCTTATGGAACACAAAATGCGCGTACTGCTTATTTATTTGCTCAAAAAATTATTAGTTCTAGTATGAATAATCTCCAATTAGATTTAATTTTTTTTTATGGAGAAGGAATATATAATGCTAATCGCTATACTTATCCGGCTAATGATGAATTTGATTTAGTACGTGCTTGGTATCAAATGAATCTTGAACATGATATTCCATTATATATATGTTCATCAGCTGGTATGAGGAGAGGAGTAGGAGTTTTTACTAATAATAAAACCTTAGAACGAATAGATAATATTGAAAGGGGATTTAAAATTCGGGGATTAGGATCTTTAGTTAAGTCAATGCTGTCTTGTGATAGATTGGTTCAATTTTGAACCCTATTGCTTTTGTTTTTTTACATTCTCCTCACGGAACTAGTTCAGGTCGTGAAGGTTTGGATGTAGTATTAGCAACAGCAGCTATTACAAATGAGATAGGATTGTTTTTTATTGGGGATGGAGTATTACAAATTTATCCTTCTCAAAAACCCGATCAAATCTTATCACGCCATTATGTTAAGAGCTTTAAAATTTTAGAAATTTATGATATAAAGTATATATATGTATGTGGAATGTCATTAATACAAAGAGGAATTAATTTAAAAACTAAATTTTTAATTTCTGTCGAAATATTATCTCCTGATGATTTAAAAAAGCAGCTCCATTTTTTTAAAAAAATCTTAACATTTTAAGTATATTTGATCTAAATGTTACATATTGTATCACATCCTTTACATTACATAGATCTAGAGGTTTTTTTACGTCTGTTTATACATGGTGATGAAATTTTAATGTTACAAGACGGAATAATTATGGGTTTTCAAACCTATAATATTTTTTTCAATGAATTATCAATTATTCCTATAACAACAATACATGCACTGAAGAATGATGTAGAAGCACGTGGAGTTTTAAATTTAATGTCATCAAAAATTAATTTAATTAATTATGATGATTTTTTAACACTTTATACTACTCATATACAACAAATACATTGGTAATGCTTTTCAAAAATGAATTAAAGGATAAAATATGGCAACTATAAATCAACTAGTACGAAAATCTAGAAAAAATAAAATAAGCAAAAGCAATGTTCCAGCATTACAAGGATGTCCACAAAAAAGAGGAGTATGTACAAGAGTATATACTACTACTCCTAAAAAACCTAACTCTGCTTTGCGTAAAGTATGTCGAGTTCGTTTAACTAATGGTTTTGAAGTAACTTCTTATATTGGTGGAGAAGGTCATAATTTACAAGAACATTCAGTCGTTCTAATTCGTGGAGGACGTGTTAAAGATTTACCTGGAGTACGTTATCATACAATTCGTGGAACTTATGATTGTTCCGGAGTGAAAGATCGTAAACGTGCTAGATCTAAATATGGTACTAAGAAAAAAATCTAATTATTGTTTATCATTTAATAGATGGAGTATTTATTATATTATGTCACGTCGTCGTATTATTGGTGATAGAAAAATTATGTCTGATCCTAAATTTAAATCCGAATTATTAGCTAAGTTTATTAATATATTAATGTTAAAGGGAAAAAAAGCTATAGCGGAAAAAATAGTATATGCCGCATTAAAGATGGTTGCAGATCGTTCTGGCATGGACGAATTAAAATTGTTTGAGTTAGTATTAGAAAATGTTCGTCCGTTGTTAGAAGTAAAATCCCGACGAGTAGGTGGTTCTACATATCAAATACCTGTTGAGGTCCGTCAAGTACGACGGAATACTCTGGCAATGCGATGGATAGTTGAAGCAGCTAGAAAAAGAAAAAATCAATCCATGGCACAAAGGTTAGCAAATGAGTTATTTGAAGCTTTTGAAAATAAAGGATATGCGGTTAAAAAAAGAGAAGAAGTACATAGAATAGCTGAATCTAATAAAGCCTTTATTCATTATAGATGGTAATTTCAATTAATCTATAATAAGAGAGTGAGAAGATAAGTAAGGTATTTAAAAATTAATTTCATTCTAATACATTAGAGGAGTTAAATGGCTCGTACAACACCTATTACACATTACCGTAATATTGGTATTAGTGCACATATTGATGCTGGGAAAACTACTACGACAGAGCGGATTTTATATTATACGGGAGTAAATCATAAAATAGGAGAAGTTCATGATGGTGCAGCCACTATGGACTGGATGGAACAAGAACAAGAAAGGGGTATTACTATTACTTCAGCAGCTACAACAGCTTTTTGGTCTGGTATGGTTAAACAATTTGAACCTCATCGTATTAATATTATAGATACGCCAGGACATGTAGATTTTACAGTTGAAGTCGAACGTTCAATGCGTATACTAGATGGTGTAGTTATGATATATTGCGCTGTTGGGGGGGTTCAACCGCAATCTGAAACGGTATGGAGACAAGCCAATAAATATAATGTTCCGCGCATAGCATTCATCAATAAAATGGATCGGATGGGAGCAGATTTCTTTAAAGTAATTGAGCAACTCAAAAATAGATTATCAGCTAATCCAGTACCAATTCAATTACCAATTGGTATTGAGGATAAATTCACTGGTGTTATTGATTTAGTCAATATGAAAGCAATTTATTGGAATAATGAAGATAATGGAGTAACTTTTATATATCGTGAGATTCCAATAGAAATGAGAACTATAGCTACCAAGTGGCACCAAAATTTAGTGGAATCTGCAGCTGAATCATCAGAAGATCTAATGTATAAATATTTGAATGGTCAATCTTTAAGTAAAAAAGAAATCAAATCCTCTTTACGTAATCGGGTTTTAAAAAATGAAATTTTATTAGTTACCTGTGGATCTGCTTTTAAAAATAAAGGTGTTCAGACAATTTTAGATGCAATAATAGAATATTTACCAGCTCCTATTGACATTCCTCCTATTAATGGAGTGTATCTAGAAAAACAGAACATTATCCGTCAATCAGATGATAATGAATCTTTTTCCGCTTTAGCATTTAAAGTAACATCCGATCCCTTTGTAGGTAATTTAACATTTTTTAGAGTATATTCCGGAGTAGTGAATTGTGGCGATATGGTATTAAATCCAATTAAATCTCAACGAGAACGATTGGGACGTATAGTACAAATGCATGCGAATAAAAAAGAAGAAATAAAAGAAGTTAGAGCGGGAGATATTGCGGCTGCAGTTGGACTTAAAGATGTTAATACAGGTGATACACTTTGTGATCCAAATAATCCGATAATTTTAGAAAGAATGGATTTTCCAGAACCAGTTATTTCTGTTGCAATAGAACCTAAAACTAAAATAGATCAAGAAAGAATGAGTATAGTTTTAGGAAAAATGACTAAAGAAGATCCATCTTTTCATGTTTGGACAGATGTGGAATCGGGTCAGACAATTATTGCGGGAATGGGTGAATTGCATTTAGAAATTATTAAAGATAGAATGTTTCGTGAATTTAATATTCAAGCGAATATTGGCAAACCGCAAGTGGCTTATCGTGAAACCATTCGAAAGGTGATTGAACAAGAAGGAAAATATATTCGTCAATCGGGTGGTCGAGGACAATTCGGTCATGTTTGGTTAAGAATAGAACCATTGCGATCTGGAGGCATCGGATATGAATTCATTAATGCGATAGTAGGAGGAGTAATTCCTAAAGAATACATTCTTGGTATAGACAAAGGGATTCAAGAACAAATCAAAACCGGAGTAATAGCTGGTTATCCAGTAGTTAATGTGAAAGTGACACTGTTTAATGGTTCTTACCATGAAGTGGATTCATCTGAAATGGCGTTTAAAATTGCTGCCTCGATAGCATTTAAAGAAGGATTTAGAAAAGCACACCCGGTAATTTTAGAACCTATTATGAAAGTAGAAATAGAAATGCCAAAAAATTATATGGGTGAGGTGATTGGAGATATAATGCGTCGTAGAGGACTAATTGAAAGTATGGAAGAAAATAATAATCTTAAGATTATTCGTGCTCATATTCCATTATCAGAAATGTTTGGATATGCTACAGATCTGAGATCTCAAACTCAAGGCAGAGGTTCTTATTCGATGGAGTTTTTAAAATACAATGAAGCGCCTATGAATATTAGTAACGCTATTATTGAATCCCATCATAAATAAGGGTTTCGTTTTCCAATTCATTTGGTTAATATTAGGCTTCTAATACCAACATAAAATTTATTTAAGGAATGAGCTGTGTCTAAAGAAAAATTTACCCGCAAAAAGCCACATATTAATGTAGGTACAATAGGTCATGTAGATCATGGAAAAACTACTTTAACTGCAGCAATTACTACCGTGTTAGCGAAAAAATACGGAGGGGCTGCTTATGGTTTTGATCAAATTGATAATGCACCTGAAGAGAAAGCCAGAGGTATTACAATTAATACTTCTCATGTCGAGTATGATACCCTTACTCGTCATTATGCACATGTAGATTGTCCAGGACATGCAGATTATGTGAAAAATATGATTACTGGAGCTGCACAAATGGATGGTGCAATATTAGTTGTAGCGGCTACAGATGGTCCTATGCCGCAAACTAGAGAACATATTCTTTTAGCTCGTCAAGTAGGTGTACCTTATATCATAGTTTTTATGAATAAATGTGATATGGTTGATGATGAAGAATTATTAGAATTAGTTGAAATGGAAGTGCGTGATTTACTATCACAATATGATTTTCCTGGAGATACCACACCTATAGTACATGGATCAGCATTAAAAGTATTAGAAGGAGATAAAACTTGGGAACAAAAAATTATTGAATTAGCCAATCATCTAGATAATTATATTCCTGAACCAAAACGTAATATTGATAAACCATTTTTATTACCAATTGAAGATGTTTTCTCTATTTCAGGTAGAGGAACAGTAGTTACGGGACGTGTCGAACAAGGAGTTATAAAAATAGGTGAAGAAGTAGAAATAGTAGGTATTAGAAATACCGTAAAATCTATATGTACAGGAGTAGAAATGTTCCGTAAATTATTAGATGAAGGACGAGCGGGTGAAAATATTGGCATTTTATTAAGAGGTATAAAACGAGAAGATATTGAAAGAGGACAAGTGTTAGCTAAACCAAATTCTATCAAGCCCCATGCTAAATTTGAAGCGGAAGTATATATTCTTAATAAAGAGGAAGGAGGTCGTCATACTCCATTTTTTCAGGGTTACAGACCTCAATTTTATTTTCGTACCACAGATGTTACTGGTACCATTGAATTAGCAAAAGAAGTAGAAATGGTCATGCCTGGAGATAATATAAAAATGTTAGTAAATCTTATTCATCCGATTGCTATGGATGAAGGACTTAGATTTGCTATTCGAGAAGGCGGTCGTACTGTAGGTGCTGGTTTAGTGACAAAAGTAATTAGTTAGAATAAAATATTAATAAGTATGAAAAATGATTATTAATTGTCACAAAGATATAAATTTCATGTACTTCCTATCTTATATAAGTTTAGGTATACTGATAGATGAGTGAAGTTCAATTAAAACAACTCATTCATGCTAAGAGAAAAATTTTGTGATTATTTACCTAATTAGAGATAAAAGGAAGAATCATGCCCAATCAAAGAATACGTATTCGTCTTAAAGCTTATGATCATCGTTTAATAGATAAATCAACATTAGAAATTGTTGAAACAGCTAAACGTACAGGAGCACAAGTAAGAGGTCCTATTCCATTACCTACTCATAAAGAGCGTTTTACAATCTTAATTTCTCCTCATGTAAATAAAGATGCTAGAGATCAATATGAAATACGTACTCATAAACGATTAGTTGATATTCTTGAACCAACTGAAAAAACCGTAGATGCTTTAATGCGTTTAGATCTAGCATCAGGAGTAGATGTACAAATTAGCTTAAGATAGATAATTTTTTAATCAAACATCTAATTTTTATAAGGATTATAAACCATGATTGGTTTGGTGGGTACCAAACTTGGAATGACTCGGATTTTTACACAAAATGGAGAATCTATTCCAGTTACTGTAATAAAAATTGAAGAGAATTATATTACTCAAATAAAAAACCTTATAACTGATGGTTATGATGCTATACAAGTAACTACAGGTCAAAAAAAATCTAGTCATATTAATAAATCGCAACTGGGACATTTTAAAAAAGCAGGGGTGAGTGCAGGAAGAAGTTTAAAAGAATTTAAAATATCTACATCAGAAGAAAAACAGATGCAATTTATTGTAGGCAAGAGTATGAATGTCAGTTATTTTAGCAGTTTACAGAAAGTAGATGTTGTAGGAACTTCTAAAGGTAAAGGGTTTGCTGGGACTGTGAAACGATGGAATTTTCATACTCAAGATGCTAGTCATGGAAACTCGTTATCCCATCGCGTTCCAGGATCTATTGGACAAAATCAGACTCCAGGAAGAGTTTTTAAAGGTAAAAAAATGGCGGGAAGATTAGGAAACGAACGTGTAACTATTCAAAATCTGAAAGTTATTCGTGTAGATACCGAAAATAATTATCTACTAATTAAAGGATCTATTCCAGGATTTACTGGTAGTGAAATTCTTGTGAAACCCGCAATTAAATTGTGTTCATCTAGGAGATGAAAATGCAATTGCTAATAGAAGATACTTGTAATAAGATGAGAGTATCTGAAAAAATTTTTGGACAAGCTTTTAACAAATCCTTAATACATCAAGTTGTAGTTGCTTTTGCTACCAGAGCACGTCAAGGTACTAAAGCACAAAAAAGTCGATCAGAAGTACAAGGTTCCAATAAAAAACCATGGCGGCAGAAAGGATTAGGTAGAGCACGAGCAGGTTCAGTTAAGAGTCCAATTTGGCGTTCTGGTGGGGTGACTTTTGCAGCCAAACCTAAACCACATCTCTATAAATTGAATAAAAAAATGTATCGAGGTGCATTAAAAAGTATCTTATCCGAATTGATAAGACAAAGTCGTCTGATGATTTTTCAAGACTTCTCTTTAAGTTATCCTAAAACTAAATGTTTAGTAAATAAATTAAATAAATTTCTCCCCAATAATGTATTAATTATTACTGATACATGGGATCAAACATTATTTCTAGCAGCACGGAATTTATATGGAGTTGATGTGAGAACCTTTCAATCTATAGATCCCATAAGTTTAATTGGATTTAATAAGGTTATTATTACTGTAAATGCTATTAAAAATTTGGAAAACATCTTAAGATGACTACTGATAAAACAATGATAGATTATCATATCTTAGATTTTACTCATGTTTCTGAAAAGTCTTCCAATCAGGAAAAAATCCATAATACTATGGTTTTTAAGGTTGCAAAATATGCCACTAAAATAGCTATTAAAAAAGTCATAAAAAAAATTTTTAATGTAGACGTTATGATGGTAAATACTTTACAAGTTAAAGGGAAAGTCAAATCTCATGTGAGTTATCGTAAATATAAAACGATTCAATCACGGAAAAATAATTGGAAAAAAGCTTATATCACTTTAAAAGCAGGACAAAAAATCGAGTTAATAAATAATAACGTAGATAGAATAATGGAATAAATTAATAATGACATTAATTAAATGTAAACCCACTTCCCCAGGTCGTCGTCATGTTGTACAATTAGTTAATGATGATCTTTATAAAGGTCGTAGTTTTCCTTCATTAACTAAAAAAAAATTGAAAACTGGTGGTAGAAATAATCAGGGCATAATTACTACACGCCATATTGGAGGAGGACATAAACAACAATATCGGTTAATTGATTTTAAACGTAATAAGGATGATATTGTTGCTTATATTGAACGTATTGAATATGATCCTAATAGATCGGCAAATATTGCTTTGGTATTATATGAAGATGGTGAGCGTCGTTATATTTTAGCTCCTAAGGAACTAAAAGTGGGAGATAAAATCCAATCTGGAACTGATGCTCCTATAAAAATAGCCAATACTTTGCCTTTTTATAAGATTCCAATAGGAACCACCGTCCATAATATAGAACTCAAACATGGTAAAGGAGGACAAATTGCACGTGCAGCTGGGTCATCAGCACAAATAATTACACGTGAAGGATCGCATGTGATTATTCGTTTACGTTCAGGAGAATTACGAAGGATTTCTTGTAATTGCCGTGCTACAATAGGAGAAGTAGGTAATTCTGAACATATGTTACGCATTTTAGGTAAAGCAGGTGCTAAAAGATGGTTAGGTGATCGTCCTACAGTAAGAGGAACAGCAATGAATCCTATTGATCATCCTCATGGCGGTGGTGAAGGACGGAATTTTGGAAAACATCCAGTAACTCCTTGGGGAATACCTACTAAAGGTAAGAAAACTCGTAAAAATAAACGTACTGATAAATTTATAGTGCAGTCTCGTAATAAAAATAAACAATGATATTATAGGATATACTGTCATGCCACGTTCTATCAAGAAAGGTCCTTTTATTGATCGACATTTATTTAACAAGATTGATAAGGCCTTGGAAAACAAAGAAAAAAAAATATTAAAGACTTGGTCTCGTCGCTCAACTATTTTTCCTAATATGATTGGATTAACTATTTCTGTTCATAATGGTCGTCAACATATTCCTATATTTATTACGGATGAAATGGTAGGTCATAAATTAGGAGAATTTGCACCTACACGAACTTATCGTGGTCATACATCTGCCGATAAGAAAATTAAAAAACGCTCTTAAGTAATCCATAATGGAGGAAGAATATTTAATGCAAACTATAGCTCGGTATCATAATGCAGTTTCTTCAGCACAAAAAATGCGTTTGATTGCAGATCAAATTAGAGGACAAAAAGTATCGTATGCATTAAATATTTTAAATTATAATAAAAAAAAAGCTGCTGGAATTATTAAAAAAGTTTTGGAATCTGCTATTGCTAATTCTGAACATAATGATGGTGCTGAAATTGACAATTTAAAAATTTCAAAGATTTTTATTGATAAAGGTTCCACTATAAAACGTTCTTTTTTTCGTGCCAAAGGACGTACTGATCGAATTTTGAAGCATAGAAGTCATATAACAATAATTGTATCCAACCAATAAATATTGATAGGATATAGCTGGAGATTTATTATGGGACATAAAGTACATCCAAATGGTATGCGATTAGGAATTACAAAATTTTGGAATTCTAGTTGGTTTGCTAATAATCGAGATTATGCTAAAAATTTAGAAAGTGATGATAAAATTAGGGATTTTTTGAATAAAAAACTTGCCAAAGCATTTATATCTCATATTTTTATTGAACGTCCCGCGAAAAGTATGCGCATAACCATTCATAGTGCACGACCTGGTATTATTATAGGTAAGAAAGGAGAAGATATAGAAAAACTACGTCAAAAAGTAGCCCAAATTGCCGGTGTGCCTTGTCAAATCAATATTACAGAAGTACGTAAACCAGAATTAAATGCAAAATTAGTCGCAGATAATATTGCTTCTCAATTAGAACGACGTATGATGTTTCGTCGTGCTATGAAAAGGGCCGTACAAAATGCTATGAGATTAGGTGCTCAAGGAATAAAAGTGGAAATAAGTGGAAGAATTGGAGGAGCTGAAATAGCTCGTAGAGAATGGTATCGTGAAGGACGTGTTCCATTACATACTTTACGAGCAGATATTGATTTTAGTATTTCTGAAGCTTATACAAGTTACGGTGTAATTGGTGTGAAAGCATGGATTTTTAAAGGTGAAATTTTTGGAAATATTATACCGACTGGTATTCCTTTAATTTTATCAGAAAAAATAACCACACATAATAAGAAGCAACATCGCAATAAGATTAAAAATCGTCAATAAAATTAATAGTAAGTAAGGATAAAATAGGATGTTGCAACCGAAACGAACTAAATTTAGAAAGATGCAAAAAGGTCGAAATAAAGGATTATCGACTAGTACCAAAATTAATTTTGGTAGATTTGGATTAAAAGCAATAGAACGTGGCATGATAACAGCTTCCCAAATTGAAGCGGCTAGAATAGTTATGAGTCGTGCCATTAAGCGTCAAGGAAAAATATGGATTTGTATTTTTCCCGATAAACCTATGACTAAAAAACCTTTAGAAGTACGAATGGGAAAAGGAAAAGGTAATGTTGAGTTTTGGGCAGCACCTATCCAACCAGGTAAAATATTATATGAAATGGATGGAGTAACAGAAGAGTTAGCTCGTTCAGCTTTTAAATTAGCAGGGTCAAAATTACCAATTAAAACAATATTTATAAAAAATATGATTCTATAATGGATAAAAATAGTATACTTTATAAAAAAAATCTTTCTATCTTGAAGATAGAATTAGTGAATTTACAGCGGGAATTATTTCATTTACGTATGCAAACAAGAATCCATCCAAAATTACCAAATAATAATGGCTTAAAATCAATACGTAGAAGTATTGCTCGTATTAACACTTTCATTACTATAAAAAAAAGAACGAGTAAAAAAAATGATTGATAAAAAACGCACTGTACAAGCACGAGTAGTAAGTAATAGAATGCAAAAATCTGCAGTGGTTATTATTGATAGATTTTACAAACATCCTATTTATGCTAAATTCATAAAACGTACTAATAAAATACACATTCATGATGAATTTAATCAATGTAATATTGGCGATATAGTAGAAATAAGAGAATGTCGTCCTATGTCTAAAACTAAAGCATGGACATTAGTTGGTTTAGTAAAAAAATCACGGGATTTAATTAGGTAGGATTGTTTATGATTCAAGAACAAAGTATTCTTACTGTAGCTGATAACTCAGGGGCACGAAAAGTAATGTGTATCAAAGTGCTTGGGGGATCTAGACGTCGTTATGCAAATATTGGTGATATTATTAAAATTGCAATAAAAGATGCCACACCTAGAGCTAAAGTGAAAAACGGTGACATTTTAAAAGCTGTAATTGTACGTACTAAAAAAGGAATACGTCGTATTGATGGATCTGTAATACGTTTTGATACAAATTCCTGCGTACTGTTGAATAATAATACTGAGCTACCTATTGGTACTAGAATTTTTGGTCCGGTAACTCGAGAATTACGTAATGAAAAATTTATGAAAATACTGTCTTTAGCTCCAGAAGTTTTATAGGAAGGATAATAAATAATGGCATCTAAAATCCGTAAGGGAGATGAAGTAGTAATTATTACCGGCAAAAATAAAGGTAAACATGGTATAGTAAAGACTATTGTATCTTCGGAGAAAATTATTGTTGAAGGTATTAATCTTGTTCAGCATCATCAAAAATCCATTCCTACTTTAAATAAACCCGGGGGAATTATTTTAAAAGAATCACCGATTCAAATTAGTAATGTAGCTATTTATAATGCAAAAACGGGTAAACCCGATCGGATTGGATTCAAATTACAGCAAGGAAAAAAAGTGAGATTTTTAAAATCTACTAATCAAATTCTTACAGGGTAATTTTATATGGCACAATTGCATGATTTCTATAAATTAGAAGTAATTAATAAACTAATGATTCATTTTAAGTATAAAAACGTCATGCAAGTTCCTAATTTAGAAAAAATTACATTAAATATGGGAGTAGGAAAGGCTGTATCTGATAAAAAACTCCTTGAAAATGCTATTGCGGATTTAACGGCCATTTCTGGTCAAAAGCCTTTAATCACTAAAGCACGTAAATCTATTTCGGGTTTTAAAATTCGCAAAGGATATGCTATCGGATGTAAAGTGACCCTTAGAGGAGAAAGAATGTGGGATTTTTTTGAACGTTTAATTTATATTGTAATTCCAAGAATTCGTGATTTTAGAGGTTTCTCTCTTAAATCTTTTGATGGATATGGAAATTACAGTATTGGAATTAAAGAACAAATTATTTTTCCAGAAATAATTTATGATAAAATTGATCATATTCGCGGGTTAGATATTAGTATTACTACTACAGCTACATCAGATAAAGAAGCACATTATTTATTAAGTGCATTTAATTTTCCTTTTAGAACTGAATTAAGTAAGGATTTCAATGTCTAAAAAATCCCTGATTTATCGTGATATAAAACGTATTAAGATGGCTAATAAATTCTTTATAAAACGTATTCAATTAAAAAAAATTATTTGTGATAAGACCGCATTAGATATAGACAAAATGAAGGCAGTATTTAAATTACAAAGTTTACCGCGTGATTCTAGTCCATCACGTCAACGTAAACGTTGTCGAAAAACTGGACGACCACATGCTTTTATGCGTAAATTTGGATTGAGTCGTATCAAAGTTCGTGAAGCCGCTATGCGTGGAGAAATTCCCGGTCTTAAAAAAGCCAGTTGGTAGTAAGTAGTAAGAAAACAAACCTAAGGAAAAACACTCATGAATATGCAAGATCCAATTTCTGATATGATAACTCGTATTCGCAATGGACAATCGTCAAAGTTTAGTGATGTATCTATGCAGTTTTCAACTATAAAAAAAGCTATTGCTCATATTTTAACTGAAGAAGGTTATATTGAAAAATATCAAATTATTAGTAATAATTTATTAAAAATTAAGCTAAAATATTTTTATAATCAACCTGTCATCGAAATAATTCAGAGAGTTAGTAAACCTGGACTACGAATATATAAACGCAAAGAAGAATTGCCAAAAATAATGAATGGTTTGGGAATAGCAATTATTTCTACTTCTCAAGGAATAATGACCGATAAATCAGCTCGTACCAAGGGCATAGGAGGAGAAATTTTATGTTATGTAGCTTAATTTTTCCAGGGAGTCAATAAATAATGTCGCGTGTTGCAAAAAATCCTATTGCCATTCCTAGCGAAGTTGAAGTAAAATTACAAGATCAATTAATTTATATCAAAGGAAATAATGGTGATCTTCATTTTATCATTAATAATGCTGTAGAGATTGTAAAAATTGATAATTGTTTAACATTTAAACCCAGATTAGGATTTATAAATGGTTGGACGCAAGCTGGTACTACACGTGCTATTATTAATAGCATGATTATTGGAGTAACTAAAGGTTTTAGTAAAAGTTTACAATTAGTGGGTATAGGTTTTCGTGCATCTATTGATAATAATCAAATATTAACTTTAGCTTTAGGTTTTTCACATTTGATATATTATAAAGTACCGAGTGGAATTACAGTACAATGTCCTTCTCCTACTGAGCTAGTAATAAAAGGTGCTGATAAACAATTAGTTGGCCAAGTAGCAGCAGACATATATTCTTATCGTCCTCCTGAACCTTATAAAGGAAGGGGAATTCGTTATTGTAATCAAGTAATCCGTCTTAAAGAAGCCAAAAAGAAATAAATACTATGTGTAAAAAATCTATTCGACTTCGTCGAAGTACACGTGTACGAAGTCAGTTTAAAAAATTTAATAGCACACGTTTAGTTATACACCGTACTTCACGTCATATTTATGCACAGATCATAGCGGTTGATGCAAGTGGGTGCCAAGTTTTAGCAGCTGCGTCCACTCTGGAGAAAACTATCAAAAATCAATTAATAAATACTGGTAATAAAACTGCAGCAAAAATAGTGGGTGAAATTATTGCAGAACGTGCTTTGAAAAAAGGAATACGAACTCTATCTTTTGATAGATCAGGTTTTTTATATCATGGTCGTGTTCAATCGTTAGCTGATGGTGCTAGAAGTAAAGGACTAGAATTCTAATAATGTTCTTCTGGAGAAACAAAAATTCATGATTAAAAAATCTATTGATGAGAAAAACTCTGTTTCTGAACTTCAAGAAAAAATGATAGTAGTTAATCGAGTTTCTAAAACAGTCAAAGGGGGACGAATTTTTAGTTTTGCGGCGTTAACCGTTGTAGGAGATGGTAAGGGACGAGTAGGTTTTGGTTATGGAAAAGCACGTGAAGTACCTGTAGCTATTCAAAAAGCTATGGAAAAAGCTCGTCGTAATATGATTAATATTATATTAAAAAACGGAACATTACAATATCCGATTAAAGGAGTACATACGGGATCCAGAGTAATTATGCAACCTGCCTATGAAGGAACGGGAATAATTGCTGGAGGATCAATGCGTGCTGTATTAGAAGTTGCTGGAGTTCGGAATGTTTTAGCAAAAACTTATGGTTCTACTAATCCTATTAATGTTGTTCGAGCAACTTTTCAGGGATTAGCTAACATGAAATCTCCACAAATGATAGCAGCTAAAAGAGGTAAAAATATTTTTTAATAAATATTTTATTATAACAACAATACTACTAAAAATTTTATGGCTAATTTTATTCAAATAACTCAAGTACGTAGTGTAATTGGATGTTTACCAAAACATAGAGCTACATTACGTGCTTTAGGATTGCGTCATATTGGACATACCGTAGAACGTGAAGATACTCCTTCAGTACGAGGAATGTTGAATCATATTTACTATATGGTAAAAATAGTACAAATGGAGAAATAAATGTATTTAAATACTTTATATCCATCTGTAGGTTCCAAACCGATCTCAAAAAGAGTAGGTCGTGGTATTGGTTCCGGAACGGGTAAAACATGTGGATATGGTCATAAAGGACAAAAATCTCGTTCAGGTGGTATGGTGAAAAGAGGTTTTGAAGGTGGACAAACGCCTTTACGTCGTCGTTTACCAAAATTTGGTTTTGCTTCACCACGGTCCAGATTTAGTACATCAATGACACTGTCTGATTTAAATAAAGTAGATAATAAGATTATTGATTTAGATTCTCTAAAATCTGCTCATATTATTTGTAATCAAATCAAATCGGTTAAAATTATTAAATCAGGAAATTTATTGATTCCTGTAACTATAAAACTTAATAATAGTATAATAATTACTAAAGGCGCATTTAAGGTACTAAAAAGTCTTGGTAGTACTATTTATTCTAGTAGAAATAGATGAATAATATTGATAATAAAAAATCTTCGTCATTTAATTTTACCAAAAAATTAACTAGTTATAGCGAAATCAAACGTAGATTAATTTTTATTATTATTGCTATTCTAATTTTTAGAATTGGATGTTTTGTGCCAATTCCAGGAATTAATACGGTGTTTTTGTCAACATTAGTTGAACAACAACATGGAACTCTTCTAGACATGTTTAATATGTTTTCGGGAGGTGCATTAAGTCGTGCATCTATTTTTGCTTTAGGAATTATGCCTTATATATCTGCTTCTATTATAATTCAATTACTTACGGTCATACATGCAGGTTTAGCAGAAATAAAAAAAGAGGGAGAAATTGGACGTCGAAAACTAAATCAGTATACACGCTATGCTACTTTTATTTTATCTGTTTTTCAAGCAATCGGAATAGTGACTAGTTTACCACATTTACCGGGTATGCAAATATTAATATTCAAGACTAGTTTCTCTTTTTATTTAACTGCAGTATTTAGTTTAGTAACCGGAACTATGTTTCTTATGTGGTTAGGAGAACAGATCACTGAATATGGTATTGGTAATGGAACTTCCATGATCATTTATGCGGGAATAGTAGCTGGATTACCCAATGCTATTATTAATACTATAGAAAAGTCTAGGCAAGGAGATGTAAATTTCTTCATATTATTAGTAGTAGTATTATTAATATTAGCTATTATTTTTTTTGTAGTTTTTATAGAAAAGGGACAAAGACGAATAATTGTGAATTATGCAATGAGACCCCATTTACGGCGTTTAAATTATGGTGGAATTACACAATATAGTACACATTTACCATTTAAAATAAATATGGCAGGTGTTATCCCAGCAATATTCGCATCCAGTTTAATATTATTTCCAATCACTATTTTCTCATGGTTTAGAGGAGGAATCAGAGGTAAGTGGATAAATATTATTTTTGCCTCTTTACAACCTGGACAAGCGTTACATATGATTTTATATACTATAGGTATAATTTTTTTCTGTTTTTTTTATACTAATTTAGTTTTCAATCCTCGTGAAACTGCAGATAATTTAAAAAAATCCGGAGCATTTGTGCCTGGTATTCGTCCCGGAGAACAGACAGCCAAATATATTCAGAAGATTATGAACCGTTTAACTCTAATAGGAGCGTTATATGTATCTTTTATTTGTTTAATTCCTGAATTGATGCGAAGTACTTTAAGAGTGCCATTTCATTTTGGTGGAACTTCACTACTGATTGTAGTAGTGGTGATAATGGATTTCATGATTCAAGTGCAAACAATTATCATGTCTAAACAATATGAATCCTTATTAAAAAAAGTAAAAAAATAAAAGCTAACTAAATATCTGATAAAATTGGAGAATAAAGAAATGAAGGTTCGTACTTCGGTCAAAAAATTATGTAATAATTGTAAAATTATAAAACGTCAGGGTATAGTACGAGTTATATGTACTGATCCTAAACATAAACAACGTCAAGGATAATTGTTTTAATAAAAACCGTATAGGAGTATATAATAGTGGCACGCATAGCAGGAATTAACATACCCGACCATAAACATACATTTATTGGTTTAAGGTCAATTTATGGTATAGGAATAAATATTTCTAAAACTATTTGTGCTTCTACAGGTATAGAGCCATATATAAAAATCAAAGATTTATCAGAAGAACAATTAGAAAAATTACGTGTTGAAGTTTCTAAATATCCTATTGAAGGAGATTTACGTCGCGAAGTAACATTAAATATCAAGAGATTGATAGATTTAGGTTGTTATCGGGGATTACGTCATCGTAAGGGTCTTCCGGTACGAGGACAACGGACTAAAACTAACGCACGTACTAGAAAAGGTCCCCGTAAGATATTTAAAAAATAAACATCACCAACAGGACATATATGATCAAATCATCACTTCGAACACGTAAACGTATAAAAAAAACTGTCACTGACGGTATAGCTCATATTCATGCTTCTTTTAATAATACTATAGTTACTATTACAGATCGATTAGGCAATGTATTAGCCTGGGCTACAGCTGGAGGTTCAGGATTTCGGGGATCTCGCAAATCAACTCCATTTGCTGCACAAATAGCAGCAGAGCGATGTGCAGAATTGGTAAAAGATTATGGAATGAAAAACTTAGAAATCATGGTAAATGGTCCGGGACCAGGTCGAGAATCTAGTATTAGAGCTCTTAATACTGCAGGATTTAGCATCATAAATATTGTTGATGTAACTCCTATTCCTCATAATGGTTGCAGACCCCCGAAAAAAAGACGAGTATAAGTATAAAACTATATTTTTAGGTAAAAGGAAAAAATATGGCAAGATATTTAGGTCCAAAACTCAAGTTAAATCGTCGTGAAGGTACGGATTTATTTTTAAAGTCTGGAATTCGCGAAATTAATTCTAAATGTAAAGTAGATAGAGCTCCAGGACAACATGGAACTCGAAAGGCACGTTTATCAGATTATGGAATACAATTAAGAGAAAAACAGAAAGTTCGTAGAATATACGGGGTATTAGAACGTCAATTTCGTAATTACTATAACAAAGCTACTCGTATAAAAGGTAATACTGGAGAAAATCTTTTGTTTATGCTTGAAAGTCGTTTAGATAATGTAGTTTATCGCATGGGTTTTGCATCAACACGTGCAGAAGCAAGACAACTAATTTCTCACAAATCAGTATTGGTAAATAATAGAATTGTTAATATCCCGTCTTATAAGGTTTATCCTAATAATAAAATTATAATTCATGAACAAGCTCAGGGACAGTCCCGAATTAAAGCTTCATTAGAGATTGCTAAACAAAGAGAACAACCAATTTGGTTAGAAGTTAATTTTGAAAAATTAGAAGGGGTGTTCAAACGTATACCAGAACGTGCTGATTTATCAATGGATATTAATGAACATCTTATTGTTGAACTTTACTCGAAATAAATTAGGTTAGAGGATAGAATGCAAAGTTCTGTTACAGAGTTTTTAAAACCACGAATAGTGGATATTGAGCATCAAAGCCCCACACATGCAAAAATAGTCTTAGAACCATTAGAACGAGGTTTTGGTCATACTTTAGGTAATGCATTAAGAAGAATTTTATTGTCATCACTTCCAGGTTGTGCAGTAACCGAAGTTGAGATTGAAGGCATATTACATGAATATAGTACTAAACCAGGTATAAAAGAGGATATAATAGATATTATTCTTAATTTAAAAGAATTAGCTATTACTATCTACGATAAAGATAATGCTATTATTATAATAAATAAATCTGGAAAAGGAGTAGTAAGTGCTGCAGATATTATACATGATAATAGTGTAAATATTCTCAATCCACAACAAACTATTTGTACGTTAACTAACGAAATAGCGAATATAAATATGCGTATTAAAGTGGAACGTGGTCGTGGTTATATACCCGCTACAGCCCGAATGACTGCAGAAAAAAATCCCGAACGTCCAATAGGACGTTTATTAGTTGATGCCTGTTATAGTCCTATACAACGCATTATTTATAATGTTGAAGCAGCACGTGTAGAACAACGTACCGATTTAGATAAATTAGTTATAGAAATGGAAACTAATGGAACTATCGATCCAGAAGAAGCCATAAAACGTGCCGCTACTATTTTAGCTGAACAACTTGAAGCTTTCGTTGATTTACGTAACAAAATTACTCCTGAAATTAAAGAAGAGAAACCAGATTTTGATCCAATTTTATTACGTCCTGTTGATGATTTAGAATTAACCGTTAGATCAGCAAATTGTCTAAAAGCTGAAACCATTCATTATATTGGTGATCTTGTTCAAAAAACTGAAGTAGAATTATTAAAAACTCCTAATTTAGGTAAAAAATCTCTTAATGAAATCAAGGATGTATTAGCTTCTAAAAAATTAAAATTAGGTATGCGTTTAGATAATTGGCCTCCATTAAGTATTCATACTAAAGAATAGGATAAATACATGCGTCATCGTAAAATTGGACGTAAACTGAACTGTAATAGTAGTTATCGTCATGCATTATTTCGTAATTTAATAATTAATTTAGTAAGGGATGAAATAATCAAAATCACTTTACCAAAAGCTAAAGAATTACGACGTTTTATTGAACCATTAATTACTAAATCAAAATTAGATAATTTATCAAATCGTCGATTAATTTTTTCAAAAATTAGAAATAAAAATACCCTAAATAAACTTTTTAAAGAATTAGCACCGCGATTTACAAATCGTTCTGGAGGTTATACACGAGTCTTAAAATGTGGTTATAGAAATGGAGATAAAGCGCCAATGGCGTATTTAGAAATCTTAAATAGGAATCAGCAGTTAAATACAAATAAATAGAAAAATTTATTTTTTTACTATATTAACAGTAATATTTGCTATTATCTTAGGATGTAATTTTATAAGTACTTGATGTTGACCAAGAGTACGTAATAGTCCATTTGGTAATCGAATTTCATTTTTGTTGACTTTTATACCAACAGAATTGAAATGTTTAATTATATCGTTATTTCCAATGGATCCAAACAATTTTCCTAACTCATTAGATTTAGCAGTAATATTGAATCCTGAAAAATGCGAAAGTTGTTCTTTGCGTTTTATAGCTATTTCTAATTCTTTTAATTTTTCCGCTTCAATTTCAGCACGACAAGTATTAAAAAAATTAATATTTTGTTTGGTAGCAAGTAAGGCGTGTTTTTTTGGAAGTAAAAAATTCCGTGCATAACCAGGTTTTACGTTAACTTGATCACCAATATCCCCAAGATTGGGTATTTTTACAAGTAAAATAATTAACATTTATTGTTGTCTATCAGTATAGGGTAATAAAGAAAGATAACGAGCTCTTTTAATAGCTTTAGCTAATTGTCTTTGATATTTCGCTGATGTCCCAGTAATCCGGCTTGGAACAATTTTACCGGTTTCAGTAATGAAGTTTTTAATAGTTACAAGATCTTTGTAATCTATTTGTTGAATTTTTTCAGCCGTAAATTTACAAATTTTTCGTTTCCTGAAAGAATATGATGTAATCATGATTTATGCACCTAATTTGTTAAGCTATTTGGATGAGTAATTTTGGTTATATAATTGTTCTTCGATCTTATCATCTTTGGTTTGGTTTAATTTCATTATTGGAGATAAATCAGTAATGGCCTTTTTTTCTCTAATAATAAGATTTCTTATAATAGCATTATTATAATGTAAATGATGATTTATTTCATTCATCGTCTTGTTTGAAGCTTCTATATTCATTAAAACATAATGAGCTTTATGCAAATTATTAATGGAATATGATAATTGACGTCGTCCCCAATCTTCTAAACGGTGAATGATTCCATTATTTTCCTTTATAAGATTAGTAAATAATTTGATTATTTCTGAGATTTTTTCGCTACTACAGTCGGGATGAACCATAAAAATGATCTCATAATGATGCATTAAAGTACTCCTAACATATTAAAACTTAACAAATAAAAAATTCTATAAATACATTATATATATTTTAAAAATAAATTACAGTTTTTTGTTAAAAAGACGTTGTCTTATCGTTTCAAAAAGACAAATGGCTGTTGCTACCGAAACATTTAGTGATGATAATTCACGTAACATAGGTATATTAATTAAATCATCACAATATTTACGTGTTAGATTCCTTAATCCTTTTTCTTCTGATCCCATAACTAGAGCTAAAGCACCTGTCATTGAGCTTTCAAAAAGGTTATGGTTAGCTGTATCACTAGTGCCTATGATTTTTATATTATATTTATGAAGTATTTGAAGAGTACGTGAAATATTAATAACTGTAAATATAGCTAGATTTTCTACTCCTCCAGAAGCTACTTTTTTTACTACTGCATTATTAATTTTTGCAGAACGATTTTTTGGTACAATTACTGCATCTACACCTGCTGCATAAGCACTACGTATGCAAGCCCCTAAATTATGGGGGTCTTTTATACAATCTAAAATCAATAATAGAAGATCATTTTTTGCTTTAAATTTGAGAAAATTAACTAGATCTTTTTCAGCAAGTAATGGGGTGGATGAGATTTTTGCTATAATGCCTTGGTGTACTCCTCTTTTAGATTTGGAATCTAGCCATTTACCTGAGACTTTTTTTATTAAAATTCCTTGGTTTTTTATGAGGTTTAAAATTAAGTTTAAACGTGGATTTTGCACATGATTAGTAATATATATTTGTTTACATCTTTCTGGATTGAATTGTAAAAGAGAATGAACTGTATGAATTCCAAAAATAAATTCGTTCATATCTATATCTTATAACGATAATTTCTGAGCGGATTTATTTTGAACTAAAATCAAGTCGATTCTTCGTTCTTCTATATTCACAGCTAATATTTTTACTCTAACAATATCATGAAGAGAGTAAGTATTTCCTTTAATATCTCCAATTAATTGTTGACTTATAGCATTAAAGTGAAAAATATCATTATTTAAAGTAGAAATATGTACCAAACCTTCAATAAAATGTTCTTTTAATTTGACAAAAAAACCAAAACGGGTAATAAGAACAATATTTCCAGTATAAATATTACCGATCTTATTTTTCATAAACTCACATCTTAACCAATCCTCTACATTTCGCGTAACTTCATCTGCTCTGCGTTCAGCTAATGAACAATGTTTTCCTAATTGTATCATTTGCTTAAGACTATAATGATAATAACCCTTATTATTAATTCCTTTGATATTATGCAAAATAGATTTTATTAATCGATGTAATAATAAATCTGGATAACGTCGAATAGGTGAAGTAAAATGCGTATATTTATTTAAAGCTAATCCAAAATGTCCTCTATTATCTGCAGCATAAACAGCCGGCTGCATAGATTGAAGCATAATTTTTTGTAATATTTCACGATCGGGACGATTCATGACATATATTAATAAATCTGAATAATTTTTAGATTGCGGTTTGTTACCACCTGTAAGAAATAAACCTCTTTCATGAAGAAAAGAAGTAAACTTACTTATACTCGTATGATTTGGACGATCGTGATCACGAAATAACATGGGTTTGTGAGATTTTTCCACTAACTGAGCTGAAGCAATATTAGCTAATATCATACACTGTTCTATTATTTTGTGTGCATCATTACGAATAATTGGTTCGATTCTGTCAATGCATTGCTTAGAATTTAGTATCAATTTAGTTTCTTCAATTTCAAATGAAATACAACCCCGTTTTTCGCTGGCATTTTTTAATACCTGATATATTTCATATAAGTTATTTAAAGGTTTTAATAAGTACTTATATTGCAAATGTAACTCTTTATTATTTGTTAAAATTTTCCAAACGATATTATAAGTTAATTGTGCTTGAGAACATATTATGGCTTCATAATGATTATGATATAATAACCTTCCGTTTGGAGAAACAATCATTTCACATGTTAAACATAATCTCTCTTTATGAGGAATAAGAGAGCATAAATCATTAGATAATCTTTCTGGTAGCATTGGAATTACATGGAATGGAAAATAAATAGAAGTTGCACGATTACAAGCTTCTTTATCTAAAGCAGTAGAGGGTTTTACATAGTAACTTACATCAGCTATGGCAACTAGTAATCTCCATTTTCCTCCTTCTATTTTTTCACAATAAACTGCATCATCAAAATCTTTAGCATCTTCATTATCAATAGTTACAAATGGTAAAGCACGTAAATCAACTCTCCTATGAGTTTCTAATTGGTTTATTGTTTCTATATTGTCTATTTCTTTTTTTACAGCTGGAGACCATTCATATGGTATATTATTATTACGTAATGCTATAATAATAGCTATTTGAATACTCATTTGATTTCCAAGTATTTCTATAATTTTTCCCTTAATTGGTTGGTTTTTGGGACGTAGTAATTTAACTACTACAATACAACCATTTTTAATTTTTTCATACTTGGCTAATGAACAAATAATAATTTTAAAATTTAATCGATTATCATAAGGTTTTACAAAATTATTACCTTCTTTATTTTTAAAATAATAGCCCACAATAATATTTTTTCTTGGTTTCATTACGGTTACGAACCGAGCTTCTTTTCGTTCTTTACATGGATTTGCAATAATTTCTGCTAAAATGGTATCATCATGGATACAGTATTTCATTTGTTTATATGAGAGATAAAAATCTTTTTCGTATCCTTCTACTCTTAAAAAACCATAACCATCTCTATGGGCAATTACTTTACCTTCCAATAATTTCGGTACTCTATGCAATTTAGTTGTTAACATACTAGTTTTATTTGGATTTAATTTTTTAAATTAAAGTAAAGGATTTTTTATAACAATCGTTTGATTACGATCTGGACCCGTTGATATAATATCAATAGGTATACCAACTAGTGTTTCTATGCGTTGAATATATTGACGTGCTGCTAAAGTGAGTGCATTTACTTCTTGAATGCCAAAAGTACTTTCACTCCATCCAGGCAAGTTTTCGTAAATTGGGGTAATTTTTTCCCACTCATCTTCTGTTTCTATAGGTGTAGAAGTAATTTTCTCACCATTAGACATGCGATATGCAACACAAATTTTTACTTCGTCTAAGCCATCGAGAACATCTAATTTAGTTAAACAAAGACTTGACAAAGAATTAATTTGTACAGCTCTGCGTATAGCAACCGCATCTAACCACCCAGTGCGACGTCGTCGACCAGTTGTAGTACCAAATTCATTCCCTTTTAGAGAAAGATATTCTCCAATTTCATTGAATAATTCTGTAGGAAAGGGCCCCATTCCTACACGAGTACAATATGCTTTTACAACCCCAATAACACTATCTATGCGTAAACCAAAACCAGTTCCTGTAATAACTCCACCAATAGTAGTATTAGAAGACGTGACATAAGGATATGTTCCGTGGTCTATATCTAATAACATTCCTTGTGCACCTTCAAAAATAATCGTATATCTATGTTTATAAGCCTCATCTAACAATACAGCTACATCTGTAGCTATACTAGTAATTATTCTAGAAACCGCTAATAAATTATCTAATACCAATTGATAATCAATTGCTTCTTCATGGTAGAAATGTACTAATTGAAAATTATGATAATCTATGATTTTTTTTAATTTTAAAGCTAATTTTTTACTATTAAATAAATCACAAACTCGCAATCCTCTTCGGGCTATTTTATCTTCATATGCTGGACCAATACCTCGTCCTGTAGTACCAATAGCATTTAAATTCTGAGATTTTTCACGTGCTCTATCTAAAGCAATATGCGATAGTAAAACTAAAGGACAAGATTTGGAAATTAATAAACGTTCTAAAACTGGAATACCTTGTTGTTCTAATTGTGTAATTTCATTAATTAAACCTTCTGGAGATAATACTACGCCATTTCCAATTATACTAATAATACCATTATGTAAAATTCCAGAAGGAATTAAGTGTAAAATAGTTTTTTTTCCATTAATTACTATGGTATGACCAGCATTATTACCTCCCTGATATCGGACCACATATTTTGCATTCGGCGTAAGAAGATCAACAATTTTTCCTTTTCCTTCATCACCCCATTGGGTGCCTAATATGACAATATTTCTACCCATATTAATAAATAATTACAGTGATAAAATTATTATTTTATCACTGTAATTATTTATTTTCAGCTATTTTAATTAGATTTAAATGAAATTCTCGGCACGAGAGGATTTGAACCTCTGACCACTGACACCCCATGACAGTACGCTACCAAGCTGCGCTACGTGCCGTAATTTTTTATACTATTCGTATGAAATCAACATGAAGTATTTTGGGTTTAAAAGGATGATACTGAATGTCTTGGATTTTTACGATATTTTCCTGACCATCAATAATTATAGTTAAAGGTCCATTATAAAATTCTTTTTGATTTTGCAATTGAGTTATTTTATGAAGATCTAAAATAATTGAAACAGCTTGTTTTTTACCACCATAAAGAACAGCAGGTAACAAATTGGATGCCCGCAAACGTCTATTTGCGCTCTTACCATGCTCATTATGTTTTACTGCATGAATTGTTATCATAAAAATTCCTCTTATTAAAAATAATAAATAGGTAAGCAGTCAATTACTTTATATAATAAAAATACTTTTAGTTTAATTTTAAACTTGTTGAGCTTTTAACCATGCGATTTCATCTTTCCATATAAGAGGATTAATTGTTTCAATAATGAGAGGAATATTATCAAAACGATGATCATTCATAATCCATTTAAAAGCATCCTTTCCTATATTGCCTAATCCTAGGGAATGATGACGATCAATACGACTATTTAAAATGCTTTTTGCATCATTTAGATGCATTGCGCATAAATATTTAAAACCAATAATTTTTTCAAATTCTATAAAGGTTCTTTTATATAATTCTTGAGTACAAAAATTATAACCCGCTGCAAATGCATGACAAGTATCGAAACAAACACCAATCCGCGATTTTTCTTCTACAAAATTAATAATTTTAGCTATATGTTCGAATAAGAAACCTAAATTAGTTCCTTGACCGGCAGTATTTTCAATTACTACAATTACATCATGTATTTCTTGTAATGCAAGATTAATTGATTCTATAATATTTGTTAAACATGTATCCTCATCTATCATGTTTAGATGACTACCAGGATGAAAAAGTAAAAATTTAATCCCTAGTTGATTACATCTTCGCATTTCATCCATAAAAGCTAATCGAGATTTTTCTCGTAATTCCTTAATAGGATGACCTAGATTAACTAAATAACTGCTATGGGATATAATTTGTTTAGATGTGAACTGATATTGTTCACATAAATTACGGAAACGGTTGATTGTATAATCACTTAAAGGAATAGTATTCCACTGTCGTTGATTCTTAACAAAAATGGAAAAAGCAGTCGCATGTAACTTATTAGCACGTAACACAGCTTGTTCAATTCCTCCAGACGTGCTAACATGAGCTCCAATATATTTCATAATAAGATGAATTTTTTCAGTTAATTATATCAAATCCAATTTGACAAAATATCAATAATAAATACTACTATGATTAAAGTCTCGTATCAAGGAAAAATTTTCTGTGGAAATACTCAACAAGTTTTAATTGAACAGCTTGAAGAACAACAATTGATTATTCCTTATTTTTGTAGATCTGGAATATGTGGTGCATGTAAGCTACGACTAATAAAAGGAAATATAAAAAAATCCCCAACATCTATTGATGGATTTATTCTTTCCTGTTGTTCAATACCTACTAGTGATATTGAATTAGGGTGATGGAATAATTTCATTAGATATTTCTTAAGATTTCTTTTAATAAAGATGGTCCTTTATATATTAATCCAGAATAAATTTGTAATAACGTTGCTCCTGCCGCTAGTTTTTCACGAGCAGAAATTATACTATTAATGCCTCCCACCCCTATAATAGGTATACGTCCTCGTAATTCTTTGGTTAAAAGTCTAATGATGTTAGTACTACGATATTGCAGTGGAACTCCACTTAACCCTCCTATTTGTTCACAATATTTAAAACCTTTTATTAAAGTATGATCTAGTGTGGTATTAGTAGCTATAATACCATCAATATGATAACGTACTAAAGTATCTGCAATTTGAATTAATTCTGATTCGGATATATCGGGAGATATTTTTAGGATCAAAGGAATATATTTATTATACTTTTGAGTAAGTAATTGTTGTTCTTGTTTAAGATGTTTTAATAAATCTTCTAAAACTTCACCGTATTGTAAAATACGTAAATTTGGAGTATTAGGGGAAGAAAGATTAATTGTGATATAACTAGCATATGGATAAATTTTATTCATACAACTTAAAAAATCTTCTTTACTACGCTCGATAGAAGTATCTTGATTTTTACTAATATTAATTCCTAAAATGCCTTTAAATTGTGCTTTTTTAACATTTTCAATTAATTTATCAACTCCTTGATTATTAAAACCCATACGATTAATAAAAGCTTCTGCTTCCCTAATACGAAAAAGTCTGGGTTTTTTATTACCAAATTGTGCCTTGGGAGTAACTGTGCCAATTTCTATATAGCCAAAACCCATTAATGCTAGACTATTAATAAACTCACCATTTTTATCGAATCCAGCTGCAAGTCCTAGTGGATTTTTAAAATTGATTCCCATACAATTAACAGGTTTAGATATAATATCTGGAGTACCTTGCTCAAATAAGGTAATTAACTTCATGTGGTTACAAATTTTTTCATGTACCCATTCCGGATCGAATTGAAATAAAATGTTGCGAATTAGGTTATATAACATTTATAATTCACTCCTTCATTTAAAAATATATTAGTTTTTTTACTTAATTTTCATCTTTGAGAAATATTTATGTATGAAGTTTCTGTATTAGATATTTTACAACATCGTATCCAAGTTAATAGTCTTGTTACTTTAAAAGGTTGGGTACGTACTAAAAGATCTTCAAAATCTGGCGTAGCATTTATTGCAATATATGATGGTTCATGCTTGAATACTATTCAAGCTGTTGCTGAATATTCTTTGCCTAATTATCAAGAAATCTTGCATTTATCTACTGGATGTTCGGTAATAGTTACAGGAAAACTTATAATTTCATCAGGAAAAGAACAAGAATTTGAAATAGCTATTACATTAATAAAGGTAGTTGGTTGGATTGAAGATCCCAATACATATCCCATTACTGCAAAAAATCATTCTCGAGAATATTTACGCGAATTTTGTCATTTACGTCCACGTACTAAATTCATTGGTGCTATGTCACGTGTTCGTCATACCTTAGCACAAGCTATTCATCGTTTTTTTAATGATAACGGTTATTTATGGATTGCAACTCCTATTATTACCACTTATGATACTGAAGGAATGGGGGAAATGTTTCGTGTATCTAATTTGGATTTAGAATCATTACCTTTGAATAATCAAGGTCAAGTGGATTTTACTAGAGATTTTTTTGCTAAAGAAACCTTTTTAACTGGAACAGGACAATTGAATTGCGAATCCTATGCTTGCGCATTATCGAAAGTATACACTTTTGGACCAACTTTTCGTGCAGAAAACTCTAATACTAGCCGTCATCTTGCAGAATTTTGGATGGTTGAGCCTGAAGTAGCATTTGCTACCTTAAATGACATTAGTTCTTTAGCCGAACAAATGTTAATAAATATTATTAAAAATGTATTAATTGACAGATTTGAGGATCTGAATTTTTTTGCTCAGTTCAACCAACATATTATTACTCGTTTAGAAGAATTCATCGTAAACAAATTAGTTATCATTGATTATAGTGATGCTATACAATTACTTTTATCAAGTAAAAAAAACTTTAAAAATAAAATTTTTTGGGGAATAGATTTATCATCAGAACATGAACGTTATTTAGCAGAACAATATTTTAAGGGTCCACTAGGAGTAATAAATTATCCAAAAGATATCAAACCATTTTATATGCGTCTTAATGATGACAATAAAACTGTAGCCTCTTTAGATATTCTAGTGCCTGGTATAGGAGAAATCATTGGGGGTTCACAGCGTGAGGAACGTTTAGATATTCTAGACCAAAATATGTGTGAAAAAGGAATCAAAAAAGAAGAATATTGGTGGTATCGTGATTTACGTCGTTATGGAAGTGTACCCCATTCAGGATTTGGTCTAGGTTTCGAACGATTAATAGCTTATGTAACAGGCATCCAAAATATTAAAGATACTGTGCCATTTCCACGTACACCACGTAATGCTAAATTTTAATTAGTAAGTAATTGACAATATAAAAAGTATTTTTTAAAATAGTGCTTTTCCTCTGTAGTTCAGTTGGTAGAACGACGGACTGTTAATCCGTATGTCACTGGTTCGAGTCCAGTCAGGGGAGCATCAATTTACTTTTTTATACGATTAAGAATTTCGAAATAATAACTATGATGATTGTTATCATCTGCTGAATGAAATTCTTTAAATATAGAGATCCATTCTTTACGAGAATAAATCGGAAAATAAGTGTCTCCTTCAACTTCTAGATCAATATATGTGAGATAAAGCCTGTCAGCGTAGTTTATCATTTGATGATATATATTTCCTCCTCCTATTACCATAATTTCTTTAAAATCCAAATTTAATGCTAAATCAAGGGCTAATTTTATTGAAGATACTAATCTAATCGGATTGTTATCAGAAATATTATTCTTAGTAAGAGATTTGCTAACGACAATATTATGTCTTTCTAATAAAGGTTTTTTTAATGATTGCCAGGTATAACGTCCCATCATGATTGGTTTGTTAAAAGTATGGTTTTTAAACCAATTTAAGTCGGCTGGTAAATGCCATGGAATAGTATTATTTATTCCAATAACATTATTGTTGGCGATTGCTGCAATTAAACTTATTTTCATTAGTTAGCTAACGGTATATGCCAAGAAGCTATTCATTCCATCATAGAATAAGTATTTATATCTTAAAACAATGAACATTAAAAATAAATAAATGCAAAAAAAAAAATTCAACATCCATCGTTACCTAAAATAAGTAAGTATGAGGAAAACTTCCATTATTATAAATTAATAATATTATTTTTTATGTAGATTCGGAGAGATTGGTTTATTTTTAGGGCGTATTTTTATAGTAGCATTATCTAATACGGCATTAATAAATTTATGACTATCTTCTGCCCCAAATGCTTTGGCTAATTCTATCCCTTCATTGATTATTACTTTATACGGGATGTTATGAAAGTTCATTAATTCAAATAAAGATAATCGTAAAATAGATTTTTCTATGGGTCCTATTTCATGTATATTTCTACTAATATGTTGTTCTATTATTAGATCTAAATCTTTTTGATAATTTATAACACCTCTTAATAATTCAGTAAAATAAAGTAGGTCTATGTTTTGAAGATCTGATTGAAAAAATAACTGAGCCTCAATGACAGCTATGTCATTACCCGATAACTGCCAAGAATAAAGTGCTTGGAGAACATATTCACGTGTACGACGCATTTTACTTTTAGTTAATTTCATCATAATATTTCTCCACTCACATATATCTGATTTATTTATTGGAATAAGTACATACATTATGGTGCCTGGAGGTGGAATTGAACCACCGACACAGGGATTTTCAGTCCCTTGCTCTACCAACTGAGCTATCCAGGCAATTTTTATTATGATTAGTTAAATTAATGTTTGAGATATCCATGATAGATATTGTTCATTACCATGTATTATAGGTAAAACCAATATTTCTGGTATTTGATATGGATGCGTATTTTTAATAACTTGTAATAATTCTTTTTCATGTAAACAGTTAGTTTTTATTAACATTTGAACTTCGGTAGTTTTTTGAATTTCGTCGTTCCAATAAAATAAAGATTTAGCATTCATCCAATATGTTATACAAGCCGCAATTTTTCTGGATAATAATTTATTGGATATTTTTAGCGCCCATTCTTCATTAGGTACAGTACATAATATAATAATAGCTTTATCATTATTCATAAGGATTTACTTGTTAGTGCTTTTTTTTAGGATGGATTATTTCTAGTTGGTTCAACTATTCGTTGTAATCCAACGACATGTTCATTTAGTGAAGTACGTATTAAAACTACACCTTGAGTATTGCGTGCTACAATACTCACTTCTACAACTCTAGTACGAACTAAAGTTCCCGCATCCGTTATTATCATAATTTCATCACAGCTATCAACTTGAACTGCACCAACTACACTACCATTACGCTTAGTAACTTTTATAGAAATGACACCCTGTGTAGCCCTGGATTTTACCGGGTATTCATCAATAGCTGTTCTTTTTCCATATCCATTTTTAGTAACTGTTAGTATTTCTCCTTTATTCTGTGGAATAATTAAGGAAACTACTCGATCTCCTGAAGATATTTTAATACCACGTACTCCAGTGGATGTTCTACCCATTGATCGCACTGATTGTTCGTGAAAACGTACTACTTTCCCTGTAGCTGAAAATAACATAACATCATTAGTTCCATTAGTGAAATTTACTCCTATAAGTTCATCCTCTTGATTTAAATTAATAGCAATTATACCAGTATTCCTTGACGTATTTAATTCCGTTAGAGGAGTTTTTTTTACTAAACCCTTTGCAGTAGCCATAAAAACATGTTTTCCATATAGATTATCATGAACTGGGAGAATAGCGGTAATTCTCTCATTAGATATTAATGGCAAAATATTAACTATTGGACGACCTTTGGCACCCCGAGTTGCTTCCGGCAATTGATATACTTTGAGCCAGTATAATCTACCAACACTAGAGAAGCATAGAATAGAATCATGACTATTTGCAACTAACAATTGTTCTATATAATCTTGTCCTTTTTTTATACGAGTAGCTGATTTACCTTTTCCCCCTCGATGTTGGGCTTCATACTCTGATAAGGGTTGATATTTTACATATCCTAGATGTGATAAAGTTACTACTACCGGAACATTATTAATAAGATCTTGAAGATCGATATTAACAGTTTTTGTAATAATTTCAGTCCGACGTTTGTCATAAAACTGATCACGAATTTCGATTAATTCTTTAGAAATCAATTTCATTAGCTGTTCAGAATTTTTAAGTATCTGAGATAACTGTTTAATTGTTTTCAACAGATAATTATATTCATCTAGTAAATTTTTCTGTTCTAAACTAGTAAGTTTATTTAATCTTAAATCTAAGATGGCTTGAGTTTGTGTTTTTGACAAATGATATTTTTTATCATAAATTTCATTAATTTTTGGTTCATGACTACTAATATTATTAGATGGAATTTTCAAAGAATTTTGTATAATGATAGGAAGATCACGTACGTCCCAAGATTGTGATAAAAGTATAGATTTAGCTTCTATAACATTTTTGCTATTCCGAATGATTTCTATTATTTTATCGATATTCATTAAGGCAATGATTAAACCTTGTAAAATATGAGCACTATTGCGGGTTTTATTTAAATCGTAAATAGTCCGACGTATAACTACTTCACGCCTATGATGAATAAAAGCAGCTATCATATCTTTTAAACTAAGGAGTTGTGGTTTACCATCATCTAAAGCTACCATATTAATATTAAAAGAAATTTGTAATGGAGTTAAATTATAAAGATGATTCAATACAATTTCTCCAATAAAGTCACGTTTAATTTCAATAAAAATCCTGGTACCATCTTTGTCGGATTCGTCACGTAATGTATTAATACCTTCAATACGTTTGTCTTTAATTAACTCTGCAATTTTTTCTATTAGACGAGCTTTATTTACTTGATAAGGAATTTCATAACAAATGATAGTTTCACGTCCAGTTTTAGGATCTTGTTCTATTTTACAGCGCGCTCTCAAAGTAATTTGACCACGTCCCGTGTTATATGCTTCTTCAATACCATTGCTACCATTAATAATTGCAGCAGTAGGAAAATCTGGGCCCGGAATATATTTCATCAATTCTTTGATACCAATCTGATTGTTATCAATATAAGCTAAACACCCATTAATAATTTCACTTAAATTGTGAGGGGGGATATTAGTAGCCATTCCTACAGCAATTCCAGAACAACCATTTATTAATAAATTTGGAATTTTGGTTGGAAACACTTCAGGAATATGTTCGTTTCCATCATAGTTAAGTACAAATTTAACGGTTTCTTTTTCCAAATCTGCTAAAAGTTCATGGGCAATTTTTGCCATACGTACTTCTGTATAACGCATGGCAGCCGCAGGATCTCCATCAATTGATCCAAAATTTCCTTGACCATCAACTAATATATAACGCAGAGAAAAGGATTGTGCCATCCTAACTAAAGCATCATATACTGCCATATCTCCATGAGGATGATATTTTCCAATCACGTCACCTACTATTCGAGCAGACTTTTTATAGGGTTTATTCCAATTATTACCAAGTATATGCATAGCATAAAGCACACGACGATGCACAGGTTTAAGTCCGTCTCTAATATCCGGTAATGCTCGTCCAATAATAACAGACATAGCATAATCTAAATAAGAATGTTCAAGTTCTTCTTCAAGATCAATTGGTACAATTTCACTACCGCTGGCAAAGTTGCTCATAGAGCTATAATTCCTCTGTGTTTATCTAACATGAAGGCTGATTTTTAAAAAACATCATGAATTATATCATTTTATAATTCATAAAGACAATGTAATTAATCTAGAGAAGATAAATGTAGAAAATAGAAAACTGATTTAGTATATTAAAAAATTATTAATTCATTTATAGTGATTTGCAATGGCAGATAATGAATATTGGATGAGATATGCTTTAAAATTAGCTAATTATGCATTGCAAGTAGGTGAAGTACCAGTAGGAGCAGTTTTAGTTCGTTCCAATAAAATCCTGAGTGAAGGTTGGAATTGTTCCATTAAGAGTCATGATCCTACTGGTCATGCTGAAATTTTAGCATTACGTCGAGCTGGAATAGCATTAAAAAATTATAGGTTACTTAATACTACGCTTTATGTTACACTAGAACCTTGTATGATGTGTATAGGTGCCATTGTACATAGTCGCATTAAACATTTAGTTTTTGGAGCCCGTGAAAATACATTTAGAACTGCCAGTTTTTTATTGAAACAAACCGATTTGTTCAATCATCAAGTGAAAATCACGGGAGATATTCTTAACGTTGATTGTGCTAATTTGTTGAAAAATTTTTTTAAACATCGACGTCATAAACAATAGAATTTTTTTAGAATGTATGATTGATTTACCATGATAAAAGATAAAATAAAGATTGCTGATTATGATCCAGAAATAGGGTTATTTTTACAACAAGAAAAATTCCGGCAGGAAAATAGTATTAACTTAATTGCTTCTGAGAACTATGCTAGTTTTAGTGTTATGCAAGCGCAAGGGTCAGAATTAACTAATAAATATGCTGAAGGTTATCCAGGTAAAAGATATTATGGTGGTTGTGAATATGTAGATCTGATAGAGCAGTTAGCAATAAATCGAGCTAAGGTTTTATTTAATGCCGATTATGCTAATGTGCAACCACATTCTGGCTCTCAAGCTAATTTTGCAGTTTATCATGCTTTACTACAACCTGGAGATATGATTCTCAGTATGAATATAACTCATGGGGGTCATTTAACTCATGGATGTTCATCGAATTTTTCGGGTAAAAATTATAAAGTTATACATTACGGCACTAATGTTGAAGGAGATATTGATTACTCTCAATTAGAGGATTTAGCTAAATCTTTTCAACCTAAGATGATCATTGGAGGTTTTTCAGCTTGGTCAGGAAGAGCGGATTGGGCTAAGATGCGTAAGATTAGTGAGAGTGTTAAAGCATTTTTATTAGTAGATATGTCTCACATAGCTGGATTAGTTGCTGCAGGAGTTTATCCTAGTCCTTTACAAGACGCACATGTTGTAACAACTACTACACATAAGACTCTGGGTGGACCTAGGGGTGGATTAATATTAGCACAAGGAGGTAGTGAGGATTTATATCAAAAACTTAATTCAGCTGTATTTCCGGGACAGCAAGGTGGTCCGTTGATGCATATTATTGCAGGTAAAGCGATTGCCTTTAAGGAAGCAATGGAACCAGAGTTTCGAAAATATCAACATCAAGTAATAAAAAATGCACAAGCAATGGTTGAAGTATTTGTAAAGAGAAATTATAAGGTTGTAGGAGGTCGTACATTAAATCATATGTTTTTACTAGATTTACGTAGCAAAAATCTTACTGGCAAACAAGCGAATACGCTTTTGAATCAAGCTAATATTATAGTTAATAAAAATAATATACCTGATGATCCCCAAAGTGCATTCATTACATCTGGTATTCGTATAGGATCAGCTGCAATTACTCGTCGGGGTTTAAAAGAAATACAAGTGCAAAAAATTGCCGGATGGATTTGCGATATTATAAATAATAGAAATGATTTACATACAGTTAAAAGAGTTAAAGAAGAAGTATTGTCTCTTTGTATGAAATATCCTATATATGGATAAAATTAATTATTAAGTCAATAAACAGTTCGGATACGACATAAAATCATAATAAAAAAAACCTTTTGGTTTTAACGGAAAGACGTATTGATATGGCAATAGCAAAAGGTTGAATTTTTTAGGAATATTCAATCTATAGTTGACTATTTAAATCAACTATGACACATTTATCTCTATAATCACCTATAAGGTATAAAATATTTTTTAGGTAATTGTTAAAACATGAGACTAACATCTAATGTTGCAATTTATTAATAGATATTCAGAGCATCAAGGAATATCTATTAATGATTTATCAAAATTATTGACTATTTTGTGTCAAGATAAATAAGGATCTAGTCTTCGTGACCTGGTGAAGTAAGGTTATTTATTATTAGGTAAAGAAGTCGTAGATGAGATTACTATTGATTTTATTAGTTCAATAATAAAGGTTGTTAACGAGTCCATATATGCAAGCCAAGCAACTAAGGGTTGAGTATAAACCAGCCGTAATAATAAAAGTTTAACTTTTAATTAATATTAATGAATTTAGAAAAGATATTTCTTTAGCTGAATTAGTTAAAAATAATATTTCCTAAATTTAGGAATTAATCACACACAATTAACATTAATTAGTAAGTAAGTGACATTGAGAAAAATTCTTTAAAATTAATACCGGTAACGGAGTTTTTGAATGAAATTACCAATTTATTTGGATTATTCAGCAACCACACCAATTGATCCCCGTGTGATGGAAAAAATGATACTTTATATGACTCCAGAAGGGATTTTTGGGAATCCTGCTTCTCGTTCGCATCGTTTTGGATGGCAAGCTGAAGAAGCTGTAGATATAGCTCGTAATCAAATTGCAGATTTAATTGGATCAGATCCTCGGGAAATAATTTTTACTTCAGGAGCAACTGAATCAAATAACCTGGCAATCAAAGGTATAGCTAATTTTTATAAAAAAAAAGGTAACCATATTATTACCAGTAAAATAGAACATAAAGCAGTATTAGATACCTGTCGTCAATTAGAACGTGAAGGTTTTATTGTTACTTATTTATCCCCATTAAAAAATGGAATCATTGATCTAAAAAAATTACAAGCAGAAATACGACCAAATACGATTCTCGTATCAATTATGCATGTTAATAATGAAATAGGCATTATTCAAGATATTAGTAAGATTGGTGAATTTTGTCGTCAAAATAATATTTTTTATCATGTTGATGCTACTCAAAGTGTAGGAAAGTTACCTATTAATTTAACGAATTTAAAAATAGATTTATTATCTTTTTCTGCACATAAAATTTATGGTCCAAAAGGAATTGGAGTCTTATATGTACGTCGTAAACCTCGTGTTCGCTTAGAAGCTCAAATACATGGTGGTGGTCATGAACGTGGATTAAGATCTGGAACATTGCCAGTACATCAAATTGTGGGGATGGGTGAAGCATGTTGTATTGCAAAAGAAACTATGATTAGTGAAATGGAGCGTTTAAGTCAATTACGTAATTTACTCTGGAATGGAATAAAAAATATTGAAGAAGTTTATTTAAATAGTATTATTGAACTTAGTATACCTAATATATTAAATGTTAGCTTTAATTATATAGAAGGTGAATCATTAATTATGGCGCTGAAAGATTTAGCAGTATCTTCAGGTTCTGCTTGTACTTCAGCAAGTTTAGAACCTTCTTATGTACTTAAAGCCTTAGGCATAAATGACGAGCTAGCTCATAGTTCTATTCGTTTTTCTCTAGGACGTTTTACTACCACACAGGAAATCGATTATACGATTGCGTTAGTATCTAAATCTATTGATCGTTTACGAGAACTATCTCCTTTATGGGAAATGTATAAAAAAGGAATAGATATTAATAGTATTAACTGGATCTGTAATTAAAAGATCTATCATACATAAATAATAAATTGAGAGTAATAATAAAGGAAGGTTAATATATGGCTTATAGCAAAAAAGTTATTGATCATTATGAAAATCCTCGTAATGTTGGATCATTAGATAGTTCAGATTCTTCGGTTGGAAGTGGTATGGTTGGTGCACCAGCTTGTGGTGATGTAATGAAATTACAAATTAAAGTAGATAAGAATGGTATTATTAAAGATGCACGATTTAAAACTTATGGATGTGGTTCGGCTATAGCTTCTAGTTCATTAGTGACGGAATTAGTAAAAGGAAAGTCTTTGGACGAAGCTGAATCAATCAAAAATATTCATATTGCGCAAGAGTTAGAGTTACCTCCAGTGAAAATTCATTGCTCTATTTTAGCCGAAGATGCAATTAAAGCAGCTATTGCGGATTATAAGAGCAAACAAAATAACATAAAAAGTTAAGGTCAAATAATGTCCATTACTTTAAGTGAAAGTGCCGTTATACAAATTTGCTATTTATTAAGTAAAAGAGGAAAAGGATTAGGTATACGTTTAGGAGTTCGTACTTCTGGTTGCACTGGTTTGGCTTATGTTATGGAGTTTGTAGATGAATTAAAAGAAGATGATATGATTGTGGAAGAAAAAAACCTGAAGATTTTCATAAATAAAAAAGATTTTTTATATTTAAATGGAACTGAATTAGATTTCATAAGAGAAGGGTTGAACGAAGGTTTTAAATTCAACAACCCAAATGTTAAATATAAATGTGGTTGTGGTAAAAGCTTTAGTGTTTAATATTTAATGGTTGGAATCCAATATTTATGTTAGTAGATAATCTAACTAATTTTGATAGTACGAATTATTTTGATCTTTTTGGATTACCAGTAAGATTTGATCTGGATCAAAAATTGCTCGCTATGCGATTTTATAAATTACAACAGCAATTTCATCCAGATAATAATAAATCTGCAATAGAAAAAAACATTTGTTTAAAGCGATGTGCTTTAATAAATAAAGCTTGGCAAATCTTACGTCACCCTTTATCACGATCCTTGTATATACTTTCTATTTATGGTTTTGATATTGGTAATGAATCTTCTATTACAGATCTGAGTTTTTTAAACGAACAATTAAAGTTACGGGAAGAATGTGAAAAAATTGAACAGCAACTTAATGAAGTCATTTTAAATAATTTCATTAATAAAATTAATACTTTAGTCAGTAAACTTACTGTACAAATAGAAAAACAAATGGAATATCAAAAATGGGACGAAGCTGTCAAAACAGTGCAAAAACTCCAATTTTTAACTAAACTTCGTCATCATCTGGATGACTTAGAGAATCGTTTATTTAATTTTTAACAAATGATCTTAAAACCGTACAACACATGGTATTATTGCAAATTACAGATCCTCTAAAAGATAATAAAACTCGAAAGCCATTGGCAATTGGAATTGATTTAGGAACCACATATTCTTTAGTAGCCAGTGTATATAATGGTAATATAGAGATATTTTTAGATGAAACAAATAATTCTTTATTACCTTCCATAGTACATTATAATAAGGAAAAAACCATTGTAGGTTGGAAAGCACGTACACATGCATTGCATGATCCGGTTAATACAATAATTTCAGTCAAACGGCTATTAGGTTACTCATTAGAAGAAATAATAAGTAAGTACCCCAAATTACCTTATGATTTTAAATTAACTCAAAAAGGATTAGTAGTAATAAATACCTCAGCAGGTATAATTAGTCTTGCTCAAGTTTGCAGTGATATTTTGAGTACACTGGTTCAACGTGTTCATAAAAAATTTCCTAATCAATTGTCAGGAGTTGTGATTACTATACCGGCATATTTTAGTGAGGCACAACGACGAGAGGTTCAACAAGCTGCCTTATTATCTGGATTACGAGTTTTAAGATTACTTCATGAACCTACAGCTGCTGCGATTGCTTATGGTATAGATTCGGGAACAGAAGGAATAATTGCAATTTATGATTTAGGTGGGGGTACTTTTGATATTTCTATTCTTCGCTTATTAAAATCAAGCGTTTTTGAAGTTTTAGCTACTGGCGGAATATCAACTCTTGGCGGAGATGATTTTGACCAGCTCTTAGTAAATTGGATCATTTGTAAAATTGGATTAGCAGAAAAAGATCTTAATCCGAGGTTACAACGAAAAATATTAAGTGCGGCTATTATTGCCAAAATTGCTTTGAGTGATAAAACTAGTACGAGTATTCGTATAGATGAATACAAGACTATTATTATAAATCGTGAGGATTTTGAAAAACTTATACAAAGTCAAGTAGAACGTACTCTGCTGATGTGCCGTCGTACTTTAAACGATGCAAATGTTGGATTAGAAAATATTTCACAAATTATTCTGGTGGGAGGATCAACAAGAGTGCCACTAGTACGTAAAAAAGTAGAAGAATTTTTTGGTAGAAAACCATTAACATCTATTGATCCTGAAAAAGTAGTAGTGATAGGTGCAGCTATTCATGCAGATAAACTAGTAGGTAATAAGCAATATCAAGACATTTTATTATTGGATGTTATACCATTGTCTTTAGGTATAGAAACTCTAGGAGGATTAGTAGAAAAAATTATTCCACGCAATACAACTATTCCTACTACTCAATCACAGGAATTTACAACCTTAACAGATAATCAGAAGACTATTATGATACATGTAGTACAAGGAGAACGAGAAAAAGTAGCGCATTGTAGATCACTAGCTCGTTTTAATCTACGAGGTATTACAGCATTACCTGCTGGTCAAGCGCGTATTCAAGTTACTTTTCAAGTAGATGAAAATGGATTATTAAATGTTACTGCGACAGAAAAACATGCTGGAACTACTGCATCTATTCAGATTAATCCTAGTTATGGATTAAGTGAAAAAAATATAATTGATCTTATTAAAGATCATCATGATAAATAAGAGGTTTTTATAATTCATGTCAAAAATTTTTTTTTGCCTCATGACATTTTGATTCCTGATGGAAAAATCGTTGAGGCTTTAGTCGGAGAGACAATCTTAGATGTAGCACTACGTAATTGTATAAATATAGAACATTTTTGTGAAAAATCTTGTGCATGTGCTACTTGTCATTGTATAATTCGTAGCGGTTTTCATTCTTTATCAACGATAAGCGAAAGAGAAGAGGATATGTTAGATAAAGCATGGGGATTAGAACCTAATAGTCGGTTAAGTTGTCAAGCACATCTGGTAAAAAATGAAGATTTAATAGTCGAAATCCCTCGTTATACTGCTAATATAAGTGAAGAGATTGGATAGATATTTTAACTAACTCTTCTCATTTCTCTCTTGAGGATATTATGACAATTGAACAAACTTTTTCTATTATAAAACCTAATGCAATCTTAAAAAATCTTATTGGAGCTATTTATTGCCGGATTGAAAAAGCCGGATTTAGAATTATTGCTGCTAAAATGCAAAAATTAACTAGAAAACAAGCTCAAGAATTTTATGCTGAACATTTTAATAAACCTTTTTTTGAAACATTAATTGTTTTTATGATTTCTGGTCCGATCATGATATCAGTATTAGAAAGAGAAAATGCTGTACAATATTTTCGTGAGTTAATGGGGACAGCTAATCCTACTGATGCGGTTGTAGGTACATTACGTGCGGATTATGCAGATAGTATTACAGCCAATGCCATTCATGGTTCGGATTCGCTGAATTCTGCTCAGCGAGAAATTACTTATTTTTTTCGTCCAGATGAAATTTACTCTTATGAAATAAAATGAATAATAAAAAAAAATGATTAAACAATCATTGGATTTTAATTCCTCTAGAAAAATCAATTTGTTAGATCTTAATCGTCAGCAAATGCGAGAGTTTTTTATATTTTTAGAAGAACAACCTTATAGAGCAGATCAAGTAATGAAATGGATTTATCATCATGGTTATGAAGATTTTTATCTGATGACTAATCTTAATAAAAAATTATGTAATAAACTAAATACTTATTCAATTATTCATGCACCTAATATTATAAAAGAATATTGTTCAACTGATGGAACAATTAAATGGATTCTTAGAGTTTCTAAGGAACAAAAAATAGAAATGGTCTATATACCTACCAATTATTCTAGAGCTACTCTTTGTATTTCTTCTCAAGTAGGATGTCCGGTAGGATGTAGTTTTTGTTATACTGCACAGCAAGGATTTAATCGCAATTTATCTGTCTCAGAAATTATTGGACAAGTTTGGATAGCTAATAAAATTTTAAAAAAGAGATATAAAGTCACTGAGGGTAGAATTATTAATAATATCGTCTTAATGGGAATGGGAGAACCTTTACTAAATTTATCAAATGTAGTTCCAGCCATAGAAATAATGTTGGACGATTTTGGTTTTGCTTTATCTAAACGGCATATTACTATTTCTACATCAGGAGTTGTTCCTGCTATAAAACAGTTAGGAGAAAAAATTGATGTAGGTTTAGCAATTTCTCTTCATGCTCCAAATGATAAATTAAGGGATATTATTATGCCAATCAATAAAAGATACAATATTACTTCACTACTTGCAGCAGCATATAGTTATCTAATGAAATCGCATGCAAATTATGGAGGTATAACAATTGAGTATCTAATGATAGATAATTTAAATGATAGTATGGAACATGCTCATGAATTAGCTTCTATTCTCAAAGAAATACCTTGTAAGATTAATTTAATTCCTTGGAATACTTATCCTAATTCATTCTATAAAAGGAGTTTATCGAAAAATATAGAATCTTTTTATAAAGTATTAGTTTCATATGGTTTTTTTAGTTTTATACGTCATACCAGAGGTGATGATATTAGTGCTGCTTGTGGACAGTTATCTGGTCAAATTATTCCTTGCACTATTAAAAATTTATAATTTCATCCTATTCAAGAAAAAATTATTTTTATTTATAACCAATGTATTATTATACATTTATATGTAGATGCATGTTATTTTGGAGAAAAATATGTGTAGCAAAGCTACTATAAATCGTCGCAAATCAAAAAGGATTTATGTTGGAAATGTGCCTATTGGTGGGGGCTCTACCATTGCTGTTCAGTCAATGACAAATACATATACTACTAATATTGAAAAAACCATCGAACAAATAAAATCATTAGAAAAAGTAGGAGCTGATATAGTTCGTGTATCTATACCGACTATGGATGCAGCAGAAGCTTTTAAACTAATTAAAAAACAAGTACAAGTTCCATTAATTGCAGATATTCATTTTGATTATCGTATTGCCCTAAAAGCTGCAGAATATGGAGCAGATTGTTTACGTATTAATCCTGGAAATATTGGTAATGAAAGGCGTATTCGCCAAGTTATTGATTGTGCTAAAGACAACCACATTCCTATTAGAATAGGAGTCAATTCTGGTTCTCTAGAAAAAGACTTACTGCAAAAATATGGTAAACCCAATGCACAAGCTTTAATAGAATCTGCATTACGTCATATTGATTATTTTGATCGAATGAATTTTGATCAGTTTAAAGTTAGTATTAAAGCTTCAGATGTATTTTTAGCAGTCGAATCCTATCGATTGTTATCGAAACAGATAGAAAATCCTTTACATTTAGGTATTACAGAAGCGGGAGGAATACGTGGAGGAACTGTCAAATCTGCTATTGGCATAGGAATATTATTATCTGAAGGCATTGGTGATACCTTAAGAGTTTCTTTAGCTGCTAACCCAATAGAAGAAGTTAAGGTGGGATTCGAGATTCTTAAGTCTTTGCAAATTCGTACTAGAGGTATTAATTTTATTGCTTGTCCTAGTTGTTCACGACAGGAATTTGATGTAATTAGCACAGTTCAAGCTTTAGAACATCGTTTAGAAGATATAGTTACTCCAATGAATGTTTCAATTATTGGTTGTAGGGTTAATGGTCCAGGAGAAGCATTAATATCGGATCTAGGTGTGACAGGTAGTAAAAATACCAGCAATTTTTATGAAAATGGTATAAGTACGCATGAAAGACTAGATAATAATCAATTAATAGATCAATTGGAGAAAAAAATTCGTGCCAAAGCTGCTCTATTAGAGAAGAAAAACCATTTAGAGGATAAAAAATAGAATAGTAGTAACCGGATAATTTTCATGTTAAAAGATCGAATACCGGGTATACGTGGTATGAAAGATTATCTCCCGCCAGAGACTGTAATTTGGCGACGTATTGAAAATATTCTTATACAGGTGCTTAATAGCTATGGTTATCAAGAAATCAAATTACCTATTATAGAATATACTTGTTTATTTCACCATGCTATAGGTGAAATTACAGATGTAGTGCAAAAAGAAATGTATACTTTTAATAATCGTAAGGGTCAAAGTTTGACGTTAAGACCTGAAGGTACAGCGGGTTGTGTTCGTGCGGGAATAGAAGGGGGGTTCTTATATAATCAAGAACAACGTTTGTGGTATTCGGGACCAATGTTTCGTTATGAAAGACCACAAAAAGGACGTTATCGTCAGTTTCATCAAATAGGTGTAGAGGTATTTGGTTTACCAGGTCCAAACATTGATATTGAATTAATTTTATTAACAGCTAGATGGTGGCGCCAATTAGGAATTATGAATGATCTTAATCTTCAACTTAATTCTATAGGATCTTTAAAAGCTCGGAGTCGTTATAAAACTGCTTTGATTTCATTCCTCGAATCTCATCAAAATAATTTAGATGAGAATAGTAAGCGATGTCTGTATACCAATCCTTTAAGAATTCTTGACACAAAAAATGATAGAATTAGAAGAATATTAAATAAAGCACCAACACTTCCTTCATATTTAGATGAAGAATCACAAATTCATTTTAGTGAATTGTGTAAATTGCTAGATATGACTGGAATTAGTTATAAAATTAATCCCTTTTTAGTTCGGGGATTAGATTACTATAATCGTACGGTTTTTGAATGGGTCACCAAAAATCTAGAAGGAACACAATTAACGTTATGCGCTGGTGGTCGTTATGACGGTTTAGTTGAAGAACTTGGAGGGTATACTACTCCTGCTATAGGATTTGCAGTAGGTATGGAACGTCTAGTAATGTTAGTTAACATGATAAATACTGAACTAAGAATTTCATCTGAAATTATCGATATTTATTTAATTTATTCGGTTCAATATTTACAAGAAAAAGCAATAATTTTTTCAGAATACTTACGTGATTGTATGCCTAACATAAAATTAATGATAAATTATGCGACAGGTAACAACTTAAAAACCTTATTTTCTCAGGCCTATAAAAAGGGAGCTCGTATAGTTTTACTATTAGGGGAAAAAGAATTTGCTAATGATTATCTGATGATAAAAGATCTATATACCAAAAAAAATCAAATGATAAAAACAAAAGATGTTGTTACATTTATATCTAATTATTTAAAAAGGAAAAAACATGGAGCAACATCTTTTATATCAGAATAAAAAATTATTCGGTTATGTACTTGTTTTGATTTTAACTTTATCATTTAGTGGAGGATTATTATGGTATAAGAAGCACCAATTAAATGACTTAGAACAGGCTTCTATTATTTATCATAAAATGTTGAAAAATAATCCAGTAGCTGCGGAAGATTTTATAAATTATCATAATATTTATAGTACTTTAATATCGTTAAATCTAGCCAAACAATCTGTAGAAAAACAAGATTTTTATCAGGCCGAATTACAATTAAAAATTGGTTTGAAAAACATTTCAGATGTCAATCTACAGACCATAGTAAAATTACGTTTAGCGCGAATTCAATTACAGCAAAAAAAAATCGATGAAGCGTTGGATATCTTAAAAACTATTAAAGGAATTACTTGGACAGATATAGTTGCTGAACTTCAAGGTGATGCATGGTTCAGTAAAGGAAATTTTTACCAAGCCTATCAATCTTGGTATAACTGTATGGCAGCCACGAATTCACCAATTATGAAACAAATTATGAAATTAAAAATGAATAATTTGCCTAAATCTATAAATAAATCTTTTACCTCTTAACTTCATGACAAACATTGTAAAAATAGCCTTAGTAGGACGCCCAAATGTAGGTAAATCTACCTTATTTAATAAAATTACAAGTACGCATGATGCTTTAGTGACAGATCATTGTAATATGACAAGAGATCGTAATTATGGTATAACTATAATTAAGGAATATCAATTTATTGTTATTGATACTGCGGGTCTTGATGAGAATCAGGAAAATAAAAAAAACTTTCACTTAGGAAGCATAGATCATAAGGTATTATTGCAATTTAACAAAGCAATTGAAGAATCTAATATTGTTTTATTTATAGTAGATGCACATTCGGGAATTATGCCGGGTGATTTTTATCTAATAAAAAAAATTCGTTCTAGCAATAAACCTTTATTTATAGCAGTTAATAAAATTGATGTAGTAAGTAAAAATATTTCAGTTACTGACTTTTACTCTTTAGGAGTAAAGAATATTTATTTTATTGCTGCATCTAGCAGTAGAGGCGTTACTAAATTATTAGAACAACTTTATTTATGGTGTAAAAAAAATTTACATAAAAATATTCTAATTTCATGCAAAAATAATCATGTTTTTACCAAACCTCATAGTCGAGAAAAGGCCTCAGTTATTATCTACTTAGCCATTGTCGGTCGTCCAAACGTAGGTAAATCTACACTCATTAATAGATTACTCGGTGAAGAAAGAGTAATAGTTTTTAATATGCCAGGAACAACACGGGATAGTATTTATATTCCTTTTGAATATAAAGAATCTATATATTGTTTAATTGATACTGCAGGGTTACGAAAACGCACAAAAGTTTTTGATGAACGTGAAAAGTTATCAATAAGAACTACTTTACATACTATTAATAAAGCCAATGTAGTGATAATAGTTATGGATGCATCACATGATGCTATTTTTGATCAGGATTTATCGATATTAAATCTTATTTTAAAAAATGGTAGGTCTTTAGTTATTGTAGTGAACAAATGGGATACTGTATCTGATGCAATGAAACAAAAGTTTCAAAATCAAATTTTATTTCGTCTAAAATTTGTGGATTTTGTACGTATACATTTTATTTCCGCTCTCAAATTATCTACACAAGATGTAGAAAATATCTTTAAATCAGTAACCGAAGCATATTCCAATTCAACTAAAAAATTAACCAGTAGAAAGTTGACACGCATTATGCAAAATGCTATTGAAGAACATCAACTACCATTAAGCAATCATATAAAATTAAAATATGCTCATTCAGGAGGTTATAATCCACCTGTTATAGTTATTCATGGTCATCAGGTGAATAAATTACCTAATTCCTATAAAAATTATCTAAAAAAATATTTTAGACGTTCATTAGAACTAAATGGTACTACTATTAATATTTGTTTAAAGGAAGGAAAATAACTAAGAATTTTGGGGGTCTATTTCGATTACAGAAATTATTTTACTTATAGCAAAACCATCTATAAATCTAATTTTTATTAAATCTTGATTTTTCAACTGGTGTATGGTTTTAACAATATTATTATTGGATAGTGTAATTATACCGTAACCACGTTTAATAGTTGCGAGGGGACTAATGGCTTCTAATTGTGTAATTCTAGAACTTAAATACTGATAATAATTATTTAATTTACTTTCCATCTGTTTTTGTAGTTTATATAGTAGATTCTGAATATTTTGTTGATGTTTATTAATACGTGATAAAATTGGAAAAGATAATAATCGTTGATTTGTATATGTATATTGGTAAGTAGATTTTTTTAACTTGTCTTTCATAATATTATCTAAATAGTTAAATAGATTTGTTACAAAAGTTAATTTTCGAGTCAAATATAATTGAGGATGTTGTTGTCGAAGCTGATAATATAAAGAGGTTAATGCATGATTTTTCTGTGTTAAAATATGATCAATAGCCATTCCAATATGCTGATTTTGATTTTGTATCAATCGCAATAATTCTATTTTATTACTACTAATCAATTCTGCCGCTCCAGATGGAGTAGATGCTCTAATATCTGCAACTAAGTCAGCAATAGTTACATCAGTTTCGTGACCTATTGCACTTACAAGAGGGATTGTACTGGAACATATAGTACGTGCAACGCTTTCATTATTAAAACACCACAGATCTTCTATACTTCCTCCACCTCTTCCTACAATTAGTACATCACATTCTTTACGTTGATTTGCTAAATTAATAGCATTGATAATGCTTTCTGGAGCCTTATCACCTTGTACTATAGCAGGATAAATTATGATAGATAATAAAGGATCTCGTCGATTTAATATTCGTAAGATATCGTATAAAGCTGCTCCAGTTGTAGATGTAATAATTCCTACTTGATGTGCAGATTTGGGTAAGGCTTTTTTCAAATTCTCCGAGAATAATCCTTCTGAAGCTAACCTGTTTTTTATTCTTTCATATTCTTGATGTAATACTCCCTCTCCAACAGGTTGTATACTTTCTACGATCAGTTGATAATCTCCTCTCGGTTCATATAAAGTAATTCCAGCAAATGCTATAATTTGTTGACCATTTTTAGGATATAAAAAATTCCGGTTGTAATGGCGAAACATTACACATCGTACCTGAGCGAGATTATCTTTAAGTGTAAAATACCAATGACCTGATACAGGATTAGAGAAATTAGAAACTTCAGCGCTTAACCAAAATTTCCCTATTCCTTTATCAATTAACTCACGTACTTTTTTATTCAAACTGCTAACACTAAGTATCATATGAGGTAAAGGTATCATAAAAAAATCCTTCCTAAAATAAAATTAATTATGTATTTGATATTACCTATCTATTTGATAGGATCAATATTTTATCAGAAAAAATATTCTTTATAAGAAAGAATTATTTGAGATATAGCCATATGCTACGTATATCTAAAGAAGCTCTAACATTTGATGATGTACTGCTAGTTCCTGCTCATTCTACTGTTTTACCTCATACTGCTAATATTACTACTTGGTTAACTCAAACTATTAAATTAAATATTCCTCTGATTTCTGCAGCTATGGATACAGTAACTGAATATGCATTAGCTATTGCATTAGCACAAGAAGGTGGAATAGGTTTTATTCATAAAAACATGTCTATTGAACAGCAAGTAGAAGAAGTACGTAGAGTCAAAACACATGAGACAGGTGTAATTATAGATCCACAAACTGTATTACCAACCACCAGGTTATGGGAAGTAAAAGAACTCATTAAAAAAAATGGATTTGCTGGTTATCCAGTGGTTAATCCTAATAATGAACTAATAGGCATTATTACAGCACGGGATATTCGTTTTTTCACTGATCTTAATCAACCTGTAGCTACTGTAATGACACCAAAAGATCGTTTGGTAACCATAAATGAGGGAGAATCTAGAGATAGCGTTTTACAAAAAATGCATGATAAGCGGGTGGAAAAAGCTCTTGTAGTAAATACCAAATTTAATTTGTTAGGTATGATTACCGTAAAAGATTTCCAAAAAGCTGAAAGTAAACCCAATGCGTGTAAAGATGAGAAAGGCAGATTGCGTGTTGGTGCTGCAGTAGGTACTGGCAATAATTATAACAAACGCATTGAAGCATTAGTTGCAGCTAACGTAGATGTTTTACTTATTGATTCATCTCATGGTCATTCTCAAAAAGTATTACAGTGTATACGCGATACTCGTAAAAATTATCCCAAATTACCGATAATAGGGGGAAATATTGCAACCTATTCTGGAGCCTTAGCTTTAGCAGAGGCCGGAGTAAGTGCTGTAAAAGTTGGAATTGGACCCGGTTCTATTTGTACCACTCGTATTGTAACGGGAGTGGGTATTCCACAAATTACAGCTATTGCCGATGCAGTATCAGCATTAGATGGTTCAAATATACCTGTAATTGCTGATGGAGGAATTAGATTTTCTGGTGATATTGCGAAGGCAATTGCAGCTGGTGCTTCTTGTGTTATGATAGGTTCTTTGTTAGCTGGAACAGAAGAATCTCCAGGTAAGATTGAGTTATATCATGGAAGAGCATTTAAATCTTATAGAGGAATGGGTTCATTAGGTGCAATGTCTAAAGCTAATGGTTCTTCAGATCGTTATTTTCAATCAGATAATGCTCGAGATAAATTAGTACCCGAAGGAATTGAAGGACGAGTTCCATATAAAGGAAAACTTCAAGAAATCATTAATCAACAAATAGGCGGATTACGTTCCTGTATGGGTTTAACCGGTTGTAGTACTATTAATGAATTGCGTATAAATTCCGAATTTGTAAGAATTAGTAATGCAGGTATCACAGAAAGTCATGTTCATGATGTAGTTCTTACCAAAGAACCACCAAATTATCGTGTAGGTTAAGTTATAGGAATTTTATGCTAAAAGATATTCATAAATATAAAATATTGATTATGGATTTTGGTTCACAATATACCAAGTTAATTGCACGTCGTATACGGGAGTTAGGGGTTTACTGTGAATTAGGCAAATGGAATCTTACACCAAGGCAGATTAATGATTTTAATCCTAATGGAATTATTCTTTCTGGAGGACCAAATAGTAGTATGGAAAGTAATAGTCCTCAGGTTCCGGATTATGTGTTCAAATTTGGATGTCCAGTATTAGGAATATGTTATGGTATGCAAACTATGGCTTTACAATTAGGTGGAAAAGTAGAAAAATCTGATAAAAGAGAATTCGGTTATGCGCAGGTTAAAGTCATTCGTAAGAATCGACTAATTCATAAACTACAGGATTCTTTTAATGATAATGGTATACCATTATTAGATGTATGGATGAGTCATGGAGATCAAGTAATAGAAGTACCGGAGAATTTTGTTATTATTGGTTTTACGGATCTTTGTCCTATAGCTATTATGGCAGATGAAAAAAGACGATTCTATGGATTACAATTTCATCCTGAAGTTACTCAAACTAAACAAGGACAACTTTTATTAAAAAAATTTATCTACGATATTTGTAGATGTGAAGGAAATTGGACTCCAATAGAAATCCTTAAAGATATAGAAAATAAATTATACAATAAAATAGGTCATTGTAAATATCATGTAATTTTAGGTTTTTCTGGAGGCGTTGATTCATGTGTAACTGCAATTTTGTTAAATCGCATTATCGGAAATCGTCTCACATGTATTTTTGTTGATAATGGGTTACTTCGTTTAAACGAAGTAAATCAAGTGATGCAACTTGTTAAAGAGTTGTTTGGTTTAAATATTCTTTATATTCAAGCTGAAAATTTATTTTTGTCAGCATTAGCTGGTATCAAAGATCCTGAAGAAAAACGTAAAACTATTGGTCGTCTTTTCATTGAGATTTTTAATCAAGAAGCGCAAAAAATTCCTCAAGCAAAATGGTTAGCGCAAGGAACTATTTATCCGGATATCATTGAATCTTCTTTAGGTGAAGCACAGATGATTAAATCACATCATAATGTAGGTGGTTTACCCAAAACAATCCCTCTAGATTTAATAGAACCTTTAAAAGAATTATTTAAAGATGAAGTACGAAAAATCGGATTAGAGCTTAATATTCCATATAAGATATTATATCGTCATCCTTTTCCAGGACCAGGATTAGGAGTACGTATATTAGGAGAAATCAAAAAAGAATATTGTGAGTTATTACGTCAGGCTGATGCAATTTTCATCGAAGAATTATATAAATCTCGATTTTATTATCAAGTAAGTCAAGCATTTGCGGTTTTTATACCTGTTCGTTCAGTCGGGATCATGGGTGATATTCGTAACTATGATTGGGTAATATCCTTACGGGCTGTAAAAACCATTGATTTCATGACTGCATCTTGGGCACATTTACCTTATGACTTACTTGGTCGTATTGCTAATCGCATTATTAATGAAGTCAAAGGTATTTCTCGTGTAGTTTATGATATTTCTAGCAAACCACCTTCTACTATTGAGTGGGAATGACTTTACTGATTTGATGATAAATCAACCCCCGATAGCGGGGGTTAAAATATTATAATATCAACAAATATTGATAATTAACAAAGTGGTTGATTTGTGATTCCTTGGACTTCAATTTCAACACGTCGATCGGATGATAAGCATTGAATTAAAGAATTCCGATCTTTTATATTATTACAATGATGATCTGCAATAGAATCTATTTCTCCTCTGCCATATACTAAAATTTTATTGGCTAATATTCCTTTAGAGATTAGATAATCCGCAACAACTTGAGCACGTTTTTCAGATAAGTTTTGATTATAATATTCTGATCCAATATAATCGGTATAACCTCTAATAATAGTGGTACTATCTGTTGGATCCAGAGATCTTATTTTAGAACATAATTTATTCAATTGGTATTTACCTTCAGATTTTAGTATGGCATCATCAAAGTTAAATAAAACCTCAGACTTCAAAGTAAAAGGTTGGTTTTTTGCCAATTTTTTTAGAGCTGGTAGAGGTAAGATAGTATCATTATCATTATGATTCAAACGATAAGTCATTCCTATTCCAAACATACCGTTGTCAGTATTTATACCAACTGAATTAGTTTCTCCAACTTTATTAATCCATTGATAATCTAAACGTGTGGTTATTTTTTTAGATAAAGCATATTCCACACCTACTGCACCTAAAGGTGAAATACCTATTTCGTGGTCACTAATATGACCCCAAACGGGATTATTTTGATTAGAGTTAGTTCTCCACACTATGCCACCTAAACGTGTATATATATCAAATTTTCTATTGATTGGATAACTGATTTTAGTACTCATTTGTACGCCATAGGTTTGAAATGCACCATTAATTGCAACCCCGTTTTTTGGCATACGACCTAACCAATCATAACCTAATTCTAACCCTAAACATGGATTAATCTGATAACCCCATATGGCACCCATACCAAACGGATTTACATCGGTTGTTCCATCGTTAGTTATATAACCATTTCCATTATAACCCTTATCATGGTATTGAGACCAACCAAATTTAGTACCACTATACCAAGAATTTTCTTTATGAGCGGCTTTTACTACAGTAGTAGATAATCCTAGAACAAGTATTGCGATTGTAAGAGCTTGTTTTGTATTCATTTGTTTTACTTACGCCTCGTTATAATCTAAATAGGCTATAGCTTTTAAAGCAGCTATTAATTATTCGTTTGATTATTTAAATCAATCTATATATAACCAAGTCTATAACGTAGTAGAAAAGTTACAAGTCAGATGTTATTATGGAGTAAATTTTTTCATTCTAAATTCATCATTTTACTTGTGGATTAAATAATGACTATAAAATTCAAGGAATTAATTATTCGACGTCCTGATGACTGGCATACTCATTTACGAGATAATGAGTTATTACGTAGTGTGCTTCCTTTTACCAGTAGTGTTTTTGCTCGTGCTATTATTATGCCTAATCTTTTTCCACCTTTAACAAGTATAGAAAGTATTATTTGTTACCGAAATCGTATTATAGCTGCTGTACCTGATTCTCATCGTTTTCAACCTTTAATGACTTATTACATTACTGATAATTTTGATGTAAAAGAAATCACTAGGGGTTTTATTCAAGGAGTTTTTATAGCAGCTAAGCTTTATTTTACACAGGCAACTATAAATAGCATGTATGGCATTAAAAATATTAATAATATAATGCCTCTTTTAGAAAATCTTCAAGAAATAGAAATGCCTTTATTAATACATGGTGAAATATCTGATCATACTATTGATATCTATGATCGAGAAGCGCTTTTTATAGATCAAGTATTAGATCCTTTACGGAAAAAATTTCCAAAATTAAAAATAGTATTTGAGCATATTTCTACTAAAGAGGCGGTGCAGTATATTATAGAAGGTAATAATTATATAGCCGCCACTATAACACCCCAACACTTGATGTTCAACCGCAATCATATGTTTATGGATGGACTACATCCACATCTATATTGTTTACCTATCTTAAAAAGATCTATTCACCAGCAAGCACTACGTGAAGCCATTACAACTGGTTGCAGACGATTTTTTATTGGTACGGATACCGCTCCTCACTTCAGCAAAAATAAAGAAAATTCATGTGGTTGTGCAGGTATATTTAATGCTCCTACTGCTTTGGCTGCTTATGCTAAGGTATTTGAAGAAATGAATTGTTTACAATATTTTGAATCTTTTTGTGCCGAAAATGGTCCGCGTTATTATGGTTTACCCCTAAATCAGCAAAAAATTAAATTAATACGTAAACCATGGATAGTACCGGATAAAATCCCCGTGGGTTCTGATTACTTAGTTCCGTTTTTAGCGGGAAAACCTCTCGAATGGTTTGTTTCTTCTTAAGGTGAGATTTATATCTATCTCAAATGAAAAAAATTTTTTTAGCTACTTTAAATCAATGGAAACTACAAGAATTTATACAAATAGCTCAAACTAATAATTTTTTTATGGAATTTAAACCTATTTGTCGAAATATTGGTTCTATTCCTGAAACCGGCAAATCTTATTTACATAATGCTTTAATTAAAGCTAATCTTGCTTATAAGTATTATCGATCTCCAGTTTTATCGGATGATTCTGGCTTAGAGCTAATTAATTTTAATAATCTTCCTGGAGTTTATTCAGCAAGGTATGCTGGCATTAATGCTAGCGAAAAAGACAATCGTAATAAACTCAAGAACTTTTTATTAGATAATAATCTTCTATTTACACCTGCTAGATATAGGTGTGTTCTAGTATATAAATCTAAGTTAGATCAATATAATTTTTTTGAAGCTATATGGGATGGTAAAATTACTATTAATAATGTTTCATCGGAAGGATTTGGTTATGATCCTATGTTTATTCCTATAGGATGTAACCAAACTATTGATCAAATAGATCTTGAATATAAGAACACGGTTTCTCATCGTGCAAGAGCTCTGGCACAGTTATTCAAATTTATCCAAGAATAAAAAATCATTGTCACTGGTTTTCTATTAATAACGCTTCTATTAAATCTAATTCATATAATAATTTATGCATAGTTTCGTCACTAATTTTTTGAGTGGCACGTAGATGATATACTTCTCCACGTTCAGCGCGTAAACCAGTTAGACGAAAACGTCTTTCCAAATTATCTCTAAATAAAATCTGATCGAGATTTTTTTCTGCATCTAAACGTCTTCTTAAACTACCAATAACACGCGAAGTGACTTCCTTTATTAATTCAGAATCAATATTCTCAGTAGTATCACGAATTAATCTATCTTGCATTTTATATAAACTATCAATTGCTACTTGAGTCATAATAGAACGAGCATTTTGTAGTTCATTTTTTAGTACGAAGGTATCAAGTGTTGAAACACCTCGTAATAGAAAGGGTAATACTATCATTGCCATAAACAATGAAAATAGAATTACCCCGGTAGATAAAAAAATTAGTTCATAACGCGCAGGAAATTCTTGATTAAAATTGATAAAATGCGGTACTGATAACACTCCTGCAAGAGTAATAGCTCCTCGAACTCCAGCAAAAGATGCTGTAAGTAATTCACGTAAACTATATCTACTGAATTCTAGAGGACGTATTTTAATCCACTTACAACTGATATATCGCATGGTTAATAACCAACTAAAACGAAGTACTAATAATGCTATATAAATTAATACTATATCGAACAGTAATATCCATAATTTCATGGATGTATACATATCCATTCGATAAAAGGTATTTATTATTATTTTTGGTAATTGTAATCCAAGTAAAATAAAAACCATACCATTAAAAATAAATTCGAGCATTGACCAAACACTATTAGCACGTAAACGCATAGATAATGGAGCATGATGAATAATACCAGATTTAGAGACAGTCATTCCCGCAGCTACTGCAGCTAAGATACCGGATAGCTCAATACAATCTGCTATTAAAGAGCATGCAAAAGGTAATAAGAATAAAAAAATCATTTCCGTTACAGGATCTTCTTCAGTCCATCTACTCATAGAACGTAAAGCATTTCCATATAACAAAGTTATAACAATTCCAGCTGTTACTCCACCAATAAATATTTTTATAAATTCAATCATGGCTCCAGAAAAAGTAAATGCCATTTCTCCTAAAGAAACCGCTACCGCAAATTTTAAAGCAACTAAACTAGAAGCATCATTCGTCAATGCTTCACCTTGTAATATAGCCATAATTTTTTTAGGTATTCTTCCTTCACCAATTATTCCTGATAAAGCAACTGCGTCGGTTGGTGATAAAACTGCAGCTAAACAAAAAGCCGGTAACAACTGAATTTCTGGTACTATCCAATAGATCAGATAACCAATTACCACTACTGTTAATAATACTAAAACTAGCGCTAATCCTACAATCTCTCGTCCATGTTTAATAAATTCACTAGGAGGTGTTTTCCACCCATCTACAAACAATAAAGGAGGTATAAATAAAACCATAAATAGTTCTGAATTAAAATGAATATGCAACCCAAATTTAGGCCATGCCATAATGCTACCCATACCAATTTGTAATAATGGCAAAGGAAGTTGATAGGGTATAACACGTTTAGCAATTCCTGAAAAAGATACTAAGATCATCAAAATTAGAATATTTAAAAATATGTTCATGGTTGTTTTGGTTAACCAGATTCAATGTCATTGTCATATCTTAAGAAGTTTTAAATTAGATTGGCTGTAGTAATATTTAATAGAATAGAAAATATAAAGTTACATAATTTCATCTATATTTTAAGATAAAATAATGTAACAATAATTTTTAACCTGAAAATAACAAGTATTGATACTGAGGTATATTAGATAAGTAAGGACCTAAAAGAATACAAATGGAATTGAATTAGTTAAAAAGGAATCTCATCATCGTCATCGTCATCCAAATCAATTGGTGATTCATTATTAGATGAAATTGGATTTTTATCCAATTGAATTTTCTGATCTGACTGTGTCCAATTATTTTTTGAATTGACGGCTCCCGCTGCTACTGAACTCTTACTATGACGATTACCTATTATCTGCATAGTACCATTAACACCTACTATAATTTCAGTCATATATCGTTCGTGTCCGTTATGATCTTGCCATTTACGTGTTTGTAACGATCCTTCTATATATACTTGAGATCCTTTTTGTAATAGCTCACCAGCAATTTCAGCTAATTTTCCAAATAAAACGATACGATGCCATTCAGTTTTCTCTTTCGTCTGTCCACTTTGTTTATCACGCCATATTTCTGATGTAGCTAAAGGAAAATTAGTTACTGCTCCACCATTGGTCATATAACGAACTTCTGGATTCTGACCTAAATTTCCAATCAGAATGACTTTATTTACTCCTCTATTGGCCATATTAATATCCCCTGTACGAAATTAATGAGATTATTTTTGATTGTAAAGAATAACATAAATATAAAGAAACACACCATTTATAAGTAAAAAGTATACCGAATTATTCTTCATTAGAATCATATTCTTAATCAGACACTTAGATTGAATAATCCACCTTAATCTTCACTCACTTAGTATTTTCAAGGTATAATACTTGGATATGATAGTAATAAGTAATAATAGTAACTTTTGGTATAAAAATTATGGTAGCCAATAAATTTATCAAATCAATTGATCGATACATTATTAAACGACCCCCGCATTCTTTAGAAGCAGAGCAATCAGTATTAGGAGGCTTAATGTTAGATAATGACCGTTGGGATAATGTAATTGAAAAATTAGTAGCTAATGATTTTTTTACTCATCCTCACCGTCTGATTTTTAATGAAATGCAACGTCTTATAGAACGGGGTAAGCCAATTGATTTAATTACTCTTTCCGAATCATTAAATCAAGAAGGAAAGCTAGAAAAAGTCGGGGGTTTCGCTTATCTAGCTGAATTATCTAAAAATACTCCGAGTGCGGCAAACATTAATGCATATGCGGAGATTGTACGTGAACGTGCCATAGTACGTGAAATGATTTCCGTTACCAATGAAATTAACGATGCTTGTTATGATTTATCAGGACTCAATAGTGACGATCTATTGGATATGGCAGAATCACGTGTTTTTCAAATTGCCACTAAACGTGCTAAAAATAATGGACCAAAAAGTATTGATAAAATTCTCGAAGATACTATTTCTAGGATAGAATCTCTATACCAACAGCCACATTCTAATGTGACAGGAATTTCTACTGGTTATCATGATCTTGATAGAAAAACTGCAGGCTTACAGAAATCAGATTTAATCATTATTGCAGCACGACCCTCCATGGGAAAAACTACCTTTGCTATCAACTTATGTGAAAATGCTGCTTTAACTCAAGATAAACCCGTGCTAATTTTTAGTCTTGAGATGCCATCTGAACAAATTATGATGAGGATATTAGCCTCTTTATCACGTGTAGATCATACAAAAATTCGTACTGGACAACTCAATGATAATGACTGGGCACGCATTTCTAGCACCATAAAAATTGTTATAGAAAAACCTAATATGTATATAGATGATTCATCAAGTCTTACTCCTACAGAGGTTCGATCACGAACTAGACGTATATTTAGGGAACATAATGGATTAAGCCTTATAATGATAGATTACTTACAGCTTATGCGAGTACCAGCACTGGCTAATAATCGTACTCTTGAAATTTCTGAAATTTCTCGTTCTTTAAAAGCCTTGGCAAAAGAATTACAAGTACCAATAGTTGCATTATCTCAATTAAATCGTTTGTTAGAACAAAGAACTAATAAACGTCCTGTAAATTCCGATTTGCGTGAATCGGGATCTATTGAACAAGATGCCGATGTAGTTATGTTTATTTATAGAGATGAAGTATATAATGATAATCCTGATACTAAAGGTATAGCCGAAATTATTATTGGAAAACAACGAAATGGGCCGATAGGATCTATAAAATTGATCTTTAATAGTAAATGGTCACGATTTGATAATTATGCAGAAATGTTAAGTGTAAATCATATCAAATGAAGACGTTTTATCGTTTTCGTTTTTTATCAATAGAACATGGTTGAACAATAAAGGTTTTTCTTTCCCAGCATAACATGGTTAATGATCCTCCCCAACAACAACCAGTATCCAAACAAATAATACCATTTGGAGTATATTGACCATTTAATGAAGCCCAATGACCAAAAATTATAGTATAATCACCGTCATTTGATGATAACAAAATTCGATTAGGAAGAGAGAACCAGGGTTGTAATAGTGCTGGGGCACAAGAAGGTGGATCTTTACATATCATATCAAGTTGACCTTGAGGAAAACAATAACGCATGCGTGTTAGAACATTGGTAATAAATTGCCATCGTACAATGCCTTTGAAATTCGGGCTCCAACTGTTTAGCATAATATTGCGGTCATTGTACATATCATGAAGAAAAGTTAGATAATCATCGCTTGCAAGCATTAATTCGACTTCTCCTGCACATTCTTTCGCAGTATCAAGATCCCACTGTGGATAAATTCCAGCATGTGACATAATGATTTTTTTTTCTTCATCAATTTGTAAGAGTGGGTGGTGACGTAACCAATAAATCAGATCTTCAGCATCTGAGGCTTTAAGAATTTCTTCCAAATCCTTCTTATTAGGTGTTTTATAGTCTCCATATAATGATGCAATCAGATGAAGATCATGATTACCTAAAACTAAACGTACGGATTTTTCTAAAGATCTAATATAACGTAGTACTTTTAGTGAATCAGGTCCCCGTGCAATAAGATCTCCAGTCAACCAAAGTATATCTTTTGTAGGATCAAAATTCACTCTATTTAATAGGATACATAATTCTTTGTAACATCCATGAACATCACCAATTAAATAGGTACTCATGAAATTAAATGGGTCCGGATTGATTTTGAGTGTGAAGACTCATTAAATTAGCTAATTGACAATAAAGTGCCACTGAAATATTCTCCGCACGTAATGTAGGAACAATACCTATTTGTTCTAAAAATTCGGCGGAAAATAAATTCTTCATACTATTACGTAACATTTTTCTTCGTTGACTAAAAGCTATATTGGTAATACGATTTAAATCTTGAACGTTTTTAACTTTATTTGGCATTATATTATGTGGAATTAAACGTATTAAAGAAGATTTTACTTTAGGTTTGGGTTTAAAATATTTTGGTAAAATTTCAAAAATCAAACTAGGACGACAATAATATTGTGATATCACACTTAATCTGCCGTAATCTTTACATCCTGGAACAGCAATGATTCGATCTACGAACTCTTTTTGTAACAAAAAATGCATATCTTTGATAACCTTAAAATGATCAAATAGATGAAATAAAAGAGAAGTAGAAATATTATAAGGTATGTTTCCGAATATACGTAACATTTTTCGTTTTTTATGTGAGAATTCAGTAAAGTTAAAGGTTAGAACATTTTGCTGATAGATAGTTAATTTTTTTATAAGAGACTCATTTTTCTTGACTAAAGTTATTAAATTTCGGTCAATTTCAATGGCTGTGAGATCTTGAACATATTCACTAATAGGTTGAGTTAACGCACCTAAACCCGAACCAATTTCAATAAGTGTATTATCAGGTTGAGGAGAAATAATCGAAACGATTTGATTAATAATTTTCTTATCCTGAAGAAAATGTTGACCAAATTTTTTATGAGCAAAAATATTGTAATTATTAATCATCATAGATTGTCCCCACTATTTAAAATCAAACCTGGTAATTTTTTAATGAAAATTATATTTGGTATCAAGTATTTTAACATAAGCGTCTTCAGATTTTTTTCTGATCCATTGTTGGATTTCCACATTCCATTTTTGTTGATATAGAATGCGTAATACTCGTTCTTTTAAAAGAATATCCGTTTTATTTATTTTACGGGTTTCTTGTAGTTGAATTAAGTGCCAACCATTTTCATAAAAAATAGGAGTACTAATATCATCTTTATTTAAATTTAACAAAATGAAACCTAGTGGTTCACCTAACATATCTGGAGTTATCCAACCTAAATCTCCTCCTTTAAAAGAGGAAGTTAAATCTTGAGAATATTTCTGAGCAGCTGTATAAAAAGTTATTTTTCGATTATTAATATCTAAATATATTTTTTTTAGCTTTTTTTGTATTTCTTTATCATTCGTTAATGGTGATCGTGCAAGTAATATATGTCTTACATGCATTTCAGTAATAAATATCTTCGAATTACTAATTAAATTAGTTAATTTTTTAAGCTGTTGTGTTATTTCGTATGGTGTTATTGTTACGTAATTCTTAATATTATTTATAATAATCGAATTAATAATCTGATTATGTAGAATTTGTTCGTATAATAAATGATATTTCCATTTATATTTAGCCAAAAAATCATGATAGAACTGATGGAGTGGAATATGTCTTCTATCTGCCATATTTTTTATATAAAGTGCCATATTTTTATAAATGATATTTTCAGTCACAGAAATATTTTGTTTTTTTCCTATTTCCAAGAAAATATTTTTTAATATGATTTCTTCAATTAGTTTATCTCTATAAGAGTTATCTCTAAGAAAAATATTTTCCTGCTTCATAAAATCGACGATTGAATCAATATCACTTTTTAAGATGATATTATCATTAATTATTATGGCAATTTTATCTAGAACCATAGGAGATGCTTTTACTATACTGATACTCTGAAAAAATATAAATAGTATAGAGAATAGATAAATACTAATTTTGATAATTATAATTAGGTTCCTTTTTGGATTTGATAACAGTTAAAAGATATATAAAAATAAAATTCATGGTTATTTAACATTAGCATACTCTATGTTCAAAATTATAATCTATAGTTAGATATTTTCTATAACATAATTTAGATATGAATCTATTTACTACTCATACTCCAGTATTAGCATATGAAGCTATTAAAGGTCTTAATATTAAACCTAATGGTTTATATATTGATGGTACTTTTGGAAGAGGTGGTCATACCAAATTGATTTTATCTCAATTGAATTCTAAAGGACATTTATATGCCATTGATCGTGATCCTGAAGCTATAAAAATAGCTACTAGTATTATTGATTCAAGATTGACTATTATACATGGACAATTTTCAAGATTAGCTAATTATATGAATGATAATAAATTAATTGGACGTGTTGATGGAATTTTATTGGATCTTGGAATCTCATCTAACCAAATTGACAGTGCCGATCGTGGTTTTTCGTTTATGCATGATGGACCACTTGATATGCGTATGGATCCAACCAATGGTTGTTCAGCTGCTGAGTGGCTATTAAATTGTAGTGAAAAAGAAATTTACTGGGTTTTAAAGAATTTTGGAGAAGAACGTTTTGCACGACGCATTGCTCGATCTATTATTTCTCGTTGTAAATATAAACCCCTTACACGTACCAAAGAACTTGTAGATATTATTTATGCAAATGTACCACGTACAATAAAGTCTAATAAACATCTAGCAACTCGTTGTTTTCAAGCTATACGAATTTTTATTAACAACGAATTAAAAGAGTTAGATCAAGTGTTACAAAGTGCTTTGATAGTTTTACGAAAGTCAGGACGTTTATCCGTGATCAGCTTCCATTCCCTCGAAGATAGAATGGTAAAACATTTTATTAATAAGCACAGTAGTGGTATATTCATACCTCATGATATTCCTTTAACAAAATCAGAATTGAATAGTCGGATTTATCCTAGTAAATTATTAAAACCTATTGCAAGAATTAAACCCACTACAAGAGAAGTCAATCATAATAGACGTGCTAGAAGTGCAATTTTACGGATTGCCGAAAAAATAGCTGATTAAAAATCTACCAACCATGTGCTTTTAGGCATAGAGTTAATTTAATTCTAATTAATTGGATAAACATATTATTTATACTACTATAAATAAGTAATAGTCATTTTTAAATCCCTAAAAAAATCCTCTTAAAAACATGGAATGTTATTGGATGTAGTGGTGGTTATGGTGAACGTGTTGACCTTATAATGAATAATAATTATTTATTATTTTATTTACTTGAAATCTATTCCCTGTAATGACAAATCCTAGTTTAGTACTTTTAGCTGCATAACATTAATTAGTTCAAATGATTATTAATAAAGTATTGTAAATCCTGAGGTGTTGCAAAAGATAATATTAGTTAATCAGCTAAAGATGCTAATCTTTCTAATATAGATTTAATATTATCAGGACTTTGACGAGCAACCTTACGTAAGATGATGGCACTTTTTTTACTTATAGTTCGATTGTTATTATTGGTAGATGGTTTTGAGATAGATGGTATTATTGAGGGATTTATTACTATATTAATTTCGACTAAGGTTGGCAATATTTTAGCTTGTAACAGTGAAAGCAATATTGGTTGTTGATAACGTAAGTACGTTAACCAATGAGCATTGGCGGTTTCAATAATTAAGATATGTTGTCGTAAATTGGCTACTCTACACCAAGGATGAAAATGTAATGGTAGTTCTTCTTTTAAGGCGTAATCTAAATTAATCAATTGTAGCGATTTTTTTTTGAGAAATTGTAAGATGCTTTGGTCATTAGCATTATGAAAAATTTTTTCAATTGTATGGGGGCTACTAAAGCGCATGATATATTCCCTCATTCAGTTGCAATAAATACTAACAATAATAAAAAATAATCAAATACATCTATCTTATCTTAAGAAAGATAAGATCTATTATACCTATATTCAATAAACAAAAGATATAATTTAAATATTATATTCTTTTATCAGATAAATAAGAGAAGTTATTTGCTATGGTGCTAAATTTACTTACTAAAATATTTGGTAGTCGAAATGATCGTATACTATGTCAATTTAAAAAAATTGTTGATAGTATCAATAAACTCGAACCGAACTTTTCAAAATTGTCGAATGAAAAACTCCAAGAAAAAACCAGCATATTTCGTTCGAGAATAAAAACCGGAGAAAAATTAGATAATTTAATTCCGGAAGCTTTTGCAACTGTACGTGAAGCTAGTAAGCGTGTATTTAATATGCGCCACTTTGATGTTCAATTACTTGGTGGAATAGTTTTGAATAATCGTTGTATTGCTGAAATGCCTACTGGAGAAGGTAAAACTTTAACAGCTACTTTACCCGCTTATTTAAATGCTCTTACTGGTGAAGGAGTACACCTTGTTACAGTAAACGATTATTTAGCACAGCGAGATGCCAAGAGCAATGGTCCTTTATTTGAATTTTTGGGAATGAATGTAGGTATAAATTTATCAGGTATGTCTAAATATGAAAAACGTGCCGCTTATGCTGCTGATATTACTTATGGAACTAATAATGAATATGGTTTTGATTATTTAAGGGATAATATGATTTTTGATCCTAAAGATCGTGTGCAACGTAAATTGCATTACGCTTTAATTGATGAAGTGGATTCAATACTGATTGATGAAGCTCGTACTCCCTTAATTATTTCTGGTCCCATAGAAAATCGTTCGGAGCTTTATATGCAAATAAATAATCTCATTCCTCAATTAATTCCACAAGATCGAGATGATTCCGATACATTTCAAGGGAATGGTCATTTTGCAGTAGATGAAAAATCACGGCAGGTATATCTTACTGAACGGGGTCTTATTTTTATAGAAAATTTATTAATGCGTGAAGGTTTAATGAAACCACATGAATGTCTTTATTCACCTTCTAACATAATACTGATGTATCATGTAACAGCAGCTTTGCGAGCTCATACCTTATTTTATCGCAATATAGATTATATTGTGAAAAATGAAGAAGTAATCATTGTAGATGAACATACCGGTAGAATTATGCCAGGACGTCGGTGGGGTGACGGATTACATCAAGCACTTGAAGCTAAAGAGAGAGTTCCCATTCAAAATGAGAATCAAACACTAGCGTCTATTACTTTCCAGAATTACTTTAGATTATATTATAAATTGGCTGGAATGACGGGTACAGCAGATACAGAATCCTTTGAATTTCGTTCAATTTATCAATTAGATACTATAGTAATTCCTCCCAATAAAAAAATGATTAGAGAAGATCTACCCGATGTAATATTTCTTAGTGAACCAGAAAAAATTGAAGCGGTGATTCAAGATATACGTAAACGAACCATCAAAGGTCAACCAATATTAGTTGGAACAATTTCTATTGAAAAATCTGAAAAAATTTCTCGAGAACTAACTCGTGCAGGTATCGCTCATAAGGTTTTAAATGCTAAATTTCATGCTCAGGAAGCAGATATTATTGCACGTGCTGGTCAATTAGGTGCAGTAACTATTGCTACTAATATGGCTGGACGGGGAACTGATATAGTACTGGGAGGTAGTATACCGTCTGAAATTCTAAAAATCCAATTTCAAGATGAGGAAAAAATCAAAAATATTCAAAAAGAATGGCAAATACGTCATAATGAAGTGGTGAAATCAGGAGGGTTACATATTATTGGTACAGAACGTCATGAGTCCCGCAGAATTGACAATCAACTTCGTGGTAGATCCGGACGTCAAGGTGATCCTGGATCGTCAAGGTTTTATCTGGCTATGGAAGATACTTTAATGCGGATTTTTGCTTCTGATCGGATTTCTGTAATGATGCGAAAACTGGGGATGAAATCAGGAGAAGCTATAGAACATCCGTGGATTACCAAAGCTATTGCTAATGCCCAGTGTAAAGTAGAAAATCGGAATTTTGATATTCGTAAACAGTTATTGGAATATGATAATGTAGTTAATGATCAACGACAAGCGATTTATGCACAACGTAATGAATTATTAGATACTCCAATTACTGATATTAACCAAATCATTATCCAACTTTATAAGGAGGTTTTAAAAAAAATTATAAGTCGATATATTCCAAGTGGTTCTTCAAAAGATATGTGGGATATCAGCCGATTAATAGAATCTTTTAAAATAGAATTAAATATTCATTTACCAATTCATGAGTGGATAAAAAATCCAGAAATAACTGTTGCAGAGCAATTAACTCATAATATTATTAAATATGCTCTAGAAATATATCAACAAAAAAAAATATTAGTAGGTATTGATAAAATGGGTAACTTTGAAAAAAGTATCATGTTACAAACCATGGATATTATGTGGAGAGAACATTTAGCTGCGATGGATTATTTACGTCAAGGAATTCATTTACGTGGCTATGCACAAAAAGATCCTAAACAAGAATACCAACGAGAATCATTTACTATGTTCTCTAATATGCTTGAAATAATGAAATATGAAGTAATCAATATAATTTGTAAAGTTCAAGTGCAGATTTCAGAAGAATTAGTTACTGATAATTTACTCTTATTACAGGAAAACCAAACTAGTTTTCAACTTATCAATGATATAAACCCTAATAAGATAGGACGCAACCATCTTTGTCCTTGTGGCTCTATGAAAAAATATAAAAAATGTCATGGACGTTAAAGTTAAATTTTTAATATTTCTATGTAACTGTGTCATTGACATAAAAATATAAGGAATTCAAAATCCCCCCTGCACCCTGAATCAGGTAATTAATACAATGAATATAAAATGTCCGATATGTGGAAAAACCATTGGATGGAATAAAACCAATCAGTTTCGTCCTTTTTGTAGTCAGAAGTGCCAACAGATGGATTTAAGTAAATGGTTGAATGATTTGATTAAAAAAAAATGATTATTGTTCGAGTTTACTGTTTGATGCAAATACTTTATTATACCTGTAATATCATTAGTCCAAAATTAATCCTGGAATAAACCATTCCTTACGTGAATTAATAAATTCACTAACTGTCATGATTCTTTTTCCTGCTGGTTGTAATTGTTCTAGGTTCAAAATATCTTCTCCAGTAACAATTTGAATTCCATTATTATTGACTTGGAGAATCTCTCCTGGTTGAAGACCCAAAGTTTTTTTTTGAAGTACCGATGCTTTCCAGACTTTTATATATTTTCCATGAATAAAAAAATAGCTGACTGGCCAAGGATTAAAAGCACGTATATAACGTTCAATTTCTATAGCAGATAGTTTCCAGTTAAGTTGTGCTTCTTTTTTGCGTATCTTTTTAGCATATGTTGCTGCAGATTCAGATTGTAGTTTTGGATATATACTTCCATGAACTAACTTTTCTAATGTTATTAACATACTAATTGATGCAAGTTGAGATAATTTTTTGCCCAGTGTAGTACTGGTATCTGTATTTTCAATTACACAAGGAATTTTATGTAAAATATCTCCGGTGTCAATTCCAGGATTAATTTGTATTGTAGTAACTCCAGTCATTTGATCTCCTGCTATGATTGAACGCTGTATTGGAGCTGCTCCACGCCAACGAGGTAAAAGAGAACTATGCACATTAATACAACCCAATCGTGGTAGATTTATAATAGAAGATGGTAATCTTATACCATAAGCAATTACGATCATCAGATCAGCTTTTAAATCTGCAAGTTGCTTATGAAATGTGTTTTGGAAAAAATTTTCTAATTTCGGCTGAAACAGTGAAATATTATGCTTAATTGCAAATTGTTTTATTCCGCTAATAACTAATTTGTTCTTCTTTCCAGTCATGTTACTATCAGGAGAAGTTAATATACCAACTATTTGATGTTTAGATACTAAATTAGTAAGATGATAAACAGTAAATTCACCTGTACCTGCAAAAATAATTTTCAGTACCTTATGATTAATTAGACACATTATTCTACCTTTAAAAAGCTTTTTTTTTCTTATGCGAGCGCGCTCTTTTCTCTATTTTAGATAAAATTCTATTCTGTTTTAGTGGTGATAAGTAATCTATAAATAATTTTCCTCTTAAATGATCCATTTCATGTTGAATACAAATTGCTAATAAACTACATGCTTCCATGGTAAAAAAATTACCATTAATATCTAAAGCTAAAATCTTGATTTTTTCTGCACGAGGAATAAAAGCTGTTTGTTCGGGAATAGATAAACATCCTTCTTCAATACTAATACAACCACTATTTTCTAATAATTTTGGATTAATCAGTACTAAACCTTCATCGTGTTTTGGCGATAGATCTATTACTATAATTTGCTGATGAATATTTACTTGTGTAGCTGCTAAACCAATTCCATTATTAGCATACATCGTTTCAAACATATCATTAATAATATGGTTGATTTGAGGATTTATTTTAGTAATTGGCATAGCAATAGTTCTAAGTTGTTCATCAGGATAAGTTAATATTTGCATAATAGTCATAAGGTTCCTAATGAATTGAGTATAAATAAGGTTTTTTTATTTTATATTATTGTACATTAATTTTGATGGTTTTTGTGTTAGGATTGTTTATGAGAATATCTATCCATAATATATATCCATACATATGAAAAATTCTAATATAGATGATTTCATCAAAACACTTTTGGAAGATGAAACTATCGCTTATCCTACTGAATCTGTATTTGGTTTAGGATGTAATCCTGAAAGTAAAAAAGCTGTTATGCACTTATTATCATTAAAAAAACGTTCAATAGAAAAAGGTTTTATCTTAGTAGCAGCTGATTATGAACAAATAAAACCTTATATTCACGATAATCAATTATCAAATAAACAACGTGAAATGATTATATCTAGTTCCACTAGACCTATAACATGGTTATTACCGAAAAATATAAACACACCATACTGGCTTACAGGGAATTTTTCTTCATTAGCAGTACGTATTAGTCAGTATCCATCAATTCAGCAATTATGTCGAGCTTTTAATAAACCATTAGTTTCAACTAGTGCTAATCTTACAGGATCTATTCCATGTCGTACAGTAAAAGAAATAAGAGATCAATTTGGGAAGAGTTTAATAATATATCCTGGACGTCTTGGACCATTGAAATGTCATACAGAAATTAGAGAGTTATTGAGTGGTAAAATTATTCGTTATGGATGGTAATATAAATAATTATGCTATATTTGGTAATCCGGTTAAACATAGTAAATCCCCGCTGATTCACTATTACTTTAGCAAAATGATGAAGATTAAACATCATACTTATGGATGTATTTGTTCTTCTCAAGATAGTTTTAGGCATGAACTGTATAAGTTTTTTTTAAATGGAGGTTTAGGTGCTAATATAACTGTTCCGTATAAAAAAATTGCTTATAGTTTAGTCAATAAATTAACTGATCGAGCTTTATTATCAGGGTCGGTAAATACTATCAAAAAATTAGAAAATCATCAACTTTTAGGAGATAATACCGATGGGATTGGTATATTAACTGACCTTACTAGACTTCAGTTAATTAAACCTCAGGATAGAATATTAATTATTGGTGCAGGTGGAGCAGCACATGGAATAATTTATCCTCTTTTACATTATAGTTGTTCAATAATAGTTACTAATCGCACGTGGTATAAAGCACAAGAACTAGTCCATAAATTTCAACCTTATGGTATAATTTCAGCCTTACAGTTCGATGAATTAGAAAAACATCACTTTGATTTAATTATTAATGCTACTTCTTGTGGTATTCAAGGAATAGCACCTGAATTACCCAGTCATTTGATTAAGATTCATACACGTTGCTATGATATGTTTTATCAATCCCAATTAACTCCCTTTTTACAATGGTGTAAAGAACATGGTTCTAAAAAATATGCAGATGGAATAGGTATGTTAGTAGCTCAAGCAGCATATTCTTTTTTATTATGGCACGGTGTCTTTCCATCAATAAACCGTGTGATTAAAAACATCATCTCTGAATAAATTATAAGTTCAGTTCATAAATAATGATGAGTATTATCGTAGATTTAAGGGGCGTAGTTCAATGGTAGAGCACCGGTCTCCAAAACCGGTTGTTGGGGGTTCGAATCCCTTCGCCCCTGCCATGCATGATCCGGTTATTTAATAAATTTAGTAGTTAAATTAAGTAATTGATGGATTTGCGTTTGGTGATCATTAGTTGGTAGCCAAATTGCACATAAAGAACTATTGATAATAGGAAAATTTGATATAGTTGTTAATTCTTCTTTATATAAATCAGTCCAGTGTATAGGTAATAAAGCACAAGCATTTATCAAATGTAATAAATGACGTGTTAAATGGGCTGAAGATGTTATTAATATGGGAAATATCTGAATTAAATTCTCATGATCATGGATAAAAAAAATCTATTCCCCAATCAATTTTTATAAAATTGTATTTATTACATGGGTCAAAATGGGTTTGGGAGGATTTGACTATTTTTAGTGAGATATGTCCTATTGGCTTGCTTATTAAATCAGCTATTTAAGGTACTTCAGTTGTAATTAAAATATCTAATTGATGTTCATATAATTGTTTCATTAGCATCTTACGTGGTGCTATACGTATATCTAGGTGTATTTGATATAATAATTTTATCCATGAAGTTAAATAACTCTCCCATAAAGAAGCACTTGCTCCTATTGATAATTGAGGATTTTTTGTATGTATAACTTCTTTTTTAGCTATCTTTCAGGTATTTAATAAATTATTTGCATAAGGGATTAGTCGTTCCCCTGCAGGAGTTAAATGAATATTATTTCTATGACGATGTAAAAGAGTTACACCTAATTTACTTTCTAGCTGTTTAATCCGAAAACTCACTGCTGATTGAGTCAGATAAAGTAACTCAGCGGCTCTACCAAAGTGTCGAGTTTTGCTGACTTCTAAAAAGGTTTTTAGTAATGCTATATTCACAATGTTCTCCACTAATTTAGTTGAAGATTTTCAATTAAGGTTTCAAGTATTTTGCTATAGCTCTAGCTCTATATTATGCATTTAAAAATTTAATATAAGCCCCTAACTATCTGATGAAGAACAGAGTTTATAAAAGTATGAAAAAAAAGATATGACTCAACTACAGACAGAATTATGATAAAATCTATACATACGTAACATGATAGTAGTAATGATTTTAATAGTATTATTATATAACAATCAAATTAGATGGTTGATTAAATTATATAACATAATATAATAAATTGATATGAATCCTTACTTATTAATGCTATAAGTGAGCTGAATGCTGCTTTTTGCTTATCACTTGGAAGTTCAGAATTATAATTCTATTATCCGTCTAACTATCCAAAAAAATAGTTAAATAAGTATAATTTTTAGGCTGCTACGCTACATACAATAAATACCTCACTCAATGTATTAGATTTATAGCAAACTGATAAGAAGTTAGATTTTTTTGTTAAACCATACCAATAAACAATTGATTCTCATTAACTAATATTTATTATGGAGTATAACAACATGAGCGATAAAATCATTTATTTAACTGATGATACTTTTGAAGAATATCTATTAAAAGTAGAAGATGTAGTGACACTAGTTGATTTTTGGGCGGAATGGTGTGGACCTTGCAAGGTACTTGCACCTATTTTAGATGAAATAGCAGAAGAATATTTTGGTAAGCTTAAGGTAGCGAAATTAAATGTAGATAATAATCCTAATACTGCTCAAAAATATGGCATTCGTGGAATTCCAACTTTATTAGTGTTTAAAAATGGTGAAGTAGTTGCTAGCAAAGTTGGTAGTGTATCTAAAGGAAAACTCAAAGATTTATTAGTACCAATCTTAGCCGAGTAATTAGGATGATAAAATCATCTTTAATACGATTATTATATATGTATGCATAGAATAATAATATCAGCAAGATAATTGGTTAATGAAATTCACCCAAATATAACCATATAGTTCTTCTAATAAATAACTCTATACCGCGACTTAAAGATAAAGAACCCACCATTATGAATCTTACCGAATTAAAAAATAAGACCATCTCTGAACTCATTGTTTTAGGTGAAAGTATGGGACTAGAAAATTTAGCACGTATACGCAGACAGGATATAATTTTTTCCATTCTTAAACAACATGCAAAAAGTGGGGAAGATATATTTGGTTATGGAGTGCTAGAAATTTTACAAGAAGGTTTTGGTTTTCTGCGGTCTGTAAATAGTTCATATCTCGCAGGATCAGATGACATTTATGTATCTCCTAGTCAAATCAGACGATTTAGTCTTCGAACTGGCGATACTATTTCTGGTAAAATTCGTCCTCCAAAGGAAGGAGAACGTTATTTCGCGCTTTTAAAAGTAAATACCGTCAACTATGATAATCCAGAAAATACTCGTAATAAAATATTATTTGAAAACTTAACCCCACTCCATGCAAATAAAAGATTACGTATGGAAAGGGGTAATGGTTCTACAGAAGATTTAACTGGTCGTGTATTAGATCTCGCCTCACCAATAGGATGTGGACAAAGAGGTTTGATTGTAGCCCCTCCAAAAGCTGGTAAAACTATGCTTATGCAAAATATTGCACAAAGTATTGCTTATAATTACCAAGATTGTTTTTTAATGGTATTACTTATTGATGAACGTCCTGAAGAAGTGACAGAAATGCATCGATTAGTTAAAGGAGATGTCATGGCTTCTACTTTTGATGAACCGGCTACACGACATGTTCAAATTGCTGAAATGGTAATTGAAAAAGCCAAGCGTTTAGTTGAACATAAAAAAGATGTGATAATTTTATTAGATTCAATAACACGTTTAGCTAGAGCTTATAATACAGTAGTACCTTCTTCAGGAAAAGTATTAACTGGAGGAGTAGATGCTCATGCTCTTCATAGACCAAAAAGATTTTTTGGAGCCGCTCGAAATGTAGAAGAAGGAGGGAGTTTAACAATTATAGCAACTGCTTTGATTGATACTGGCTCTAAAATGGATGAAGTAATCTACGAAGAATTTAAAGGTACTGGTAATATGGAATTACATTTAGCCAGAAAAATTGCAGAGAAACGAGTTTTTCCAGCTATCGATTATAATCGTTCAGGAACACGTAAAGAAGAATTACTTACTTCACCAGATGAACTCCAAAAAATTTGGATCTTAAGAAAAATTTTACATCCGATGAATGAAATTGATTCAATGGAATTCCTTATAAATAAGTTATCAATGACTAAAACTAATGATGAATTCTTCAATATGATGAAACGATATTAAATCATATTTTTAAATTAATTGGAAAAATTACTAGACAGTATTCAAGCAAATTCGTAGTATTTAATTCATGAAAATTATTAGCGCCCGTAGCTCAGTTGGATAGAGCACTGCCCTCCGGAGGCAGAGGTCTCAGGTTCGAATCCTGTCGGGTGCGTAGTAGTAAAAAAATAATACTATTAGTGGTGGCTATAGCTCAGTTGGTAGAGCCCTGGATTGTGGTTCCAGTCGTCATGGGTTCAAATCCCATTAGCCACCCCATCCAACCAAATTTATTTTTCGCAAAGATGGCGGAATATGGTAGACGCACTAGTTTCAGGAGCTAGTATCTTAATTAAAGGGATGTGAGGGTTCAAATCCCTCTCTTTGCACTTAATTTATTATGCGGCGAGTAGCGCAGCTTGGTAGCGCAACTGGTTTGGGACCAGTTGGTCGGAGGTTCAAATCCTCTCTCGCCGACCACTTTTTTTTTATACTCTCTTTTTAGTCTTAGATTAATTAATAATTCTACAATTTTTATTAGTGGCATTTTTTTCAAAAAAAACTATAGTTGTAGTTAATTGTTTAAATAAAAGAGGTATTATAGGTATGTTACCTAATAGACATAAAAAAAGTTGTAATCCCATTCTCGCACAAGAAATAATAAAGAACCGTAAAAATTTACTTTGGTGGTTAATACCTTTATTAATATTAATCTTCATGATATTATGGTATTTTCATCATTCAGATGAAAATGAATATAATAATCATATTCCTACATCCTCATCACATACCTCTACATTTACAACCAATACTACTTATAGTAATAGCGTTCTATTACCTAATGGCACATCTATTAATATACGTGATGACAGTATTGAAATGAAACTACTTACGTTTATTAAAAATCCATGGAAAATCTATTCTGATAATATGTGGTTTGATCTGGATCAAATATTTTTTGATAGCGGTGAGAAGAATCCTCAGATAAATGCAAAAATGCAGCTTAATAACGTTGCAGCTATCTTGAAAGCCTATCCAAATGTAAAACTTAAAATAGGCGGTTATACTGATAACATCGGTAGTATAGAACAAAATCAAATTCTATCCCAAGCACGAGCTGAGGAAATTAAAAAAGAGTTAATTCAATTAAATATTCCATCAGAACGTTTATTTACAGAAGGTTATGGTGAAACACATCCTGTAGCTTCTAATGATACTGCAGAAGGACGTGCAAAAAATCGTCGCGTCTCCATAAGGATAATAGAAAAACAAATCAACTCATAAATTTTAGATTAAATGTTATTTAAGAGGATTTAATAATGAGCTATGAAAAAATAGTTACGTTATTTGATAATGCAGAACATGCGGAATCTGCAAAAAATAACTTACTAACAGCCGGTTTTAGTAAAGATGATATTAGTTTAATTGATGATAATCAGTTAAAATCAGCAAATATTTTATCTCATCAACATGATATTTGGCATCGTTTATTCGGTAACGGTTTAACTGAAGAAGAATCTAAAGTCTATGCTCAGGCAGTAGAAACTGGAGGAGTTATTTTGATTTTGCGTAGTAATGAAGAAGATACTCCTAGAGCTATGAGTATTCTTAATGCTCATCAAATGAGTGAGGTATCAGAAACAGAAACTTCTACCTGTACAGATAAACCTGATAGTCAACGTCAATATCAAAAATTACCAGATACTAAATGCCAATCTCCATCCCCAAACAATCCTCAGTTGAAATATATTGATACTGAGGATATTTTACCATTAGCAGAAGAGCAATTAGAAATTGGTAAGAAACTTATTAAAGAAGGTTCTACACGCGTTCGACGTTTTGTAACTGAAAAAGATGTTGCAGTTGAAGTACCTCTTCATGAAGAACATGCTGCTATTTTTAGACGTTCTATTAATAAAGATCAATGCCCAGATAAATTTGATTGGTCTGACACTGTCGTAGAAATTACTGAAACTAGTGAACAACCAGTTGTTAATAAAACTGCTCATATTGTTGAAGAAATTATTGTACGTAAAGAAGGAAGAGATCGTATCCAGACAATTCATGATACTGTACGTAAACAGGAAGTAAAAATTGAACATGATAATAAGAAAGACAAATGTTAATAATGTAATAACTATTATCTTGCAATCATAGATCTCAACTCTTCTAAATGGTTTGCGGACATGGAATGTCCGCATTTTCATTAGGTTGCTTTTAAAATAGCAACGATGCTGGTCACTTGTACGACATGTTTTTAAAATAATTGTTTAAAAGCATAATCTAGATCAAAACATCCCTCAAATACGATGAAAAATTGTAATTTGTATTTAATTTTTGTTACTCTGTTTATACATAAAAGTATTTTGAGATTTTTGCTATGCTTAACGCATATAAATTAAGTAATAATCTTTTAACACGTATTGATCTACAAGAAGATTTATCTGATTCTATTTGGGTCGATTTAATTGAACCAGAATTAAATGAGCGAGAGCAAGTACAGAATATATTAGGACAAAGTTTAGCAACACGTCCTGAATTAGAAGATATAGAAGCTTCTGCACGTTTTTTTGAAGATGAAGATGGATTACATATCCATTCTTTTTTCTTTTATGAAGATGCTGAAGATCATGCAGGAAATGCTACGGTGGCATTTACTATGCGTGATGGAAGATTGTATACCTTACGCGATCGCGAATTACCCGCATTTAGACTTTTTCGGATGCGTGCACGTAGTCAACTGTTAATGGATGGCAATGCTTTTGAGATAATGTTAGATCTATTTGAAACTAAAATAGAACAATTAGCAGATGAAATTGAAAGTATTTATAGTGATTTAGAAAAACTAAGTCGTGTAATTATGGAAGGTCATCAAGATGAGCAATGTAACGAAGCACTCTCAACGTTAGCTGAATTAGAAGATATTGTTTGGAAAGTTCGTTTATGTTTAATGGATACTCAACGAGCACTAAACTTTTTAGTACGAAAACATCGCTTACCTATTAAACAATTAGATCCTGCACGAGAAATATTACGGGATATAGAATCTTTATTACCTCATAATGAATCTTTAATTCAAAAAGTAAATTTTTTAATGCAAGCTGCTATGGGATTTATTAATATTGAACAAAATAGAATAATAAAAATTTTTTCGGTAGTTTCGGTTATTTTTCTACCCCCAACGTTAGTAGCTTCAAGTTATGGTATGAATTTCAAATTCATGCCTGAACTTCAATGGACTTTTGGTTATCCTTTAGCTCTGATAGCTATGATTCTTACTGGACTGGCTCCTTATGCATATTTTAAATATAGAAAGTGGTTATAGAGTACTATTTATGGTTGATATAATTGTAATTGGGTAATTCAATTAACTACGGATTTTTTTTGAATTTAGCGTGTGATCTCTTAACCATTTATGAGCAGGATAATTATCATTTCTAGGATTCCATTGCTGTATTATGCTAATTGGTGGACAAACTTTTCAGGTTCAAAAGCAGCTTTTTCAATTTATATAAATATTACTGCTAGACAATTGGTATTTATTTATAAAAATAACTAGGATTAATACAATCCCAATGACTTTTCGTTGATAGTCTTTATCAATCTAATTTTATTTGAAGATTTACTAATCTGATAACAAGTTGTTTTAACGGTCTAGTAACATATCTAAAACTATTAGTAAGTTTAAGTAAGCTAGTGCGTACAGTGCACAATTGCTCCTCCAGAGTTTCAATTCGACTGAATTTTCAATGTTAATAAGGTTAGGAGTCTGAATTAGAGATTCCCCAAAATTTTGCTAATAATACTAATGCATCGAGGATACTTTTTACTCCAAATACAGTAATATTATCTATTAGATCTTTAGAAAAATTGGCTATGGGTATTATAGCTCGACGGAAACCATGCTTGGCAGCTTCCACTATTCGTGCATGACTACTAGGAACTGGTCTAATTTCACCAGAAAGACCGACTTCTCCAAAAATTACTATATCTATAGGAATAGGTATATTCCGTAGACTAGAAACTAAAGCAAGTAATAAAGCTAGATCTACACTAGTTTCGGTAACTTTTACTCCTCCAACTACATTAACAAAAATATCTAAATCACTAATTTCTACCCCACCATGCCGATGTAATACTGCTAGTAATATAGTTAACCTATTGTGCTCTAATCCTACAACTACTCTTTTTGGATGGCCAATAATCATTGTATGATTTACTAATACCTGAATTTCAACTAGCAAAGTTCTCGTACCTTCCCATATTGCCATAATAGCACTACCAGTAGTGATTTTATCACGACGGTTAATAAAAATAGCTGATGGATTATTTACTTCACTTAAACCATATTCTGTCATAGAAAAAATTCCTAATTCATTTATTGCTCCAAATCGATTTTTATGGCTTCGTAAAATTCTAAAATTCGATTCTGCAGTTGCATCTAGGAACAGTGAACAATCTATACAATGTTCTAATACTTTTGGTCCCGCTAAAATTCCATCTTTAGTAACATGACCAATAATAATAATAGTAAGAAGGTTTTTTTTAGCAAATTGGGTAAGATAAGCTGCAATTTCACGTACCTGAGCTACACTTCCGGGAGAAGATCGTACATTAGCCATATGCATTACTTGAATAGAATCAATAACAATTATTGAAGGTTGTTCTTGTTCTGCAACCAGACAAATTTGTTCTATGCTAGTTGTAGCTAACATATATACATTAAATTTTGACAAATTCAATCGATGAGCTCGCAAAGCCACCTGGTTCAGTGATTCTTCTCCAGTGACATAAATAGCTTTCATTTTCTTAGATAAGTTGCAAAGAGTTTGTAATAAAAGAGTACTTTTGCCGGTTCCTGGATTACCTCCAATTAAGATTGTAGTTCCGGATACTATGCCTCCCCCAAGTACTCGATCAAATTCTTTGAATCCCGTTGAAAATCGAGGAAATTGTTCTACAGTTATTAGTGAAAGAAGTTGTATCTGATTAGAATCATAGGCAGAAGATTTATTTATATTGTGATGCCATTTAGTAGTCAATGGTATTTCAAGAATAGTATTCCACTGTTTACAGCAATTACACTGTCCTTTCCAACGGGGATAAGTTGTCTTACATTTATTACAAATAAATAGGTCTTTTACTTTCACTCGTTTTTAAATATTAAAAGCTAGATTTTAATGGATTTTTGCAATCGAATAACATGATAGAATGCAAAGCAATTTGTATCATTTCATTAAATGAAGATTGTCTATCTTCTATAGTTAAACTATTATCAGGAAAATGAAAATGATCTGATACTGTGCAAATAGTTAATGCTTTAACATTATATTCTGCGGCAATCGAATATAGTCCCGCGGTTTCCATTTCTATACCTAGTATTCTATACTTTTTCATAAGATGAAAGAGATTAGTATCGGTAGGATAAAATAGGTCAGTAGTAAAAAGATTACCAACATGTACAGTTAATCCTAATTGATTAGCTGCCTCAACAGCAGTACATATTAAATGAAAATCGGCTATTGCCGAAAAATCATATCCATTAAACTTAATCCTATTAACCTTTGAATCAGTACAAGCTCCCATACCAATAATAATATCACGAAGTTTAATTTCTTGTAATATAGTTCCACAAGAACCAACACGAATAAGGTTTTTAACTCCATATTCTGTAATAAGTTCTTTAGCATAAAGAGAACATGAGGGGATACCTATTCCATGTCCCATTACTGATATATATTTATTTTTATAAATACCTGTATAACCTAACATACCTCTTATAGCATTTACTTCCCAATGATCATCTAGAAAGTTTTCTGCAATATATTTGGCCCTCAACGGATCACCAGAAAGTAGTATAGTTTCAGCAAAATCTCCATTCTTAGCATTAATATGTGGTGTAATCATTAATCTATCCTATAAAAATTTAGGTATTACTTACACCATACTTTTACCATAATCCATATTAGTTAAGCCAAAATATTTTGCTATGGTTTGACTAATATCTGCAAATGTTTCACGTGGTCCTAAAAAACCCGAAGACATTATTGGACTATAGAGAAGCACAGGAATGTGTTCTCTGGTGTGATCAGTTCCATGCCAAGTGGGGTCACAACCATGATCAGCAGTAATAATTAAAAGGTCATTTTTTTTAATTATAGATAGTAGTTCTGGTACATACCTATCAAATAATTCTAATCCTGCCGCATAACCGGCTACATCGCGTCTGTGTCCCCACAAGGAATCAAAATCTACAAAATTAGCAAATACTAGAGTGTTATCAACAGCTCTACTTATTTCTTTCAGAGTAACTTTAAATAGTTCTTCTAACCCAGCAGCTTTTACTGTTCTAGTGATCCCAGAATGTGCATAAAGATCAGCCACTTTTCCAATAGAAATAACATTACCTCCTTTTTCATCGACTAGTTTTTTTAAAATAGTTGGGGCGGGGGGTGGTAAAGTTAAATCATAACGATTTGGAGTACGTTTAAAAGAGCCTTTTTTACTGCCAGTAAAGGGACGTGCTATTACCCGACAAATTTTATAACCTTCTTGATTAAGAATATTTCGGGTAATAGTACATAAGCGATATAAACTATCTAGCCCAAATACATCTTCATTACAAGCAATTTGAAAAACCGAATCAGTTGAAGTATAAAAGATAGGTTTAGCTGTTTTTATATGTTCTTCTCCAAGATCATCTAGAATGATTGTTCCAGAAGCATGACAATTACCTAAATATCCTGATAATTGTGCACGTTCAATGATTTTCTCTAGTAAGTGATTAGGAAAACTATGAATTTTTTTAGTAAAATAATCCCATTTAAAAAGTACAGGTACTCCAGCAATTTCCCAATGTCCTGTAGGACTATCTTTACTAAATGATATTTCTTTTGCGTAACTATAACATCCAATAATCTTGGTCTGTTTATTCAGACCGGCAGGAAAATTGCCTGTAGATTGTTGTGCAGCTTTTGCCAGTCCTAATGCGGTAAGGTGTGGTAATTGCAAGGAACCTCGACGGTTTTTGGTATTAGCTTGACCTTTAATACATGCTTCAGCAATATGTCCTAGGGTATCCGCTCCAACATCTCCAAACCGATCAGCATCTTGAGTATATCCAATTCCAAAAGAATCTAATACTATAATAAATGCTCTTTTCATGCTTTTATTCCTATTAGTAGTGGAAAGCTTCTGGTAGTCATTTTAACTATTTTTGTTAAAAACCCTATGAATTATTTATTTTTAAAAAAATTATATAACGAATGGATAAATATATCGAAAGTAATACATGATGAGATATAATATAAATGGGTTGAATATAAGTATTCTTACCCCATATATAAATAAAACATACATAGTTACTGTCTTATGATTATCTATCATCCTAGTTTTTTGGGGGTTATAAATGACAACAATACTAAGTGTACGCCGGAATAATAAGGTAGTAATGGGTGGTGATGGTCAAGCGACACTAGGATATACAATAATGAAAAGAAATATCCAAAAAGTGCGTCGTCTTTATAATGATCAGGTAATGGCTGGTTTTGCGGGCGGAACCGCAGATGCTTTTACGTTATTTGAACGTTTTGAACGCAAATTAGGTATATGTCAGGGACATCTAGTAAAGGCTGCAGTCGAACTGGCAAAAGATTGGCGTACTGATCGTATGTTACGTAGATTGGAAGCATTGTTGGCAGTTGCAGATGAGAATGCATCATTGATCATTACTGGGAATGGTGATGTTATTCAACCGGAAAATGATCTTATAGCTATTGGTTCGGGTGGAATTTATGCTCAAGCAGCTGCTAAAGCTATGTTAGAAACAACCAATCTTAATGCTCGTGAAATTACAGAAAAAGCTTTAACTATTGCTGGTGATATCTGCATTTATACCAATCATAACTTTACTATTGAAGAATTAACCTCTAAAGTTAAAGCGTAAGGAAGGATCTTTATTATGGCTGAGATGACTCCTCGGGAAATAGTGAATGAATTAAATAAATTTATTATTGGTCAAAATCAAGCTAAACGTGCTGTCGCAATAGCTTTACGTAATCGCTGGAGACGTATGCAATTAAATGAAGAACTACGTCATGAGATTACTCCTAAAAATATTTTAATGATTGGTCCAACTGGTGTAGGAAAAACTGAAATTGCTCGCCGTTTAGCAAGATTAGCTAATGCACCCTTTATTAAAGTTGAAGCCACCAAATTTACTGAAGTAGGATATGTAGGTAAAGAAGTTGATTCAATCATCCGTGATTTAACGGATTCTGCTATAAAAATTGTACGTATTTTACGTATGGAACAAAATCGCCATCGTGCTGAAAAAATGGCAGAAGAACGTATATTAGATGTATTAATTCCACCATCTTCTACTAGGAACAATAAAGAAGAATCTCAAGAACCTTCAGCCACTCGACAACTATTCAGAAAAAAGTTACGAGATGGAGTATTGAATGATAAAGAGATAGAGATTAATTTAAGCACGGTTCCTATGGGAATAGAAATTATGGCACCACCAGGCATGGAAGAAATGACAAATCAATTACAGTCTATGTTTCAAAATTTGAGTGGTCAAAAACAAAAAAAACACAAGCTGAAAATTATAGATGCAATGAAGTTTTTAATAGAAGAAGAATCATCTCGACTACTTAATCCTGAAGAGTTAAAAAAACAGGCTATCGAAGCAGTAGAACAGCATGGAATTGTATTTATCGATGAAATTGATAAAATTTGTACACGTGGTGAATCAACTGGGCCTGAGGTGTCTAGAGAAGGAGTACAACGAGACCTGTTACCTTTAGTTGAAGGATGTTTAGTATCCACTAAACATGGTATGGTAAAAACCGATCATATTTTATTTATAGCTTCTGGTGCTTTTCAAATCTCCAGTCCTTCTGACTTAATTCCAGAACTTCAAGGACGTTTACCAATTCGTGTCGAATTACAAGCTTTGACAACTAATGATTTTGAACGTATTCTGACTGAACCAAATGCATCTATTACTATACAGTATAAAGCATTGATGGCTACAGAAGGTGTAAAGATTAATTTCACTAAAGATGGTATTCGTCGAATTGCTGAATCTGCTTGGCAAGTAAATGAAACTACCGAAAATATTGGAGCTAGAAGATTATATACTGTATTAGAACGATTAATGGAAGACATTTCTTACGAAGCTAATAATCTTAGTGGTAAAACTATTACTATTGATGAAAGATATGTATCTGATCATTTAGATCAATTAGTAACAGATGAAGATTTAAGTCGTTTTATATTATAACTAAACATGATCTTTATGCTTACTTCTGTATTTGTTTATCTAAAGTGAGTAGATTGCATAAATAATATTTATTCAAAACTTACTTTCCTTGAAACTATACGTAATTATGTTATTAGTAATTTTTTTAGTCTCAGGAATTTTTACATGGCTATAGATAATAAAAAATACCTTGTTGCTCTTGATCAAGGTACAACTAGTTCTCGTGCTGTAATATTAGATCGTGATGTAAATGTTATAGCAATCTCACAGCGGGAAGTTACACAATTTTATCCTCAAGCTGGATGGGTAGAGCATGATCCATTAGAGATATGGGCATCTCAATGCTCTTCTCTAATAGATGCACTTGCATATGCTGAGATTAAATCCGATCAAATTATAGGAATTGGTATTACTAATCAAAGGGAAACAACAGTTATTTGGGATAAATTAACTGGTAACCCAGTGTATAATGCCATTGTATGGCAATGTTCTCGTACAGCTGATTTATGTGATAAATTAAAGGAAGATGGATGGGAAGATTATATTCATCAAAGTACTGGCTTAGTAATAAATCCTTATTTTTCGGCTACTAAAGTTAAATGGATATTTGATCATGTTTCAGGAGTACGTGAAAAAGCCAAACGTGGAGAAATCTTATTTGGTACTATTGATACTTGGTTAGTTTGGAAAATGACTCAAGGACGTCTGCATGTTACAGATTATACGAATGCTTCGCGTACTATGTTATTTAATATCCATACTCTTGAATGGGATCAAAAGCTATTAGATATATTTGAAATTCCAAGGATAATCTTACCACAGGTGCGTCCTTCTTCAGAAATTTATGGTTTTACTAACATATGTGGAATCCATGATAAAAAAATTGCTATAGCAGGTATAGTTGGAGATCAACAAGCCGCACTATACGGTCAGTTATGTGTTAAATTCGGAATGACTAAAAATACTTATGGTACCGGATGTTTTATGTTGATGAATACAAACTCAAGAGTTATTAATTCTACTCATGGTTTATTGACTACTATCGCATGTGGTCCACATGGTGAAGTAAATTATGCTCTTGAAGGCACAGTCTTTATTGCTGGAGCTTCTATCCAATGGTTACGTGATGAAATTAAATTAATAACTAATGCAGCAGATTCAGAGGATTGGGCTACTAAAGTTAAAAATACAAATGGTATATATTTTGTTCCAGCTTTTACTGGTTTAGGGGCTCCTTATTGGGACCCATATGCTAGAGGTGCTATTTTTGGATTAACTCGTGGTGCTAATGCGAGCCATATCATTAGAGCAACATTAGAATCAATTGCTTATCAGACTCGTGACGTTCTAGAAGCCATGCAAGCAGATACCAATTCTTGTATAAATATGCTTAGAGTAGATGGTGGAGCAGTAACTAATAATTTTTTAATGCAATTTCAATCCGATATTCTTGGAATACCTTTAGAACGTCCAAACTTACGTGAAGTTACAGCTTTAGGAGCGGCTTTTTTAGCGGGATTAGCTGTAGGTTTTTGGGTGGATTTGGAAGAAATCCATTCTAAATTAATAATTGAAAGATCTTTTATACCAAGTATTTCTAAGTTGGAAAGGAATGAAAGATATAAAAAATGGCGGAAAGCTGTTTATTTAACTCAAGGATGGAAAAAATAAATATTTTTAGAGAAAGATAGTAGAGGTAATTATATGAGTAATTGGGTGGTAGCAAAAGTTATACAAGTAATACACTGGACAGACAATTTATTTACACTGAAGCTTCAGGCTGCGATATCTCCTTTTATCGCCGGACAATTTACAAAAATTGCTGTTGAAATGAATAGGAAACGTATTCAACGTGCTTATTCATATCTAAATGCTCCAAGTGATAATGATTTAGCATTTTATATAGTTACAGTAAAAGATGGCAAATTAAGTCCTTATTTACATGATCTGAAAAGGGGTAGTGAATTATTAATTTCTAAAGAATCATTAGGTTTTTTTATATTAAAAGAAATTCCTAGTTGTAAGAATCTATGGATGTTAGCAACAGGTACCGGACTTGGACCATATTTATCAATACTGCAGGAAGGTAAAGATTTAGATAGGTTTCAACATATAATACTAGTTCATGCTGTACGTTATGCTAGAGATTTATGTTATTTACCACTAATGCAAGAATTGAAAAAACGTTATAAGGAAAAATTCCATTTTCAAACTATAGTTAGTCGGGAATATATTTCTGGATCTTTATTAGGTCGCATACCAGCATTAATAGCTGATGGAACACTGGAACAAGCTCTAAATATTGAAATTGATGCACAAAATAGTCATGTTATGTTATGTGGTAATCCCAATATGGTACGTGAAACACAAGAAATCTTACAAAAAATGAAACAAATGAATAAGCATTTACGTTCTGGTAAAAATATTGGTCATATAACAACTGAGCATTATTGGTAATAATCCATGCGTAATTTATTAATAATAGCTAATTGGAAACTCAATGGTAATAAAAAGATAATTGAAGATTATATCAAAATATTACGTCATAAGTTAATGAATATTAATTTTCCAGAAAAAGATTGTGACGTAGTTATTGCTCCTCCTATTATGTATTTAGATCAAGCTCATCAAGCGTTGATTGACACTTATATTGATTTAGGTGCTCAAAATGTAGATATTAATCTAGAGGGTCCTTTTACTGGAGATATCTCTGCTAATATGTTAAAAGATTTTGGAATTAAATATGTCATAATAGGACATTCAGAACGTCGTCTTTATCATCAAGAAAATGATGAGTTGATAGCAAAAAAATTTGCCATAGTCAAAAAAGTTGGGCTTATACCTGTATTTTGTATTGGTGAAAATCAGCTGGAAAATAAAAAAGGTAAAACCCAAGAAGTATGTATACGACAGATGAAAACTATACTAGATACGCAGGGTGTAGATGCATTAAAAGATACGGTAATTGCTTATGAACCCATTTGGGCTATTGGTACTGACAATTACTTATCACCTTTACATACACAATCGATACATAAATTTATTCGGGATTATATAGCTACAAAAAATATAGATATTGCTAAAAAAATAATTCTTCAATATGGAGGATCGGTAAATTCTAATAATGTATATAAATTTCTAATGCAACCAGATATTGATGGCGTGTTAATTGGAAAAGCTTCTTTAAATGTTAGCAATTTTTACAATATTATTAAATATGCTATCAAAGCAAAAGAGGCATCAGATCCTACTTACTGTTCATCGTAATCTTATATATACTAATATTTATTCATTAGCCTTTAACTAAGGGTAAATACTCATTATTCCAACCAATTAATCCTAATTCTAAAATATAAACTTTTTGGAATTCGGCATGATTTAACTTTGATGCTATTTCGGTTTCTTCTATTTGATTTATTCCCGATCCAATTATTATTATTGGATAATTTTTGTATGTTAGTAGTTGTTCATAATAACCATTTTTAATATCACTGGCTAAGATATTAATAGAGTTAGGAATGTGAGCATTATAATATTCATTCTGAGAACGGATATCTAAGACTTTTGCATCTTGTCTATTAATTAAAAGTATTGCTTCTCTACAACTAATGAATTTATATTTACTAAATAAGACTTTTATCGTCGATATTACTAAAAATAACAGTAGTGTTATCCAAATAATACAAAGCGTTGGATGTATAGTAAATAATCGCATTATTTCTTGCATGAAATTTTGGAGTAACAAAATTTAGTTACCTTCTATTTATTTATCCTCAAGATTGGCATTGGCAACAAAAAAAAGTACTACGCTGTTTATATCTAATACATTTAATTAATGTACCACATTTTTTACATGGTTTACCCGTACGACTATATACATTTAATTTATTCACAAAATTACCGCGTTTACCATCAATCTGCCAAAAATCACGTAAGCTAGTACCTCCTAGCATAATAGCTTCTCGTAGAATTTTTTTGATTATTTTTACAAGAAATTGTGACTCTTCAACATTTAAAGTAGATATCCTACGAATAGGTAAGATTCCAGCTGAAAATAAAGATTCATTAGAATAAATATTACCAATTCCTGCTACACATTTATTATCCATTAACCAAGATTTTACTGCGATACGTTTATTACGAGATTGACTAAACAAATAATCACCAGAAAATTTTTCAGTTAACGGCTCTGGACCTAAATTTTTTATCTGATCTAATGTAAATGGTGAATTATTACTCCATAACCACATGCCGAAACGACGAGGATCTGTATAACGTAGTATTGTTCTATTGTTTATTATTAAATCTATGTGATCATTTTTATGTGGGGTGGTATTTAAAGGAACAATACGTAAACTCCCTGACATACCTAAATGAATGATCATATAACCTAAAGGTAATTCTATGAGAATATATCTAGCACGACGTTTTACACTTAATATTTTCTGATCTTGAATAGAAGATATTTCATTTGATACAGGCACTTTTAAATATCTATTATATATAACAGGATAAATAATCGTTTTACCTACTAAATATAATCTCATTCCACGACAAAGAGTTTCAATTTCTGGTAATTCAGGCAACTTCTATAAAACCTTTTGCAAGATTAGCTAAATTTTTGATTCTTTGTAAATTACATGTTTACGAATTTTAGGATCAAATTTTCTAAACTGCATTTTTTTTTCATGCTTATTTCTTTTATTTCGAGTAGTAGTATAAAAATGTCCTGTATTGGCAGTAGATATCAGTTTTATTATTTCTCGGGATGTTTTTTTACCCATATTTTATCCTTATTTGATTTTCTTTATGAGTGCATTTATACCCTTTTTATTAATAATTCTCATGCCCTTTGTAGATATACGTATTTTTACGAAGGTTTTTTTGCTTTCAATCCAAAAATGATGTGAATGTAAGTTTGGAAAAAAGCGTCGTTTTTTAGCATTCATAGCATGAGAACGAGAATTACCAGTTAATGGACGTTTACCTGTAACTTGACATAATCTTGACATAATAATTATTCTCTCTTGTACTTACTTATTATTATCTAGTAGATGTTAGACTAACCAGAAATATTAGCTGTTGACCAGTAATATAAGCAAGTTATAATATTAATTATACTATATTTTTAGAGATATTTTATGAAAAAAATTATAAATCTTAAAATTCTTAATAGTAGTATAGAATATAATAAAAATATGCTTTTACCTACTTCTGCAACATCTGGTTCAGCTGGATTAGATTTGCGTGCCTGTTTAGATGAAATAGTAGAATTACATCCTGGAAATACTATACTAGTATCAACGGGTTTAGCCATTCATATTGCCGATCCTTCATTAGCAGCCTTGATTTTACCACGTTCTGGATTAGGTCATAAATATGGATTGGTATTAGGAAATTTGATTGGTTTAATTGATTCAGATTACCAAGGTGAAATAATGATTTCAGTATGGAATAGAGGGAAACAAACCTTTACTATTAGACCTCATCAGAAAATTGCTCAATTAGTTTTTTTGCCTATAGTGCCGGTTGAATTCAATCTCGTGAAAAGTTTTTCTACTAGCCAACGTGGAACAGGAAGTTTTGGACATTCTGGTGATATGTAAATCAAATTAATTATTGTTATATCCATATTTTTTTTGATAAATACGAAGCTTTTTAGCCAGGTATGAATGATTTATATCCGTATAATTTATTAACTCTGTGATAGAAATCAGAGATATGACTTTGCAATTATAAGATTTTTCTAGTTCTTTAGCTGCAATCCTATTATTATTGTTTAATTCTTGACGATCTAAAGCTATTAATATTCCCGCTAATGTGATCTGATTTTTAGTGGGTTGAATTATATTCATAGATTCATGAATGGTAGTTCCCGTAGTAAGGACATCGTCTACTAAGATAATACGTCCTTTTTTTAAGGGAGCGCCTATAAAAACACCTTGTTCTCCATGATTTTTAGCCTCTTTACGATTAAAACAATAGAATATATCTTTCCCATAGTATTCTGCTAATGCAATTGTTGTAGCAGTACTAATAATTATTCCTTTATAAGCTGGACCAAATAAGATATCAAAATCTATGCCGGAATCTATTAATGCATTCGCATAAAAACGTCCTAATAATGCTAAATCTGATCCGGTTTTCACCATGCCCAGATTAAAAAAATAAGGACTACAACGTCCAGATTTTAAAGTGAACTTGCCAAATTTTAATGCTTGATTATGTAATATAAATTCAATAAATTTACTTTTCCATAATTTCATTGTTTATACTTATTCTAATTAATAAAATTGTATAATTATATTAAAATTAAGCAATGAGTTCAATTTTGATTAAATGTAAAAATTATTAATAATTATCATAAAATGAGATATAGTGTCTTCTAATATTAATCTATTTCAATCAGTTTATTTCAAAATTATTTTATTTAAAGTCTTCAAAGAAATTTTTTAATATGAATCCTTGCTCAATTTCTCTCAATGCAATAATAGTAGATTTATCATTATCTTTTGGAATTAATGGTAATTGATGATCTCTTTGTATTTGACGAGCTCTTTTCGCTGCAATTAAAACTAAATCAAAACGATTTCCAATTCTTTCTACTGCTTTTTGAACAGTTATACGTGCCATATTAAATTAAACATTTTTAGTTGATGAATTAGTTAGTAATTCACTGATAATAACATTATTACGTACTATCTGTTGATATAATTTAAATTTTTCTGCATGAATAATATTATTTAAATCGCATACGGCCTGATTGTAATTGTCATTTATAATGACATAATCATATTCTTTATAATGTTTCATGTCTGAAACTGCTTGTGCAAAGCGTTGTTTAATAGATTGCCGACTATCTTGTCCACGAGAACATAAACGTTTCATTAATTCATTTTTGGAGGGTGGTAAGATAAAAATACTACATGATTGAGGTAGATGTTGACGAATTTGATTAGCTCCTTGCCAATTAATATCAAGCAAAATATCTTGATGGTTTGACAATAATTTTTCAATTTCTATACGTGAAGTACCATAAAAATTCCCAAAAATTTTGGTATATTCTAAAAATTTATCTTGTTTTATCATATTGTCAAATTGATCATAAGGTATAAAATGATAATGTTCTCCATTTTTTTCTTGGGGTCTTTTTTTTCTTGTAGTATAAGAAATGGATAATTTTGCAGTATCTAACTGTTTCAATAAAGTTTGAATTATGCTAGTTTTTCCAGTACCACTAGGTGCTGAAATTATAAAAATTGTATTATGATACATATTTATTTCTTCACTTTAAATCCTAGGGATTTTTTAGATTCTTATATTATGAAGAAGTATTTATTAATATCAACCTAAGAAGGTTAATTTGATGTATTTAGATTCGATTCCAATTGGTGAAAATGTACCACATGATATCTATGCCATTATAGAGATACCGTTGAACCAGAATTTAATAAAATATGAAATAGATAAAAATAGTGGAACTTTATTTGTTGATAGATTTTTAACTACTTCAATGTTTTATCCTTGTAATTATGGATATGTAAATAATACCTTATCACTTGATGGTGATCCTCTTGATATATTAGTAATAGCACCGTCTTTAGAACCAAGGAGTGTGATTTTTTGTAGACCAATAGGCATGCTAAAAATGATGGATGAATCTGGTTATGATTTTAAAATCATCGCTGTACCTCATAATAAATTAACTACAGAATATGATTCGATTTTAGATCTTAAAGATTTACCCTCATTATTACTAAATAAAATGAATTATTTTTTTGAACATTATAAAGATCTGGAAAAAAATAAATGGACAAAAATCATGGGTTGGGGTAATGCAGAAGAATCAAAAAAAGAGATTTTAAGTTCTATTCAACGTGCTATAAAAATTAAAAATAATTAAAAAGCCATTGCATATGGATTGTAAACTTGTATAGTATTATTGTAGTTTAAAAATTAATATGTGTGTGCACTAATGAACATGAAATAAGTAATTTATTTGCTTTGCATATTAGTTTTTTAAGGGAAGAGTTTGATCATGGCTCAGATTGAACGCTGGCGGCAAGCCTAACACATGCAAGTCGAACGGTAACGAAGGAAAGTAAAATTTTCTGTCGACGAGTGGCGGACGGGTGAGTAAGATCTGGGGATCTACCCGATGGAGGGGGACAACCATTGGAAACGATGGCTAATACCGCATATTCTTGTAACAACAAGGAAAGTGGGGGACCTTAATTTAGGCCTCACACCACCGGATGAACCCAGATGGGATTAGCTAGTTGGTGAGGTAAAAGCTCACCAAAGCGACGATCCCTAGCTGGTCTGAGAGGATGGCCAGCCACACTGGAACTGAGATACGGTCCAGACTCCTACGGGAGGCAGCAGTGGGGAATATTGCACAATGGGGGAAACCCTGATGCAGCTATGCCGCGTGTATGAAGAAGGCCTTAGGGTTGTAAAGTACTTTCAGTAGAAAGGAAGAAAGAATAGCTAATAACTGTTTTTTTTGACGTTATCTACAGAAGAAGCACCGGCTAACTCCGTGCCAGCAGCCGCGGTAATACGGAGGGTGCAAGCGTTAATCGGAATTACTGGGCGTAAAGAGCACGTAGGTGGTAAATTAAGTCAGATGTGAAAGCCCTGGGCTTAACCTAGGAATGGCATTTGAAACTGATTTGCTGGAGTATCGGAGAGGGAGGTAGAATTTCGGGTGTAGCGGTGAAATGTGTAGATATCCGAAAGAATACCAGTGGCGAAGGCGACCTCCTGGACGAATACTGACACTGAGGTGCGAAAGCATGGGGAGCAAACAGGATTAGATACCCTGGTAGTCCATGCCGTAAACGATGTCGATTTGGAGATTGTAGATATTAAACTATGGTTTCCGGAGCTAACGCGTTAAATCGACCGCCTGGGGAGTACGACCGCAAGGTTAAAACTCAAATGAATTGACGGGGGCCCGCACAAGCGGTGGAGCATGTGGTTTAATTCGATGCAACACGAAGAACCTTACCTGGTCTTGACATCCGTAGAATCCCATAGAAATATAGGAGTGCTGTAACAGGAACTACGAGACAGGTGCTGCATGGCTGTCGTCAGCTCGTGTTGTGAAATGTTGGGTTAAGTCCCGCAACGAGCGTAACCCTTATCCTTTGTTGCCAGCGCATAAAGGCGGGAACTCAAAGGAGACTGCCGGTGATAAACTGGAGGAAGGTGGGGATGACGTCAAGTCATCATGGCCCTTACGACCAGGGCTACACACGTGCTACAATGGCGTATACAAAGAGAAGCAACCTCGTAAGATTAAGCAGATCTCATAAAATACGTCGCAGTTCGGACTGGAGTCTGCAACTCGACTCCACGAAGTAGGAATCGCTAGTAATCGTGAATCAGAATGTCACGGTGAATACGTTCCCGGGCCTTGTACACACCGCCCGTCACACCATGGAAGTGGGTTGTAAAAGAAGTAAGTAGTTTAACCTTATAAAATAGGAGGGCGCTTACCACTTTATGATTCATGACTGGGGTGAAGTCGTAACAAGGTAACCGTAGGGGAACCTGTGGTTGGATCACCTCCTTAATTAATAACTTTATTCATGTATTCATAGTGCATACACA